>DCVY01000152.1:4135-18677 GCA_002327945.1 Acidovorax delafieldii | reverse complement strand
TGTTGGACAGCGCGAAGAAGACCTGTCTTCGACAGGCCTGCGCCCTGCAAGGGATGCGACGCGGCGGGCTGCTGGGGTGACTCTTATGGGGATGTGATGGAGTCCATCAGCAAGCCAGGGCCGCCACCAGGGGGTCTGCCGCAGGCGTGCGCTGGGCGGTTTCCATCCCATCTGGCCGCCGGCCTGCCCAAGCGGCGAAAATAGCGCCAATGCCTTCTTCCAACCGCCCCACAGTGCCGCCGCCGGCTGCCGCCTCCGACACCAAGCCACTGCCCCGTCCCGTGCTGCGGCGACCGCCGCCGGCAGTGCAGGCCGCGCCCACACGCCCGGCAACGCCCGCCGCCCCGGTGCCGCGGCCCACTCTGCAGCCCACGCCGCCCCGCACGGCACCTTCGCCGGCCAGGGGCAACCCCGCTCCGACTGCCGGCAAGGACCCCGCCACAGCGCGGCTGAACAAACGCATGGCCGAGATGGGCCTGTGCTCGCGCCGCGAGGCCGACGACTGGATAGCCCAGGGCTGGGTCAAGGTCAACGGCCAGGTGGCAGAGATGGGCCTGCAGGTGCTGCCCACCGACCGCATTGAAGTTGACAAGGTCGCCCAGGGGTTTCAGGACCAGCGCGTCACCATCTTGCTGCACAAGCCCATGGGTTACGTGAGCGGCCAGGCCGAAGATGGGCACACGCCCGCCGTGGCGCTGGTCAACCCGCGCACCCACTGGCGCGATGACCCGAGCCGCAACCGTTTTTCGCCGCCGCAACTGCGCGGACTGGCGCCCGCCGGGCGGCTGGATATCGACTCGGTGGGCCTGCTGGTGCTCACGCAAGATGGCCGCGTGGCGCGCCAGCTGATCGGCGAGGACTCCACCGTCGACAAGGAATACCTGGTGCGCGTGCAATATGGCGATGTGGCCACCAACGTGCAGGCGGTGTTCCCGGCCGATCAGCTGGCGCGCCTGTGCCACGGCCTGGCGCTCGATGGCCAGCCGCTCAAGCCCGCCAAAGTCGACTGGCAGAACCCCGAGCAGTTGCGCTTTGTGCTCACCGAAGGCAAGAAGCGCCAGATCCGCCGCATGTGCGAGCTGGTGGGCCTGCGTGTGGTGGGACTCAAGCGCATCCGCATCGGCCGCGTGACCCTGGGCAATTTGCCGGTGGGTCAGTGGCGCTACCTGTCGCCCAACGAGCGGTTCTGAGATCGTGAACACGTTCTGAGAGGCGGAGAGTCTTTTGCCCGTGCCCGCCTTGCACGCCAAAAAACCCAGCCTCTGAGTGCATGCCGGCGCCGCCGCATGCTCCCTGGTCGAAGTGGGCGGGGGCTTGAAACCTTTGCCATCTGCCCATAAGTTCGCAGGCGCGTGCTTGTACCCTGTCGCGCATATTTCATTGATTCCAACGCGAGAAAAATTACCATGAGCAAACAAACCCTGTCGTTTCAGGCCGAAGTTGCCCAGCTGCTGCATCTGGTCACCCATTCGCTCTATTCGAACCAGGAAATCTTCCTGCGCGAACTGGTCTCCAACGCATCGGACGCCTGCGACAAGCTGCGCTTTGAGGCGCTGAACAACAATGCGCTGTACGAGGATGCCCCCAACCTGGAAGTGCGCGTGAGCTTCGACAAGGCCGCCAAGACGCTCACCATCACCGACAACGGCATCGGCATGAGCGAGCAGGAGGCCATCGATCACCTGGGGACGATTGCCAAGAGCGGCACCAAGGACTTCATGGGCAAGCTCTCGGGCGACCAGAAGCAGGACGCCCAACTCATCGGCCAGTTCGGCGTGGGCTTTTACTCGGGCTTCATCGTGGCCGACAAGATCACCGTGGAATCGCGCCGTGCGGGCCTGAAAGCCGAGGACGGTGTGCGCTGGGTGAGCAGCGGTTCAGGCGACTTCGAGGTCGAAACCATCACCCGCGCCGCGCGCGGCACCAGTGTCATCCTGCACCTGCGCGACGACGCCGAGGAATACCTCAACGCCTGGAAGCTCAAGTCGATCATCGGCAAATATTCCGACCACATCAGCCTGCCCATCCTGATGGAAAAGGAAGAGTGGAGAGACGGCGAGCTCATCAACCCGAATGACGAAAACGGCGGCCGTCAGCCCGGCGGCATGGTCAAGACCGGCGAATGGGAAACCATCAACAAGGCCAGCGCCCTGTGGACCCGCCCCAAGAAGGACATCACCGACGAGCAGTACGCAGAGTTCTACAAGACCATCAGCCACGACTACGAAGCCCCGCTGACCTGGGCGCACAACCGCGTCGAGGGCAACACCGAATACACACAGCTCTTGTACATCCCTGCCAAGGCGCCGTTCGACCTGTGGAACCGCGACAAAAAGGCTGGCGTGAAGCTGTATGTGAAGCGCGTCTTCATCATGGACGACGCCGAGGCGCTGATGCCAAGCTACCTGCGCTTTGTGAAGGGCGTGATCGACTCGACCGACCTGCCACTGAACGTGAGCCGCGAGCTACTGCAGGAAAGCCGCGACGTGCGCCTGATCCGCGATGGCTCGGTCAAGCGCGTGCTCTCCATGCTCGAAGACCTGGCCAAGCACGACCGGCATGACGCCCCCGCCGAAGGCACCAACGGCGATGTCATTGACGTGGTCGATGCCGACGACAAGGCCAAAGAGGGCAAATACAGCCAGTTCTACGCCGAATTCGGCGCGGTGCTGAAAG
Source organism: Acidovorax delafieldii (assembly GCA_002327945.1). Lineage (GTDB taxonomy): Bacteria > Pseudomonadota > Gammaproteobacteria > Burkholderiales > Burkholderiaceae_C > Acidovorax > Acidovorax delafieldii_C. The sequence goes on along the minus strand of DCVY01000152.1, from coordinate 16,001 downwards.
AAGGCCTGGGCGAAGACTTTGCCAACCGCGAGCGCCTGGCCAAGCTCTTGCGTTTTGCCAGCACCACCAGCGACACGGTCACCGTGGGCTTTGCCGACTACAAGGCGCGCATGAAAGAAGGCCAGGAGGCCATCTACTACATCACCGCAGACACCCTGGCCGCCGCCAAGAACAGCCCGCAGCTGGAAGTCTTCAAGAAAAAGGGCATCGAAGTGCTCCTGATGACCGACCGCGTGGACGAGTGGGCGCTGAACTACCTGCAAGACTTTGATGGCACGCCGCTGCAAAGCGTGGCCAAGGGCGCCGTGGACCTGGGCAAGCTGCAGGACGAGGCCGAGAAGAAGGCGGCCGAGGAAACTGCGGAAGCCTTCAAGCCCGTGCTTGCCAAGTTGAAAGAGGCCCTCAAGGACAAGGCAGAGGATGTGCGCGTGACCACCCGCTTGGTCGATTCGCCCGCCTGCCTGGTGGTGCAGGACGACGGCATGAGCACGCAGCTCGCCCGCATGCTCAAGCAGGCCGGCCAGCAGGCGCCCGAAACCAAGCCTGTGCTGGAGGTGAATCCCGAGCACGCGCTGGTGAAAAAGCTCGACGGCAGCGTGCACTTTCACGACCTGGCGCACATCCTGTTTGACCAGGCGCTGCTGGCCGAGGGTGGCTTGCCTGACGACCCGGCGGCCTACGTCAAGCGGGTGAATGCGCTGCTGGCCTGATTGAGCGCCAAAATTTTGCCCTGTAGCGCTTCGAATTTGCTTATGAATTAAGCAATCACCCCTGGAAAGCTGAAAGTCCGGCAGGCTCCTGGTGCAGTGTTTTGCGCTTGATGGGACAAATAAAGAAAAGATGGCTTTTTGGTTCCGGCACGGTGCAAACCGCAGCGATACCGGGTGGTATCGCGAGGATTTTCAACACCGCCAGGGCCGAAAAGACGCTTTTTTCATGTGCCAGATAGCGTGAAACACCGCNNCGGCGGGTGGCTTCAGGTCTGCGCTTTGCGGGGCCCAGACCGCGCAAGCCGGGCAGATGCACGCGCGCCCCTGCAGTGCGTCTGGAACTGCCGTCAGGGCTGCGGCCGAAAACTGCACCGACATGCACCAGCAGGTCTCGGCAGCTTGCCCGGCGGCCACGGCGCACCGGTTGCCTTGCCCGCACACAGGGCAGACGCTGGTATCGAGGGAAGGCTGTGGCATATGCAGGCAATCAAGGCACTCGCCAGGAGGTGAGAAGCCCAGTGTAATGGTGACGGAGACAAAAAAGGCACCCCGAAAGGTGCCAGTTTTAGAATGCAGCTAGCGCTTATCCATTAAGCGCCAGAAGCTATTAAATAAATAGCAAAAGCACTCGGCTGCATGCGCAAACTTCGCGCACTCTTATGCAGCCGCCTTGAGCTTCAGGCGCCAGGCGTGCAGCAGGGGTTCGGTGTAGCCGCTGGGCTGCTCAGTGCCCTTGGTCACCAGTTCCACCGCGGCACGGTAGGCGTGCGAGGTGTCGAAGTTTCCTGCCATGGGCTTGTACAGCGGGTCGCCGGCATTTTGCCGATCGACGACGGTCGCCATGCGGCGGAAGGTTTCCTGCACCTGCGCCTCGGTCACCACGCCATGCAGCAACCAGTTGGCCATGTGCTGGCTGCTGATGCGCAGCGTGGCGCGGTCTTCCATCAGGCCCACGTTATGGATGTCGGGCACCTTGGAGCAGCCCACGCCCTGGTCCACCCAGCGCACCACGTAGCCCAGAATGCCCTGGGCGTTGTTATCGAGCTCCTGCTGCTTCTCAGCATCCGACCAATTCGGGTTGGCGCTCACAGGCACGGTGAGCAGGCCGGTCAGCAGGTTGTCGCGCTCGGCGTTGGCATCGATCTTTTCCATCTCGATCTGGATATCACTGACCAACACCTGGTGGTAGTGCAGCGCATGCAGGGTGGCGCCCGTGGGGCTGGGCACCCAGGCGGTGTTGGCGCCAGCCTTGGGGTGGGCGATCTTCTGCCTGAGCATCTCGGCCATCAGGTCGGGCATGGCCCACATGCCCTTGCCGATCTGTGCCTTGCCGCGCAGGCCGCACGACAGGCCCACCAGCACGTTGTTCTTTTCATAGGCCTGGATCCAGGCGCTGCTCTTCATGTCGCCCTTGCGCACCATGGGGCCCGCATGCATGGCGGTGTGAATTTCGTCACCCGTGCGGTCGAGGAAGCCCGTGTTGATAAAGGCCACTCGGCTGCTGGCGGCGGCGATGCAGGCTTTGAGGTTGATGCTGGTGCGGCGCTCCTCGTCCATGATGCCCAGCTTGACGGTGCTGTCGGGCAAGCCCAGGAGCTTTTCGACACGGCCGAACAGCTCGGCGGCAAAGCCCACCTCGGCGGGGCCATGCATCTTGGGCTTGACGATGTAGACGCTGCCCTTGCGGGAGTTGCGGATGCCATCTTTGCCACGCCCCCGCAGGTCGTGAAGTGCGATGGCGGTGGTCACCACCGCATCCATGATGCCCTCGGGGATCTCGCGCACGGTGCCCTGGGCGTCGGTCCACAAGATGGCCGGGTTGGTCATCAGGTGGCCCACATTGCGCAGGAACATGAGCGAGCGGCCGTGCAGGCGCAGTTCGCCCTGGCCGCTGGCGGCCGTGTACACGCGGTCGGGGTTCAGGCCGCGGGTCATGGTCTTGCCGCCCTTGTCAAACGACTCGGTCAGCGTGGCCTGCAGGATGCCCAGCCAGTTGCTGTAGCCCAGCACCTTGTCTTCGGCGTCCACGGCGGCCACCGAGTCTTCCAGGTCGAGGATGGTGGACAGGGCGGCTTCCAGCACCAGGTCGCTCACGCCAGCGGCGTCCGTTTTGCCGATGGGCGTGGCGCGGTCGATCTGGATGTCGAGGTGCAGGCCGTTGTGCTGCAGCAGCACCGACGAGGGCGCGGCGGCGTTGCCCTGGTAGCCGGTGAACTGGGCGGGGTTTTGGAGGCCCGTGGTGCTGCCATTTTTCAGCACCACCACCAGCTGGCCGGCTTCCACGCGGTAGCCGGTGGCGTCCTTGTGCGAGCCCGTTGCCAGCGGGGTGCTCTGGTCGAGCACGTTGCGGGCGAATTCGATCACCTTGGCGCCGCGCACGGGGTTGTAGCCCTTGCCCTTTTCGGCACCGTCGGCTTCTGGGATGACGTCGGTGCCATACAGGGCATCGTACAGGCTGCCCCAGCGGGCGTTGGCGGCGTTCAGCGCATAGCGGGCATTCAGAATGGGCACCACCAGCTGCGGGCCGGCCTGGATGGCCAGCTCGTCGTCCACATTGGTGGTAGTGGCCTGCACGTCGGCAGGCTGAGGCACCAGGTAGCCGATGGTTTCCAGAAATTGGCGGTAGGCCGCCATGTCGGTGATGGGGCCGGGATGGGCCTTGTGCCAGGTGTCCAGCTCGGTCTGCAGGCGGTCACGCTCGGCCAGCAGGGCGATGTTGCGCGGGGCCAGGTCGGCCACGATGGCGTCAAAGCCTTTCCAGAAGTCGCTGCTCTGCACGCCGGTGCCGGGCAAGACCTGGTCTTCCACAAAGCGGAACAGGGAGGTGGCCACTTGCAGGCCGTGAACAGAGGTGCGTGCAGTCATGGTGCGATACCTAACGTAGAAAATGGAAGGGAAATACAAAAACTGGGCCCGCTGGCGCGAACCATGGACAGACTGTATTGCAATTGCCTGGCGGCATAAAGCTTTCGAATATCTCTAAACCAATGACTTTTTTGCAAAAGTGGTTGTGGTGCTTGCGCTGCTTAAAGCAGCAAGCGAGGTGGGTAAATAGGCTACAAATTGCAGTTTGCACCCCATTTTTTAGCATGCCGACGCCCCGCGAACCGCTGGGTATTTGTCCCCATAATCAGTGCCCATGGACAAGCTCAAGGCCTTCGAATCCTTTGTATCGGTGGCCACGCGTGGCAGCCTCACCGCCGCCGCCAAGGCAGAAGGCGTGGCGCCCGCCATCATGGGGCGGCGGTTGGATGCGCTGGAAGAACATCTGGGTGTCAAGCTGCTGGTGCGCACCACGCGGCGCATCAGCCTCACGCACGAAGGCAGTGCGTTTTTGGAAGACTGCCAGCGCCTGTTGTTGGATGTGGCCAATGCCGAGGCCAGCGTGTCGGAAGGCGGCGTCAAGGCCACAGGCCATTTGCGCATCACCGCGCCCGCCGGTTTTGGCCGCCGCCATGTGGCGCCGCTGGTGCCGCGTTTTCGGCTGGCGCATCCGGATGTGACCATCTCACTCAACCTCAGCGACCGCGTGGCAGACCTGGCGGGCGAGGGCTTTGACTGCGCCGTGCGCGTGGGCGATCTGCCCGATTCCTCGCTGGTGAGCGTGCGCATTGCCGACAACCGCCGCCTGTGCGTGGCCACGCCGGCATACCTGCAGCGCCACGGCACGCCCCGCCACCCGGGCGAGCTGTCGGCGCACGACTGCCTTACGCTGTCGAGCGAGGCCTCGCAGACGCGCGGCTGGGCATTTCGCTTGCCTGCCGCGGGCGGTGGCAGCGAGGTGGTGCACCTCAAGCCCGGTGGCCCGCTGGATTGCACGGACGGCCAGGTGTTGTACGACTGGTGCCTAGCGGGCTACGGCATGGCCTGGCGCAGCACCTGGGAGGTGGAAGCAGAAATTGCTGCCGGCCGCCTGGTGGAGGTGCTGGAGGAGTTTGCCGCGCCGCCGAATGGCATCTACGTGGTGTTCCCCCAGCGCAAGCACATGCCGCTGCGGGTGCGCCTGTGGATTGATTTTCTCAAGCACAATTACAGCCAACCCGGCTTCTGGACGGCGGCGTAACCCAAGTGGGTGTTGCGCGGCGTGCCGGGGTGCCGGGGTTTACAAGGATCTGCAATGACACTCGAAGCCGTCCTGGCCAGCCTGCACCTGGTGGCCATCCTGACCTTGGTGGTCTTTCTGTCGAGCCAGGCGGCGCTGTGCCGCACCGAATGGCTCAACGCCGCCGTGGTCGAGCGGCTGGTACGCCTGGACGTGATTTATGGCGTGACGGCGCTGGTGTTGCTGCTCACGGGCCTGGTGCGCGTGGTGTGGGGCATCAAGGGCATGTCCTGGTACTTATCGCAGCCTCTGCTTCACCTGAAGGTCATGCTGTTCGTGGTGATGGTGCTGCTGTCCATTGGGACTACGCTGTCATTGCGGCGCTGGCGCCGCCATCTGCGCGCCACCGGCGCGCTGCCCGAGACCCGCGAGGTGGAGCGAGTGCGCCGGCTGGTCATGGTGCAGTCGCATGTGCTGCCCGTGGTGGCGGTGATTGCCGTGTTCTGGGCGCGCGGCTGGTAGGTCTGCGGGGTGGCTTGGCAAAAGTCTTTGTGGCGGCGCAGGCCACAAGCACCCGCCGGTCGGCATAAACCCGGTGCTCACTTTCTTTTGGCGAAGCGAAAGAAAGTGCACCGGACGCAGGGCCGAGACCCGGCCCCCACCCCCACCCCCACCCTCAGCACAGCCACAACAGCAAAAACCACCGCAACCTCACCCAGACATCAAAGCCCGCCCAATCTCCCCCGCGTGTGACACCCCAAACAACACCAGCCCAATCAACCCACCCACCACCGTCCCATTGATCCGGATGTACTGCAAATCCTTGCCAATGTTCAGCTCGATCAACTGCGACAACTCCTGCGCGTCCCAGCGCTGCACCGTGTCCTGTATGTGTTGCGCGGCAAACTGCGCCGCATCGGGCGCCAGCCCCTGCACCCAGCTTTCCAGCCGCTCGTTGAGCGACTGGCGCAGCGCCACATCGCCCGCCAGCGAGCGGCCAAACCACGCGCCCATGGCATTCACGTTGCGCGCCACGGCCGAGTGCTCGTCGGCCAGGTCGCGCTGCAGGGCCAGGCGCATTCCTTGCCACAAGTCCTGCACATAGCGGCCCAGGGTGGCATTGGTCTGCAGGTAGCGCCGGATCTCATCGCCCTTGCGCGCCCAATCCGGATCGGTCTGCAGCCGCAGCACCAGCCGCTGCACGGCCGCGTCAAACTGTTCGCGCAGCTGGTGCTGCGGGTTCTGCGCCACGTCGGCCAGCAGGGCTTCGAGCGCGTTGGCGATCATGGCCGAGCCCTTGTCGCCCAGCCAGTCGGTGGGCAGCATTTTTTCCTTGAGGGGATGCTCTTTCTTGAGCCACTGCACGATGGTGGTGGCAATCAGGTGGCGCGTGCCCTCCCCCTGCAGCACCCCAATCAGCCGGCCCAGCGCATCGTCGAGCAGCGCCTGGTGGCGCCCGTTGTGGGTGAGCGCCCCCAGCACCGTGGCCAGGGTGCCCGACAGATCCACCCGCCCAATCAGGGTGCGCGCGGCCTTGCGGATGAAGCGCTCCATCTGCGCGTCCTGCACGGTATCGAGTGCCGCACTGAGCAGCCGCGCCGCCTGCTGCCCCAGCAGGCTGGCGTTGCCCGCATCACCCAGCCATTGGGCCAGCCGCAGGGCGGGGTCGTGGCGCCGCAGCAGCGCTAGCAGGGAGGGCGGGTCGAGAAAACGGTCGCGCACAAAGGCAGCCAGGTTAGTGCCAATGCGATCCTTGCTGCGGGGGATAACGGCGGTGTGCGGTATGGGCAGCCCCAGCGGCCGGCGAAACAGCGCCACCACCGCAAACCAGTCGGCCAGGGCACCCACCATGGCGGCCTCGGCCATGGCTTTCACGCAGTCGAGCGCCAGACCACGCTCAACCACGCTGGTGACCAGGAACACCGCGGTCACCAGCAGCAGCAGACCCAGGGCCCGCCGCTTGGCAGCGCGCAAAGACTGGTGCGCAGGGCTTTGGTCAGCGTTGTGCATGGTCAACCACGCTGGGCAGGGATCGCAGCGCTCGGGCCGTCTCTCTCAACCCGCCGACGCGATCTGCTCCAGCGCCCGGGACAGATGGCCCACGGTGCGCTCCACGTTGTGCCATTTGTCCAGGCCGAACAGGCCGATGCGGAAGGTTTTGAAGTCCGGCCCCTCGTCGCATTGCAGTGGCACGCCAGCGGCGGTCTGCAGCCCCACCTGCGCGAATTTCTTGCCATTGTGGATGCCGGGGTCGGTGGTGTAGCTCACCACCACGCCGGGCGCCTTGAAGCCTTCGGCCGCCACGCTGGGAAAGCCGCGCGATTCGAGCAGCGCGCGCACCTTGGCGCCCAACGCGATCTGCTCGCCCTGCACGTTGGCAAAGCCGTAGGCGCGGGTTTCGAGCATCACGTCACGCAGGCGCACCAGACCGTCGGTGGGCATGGTGGTGTGGTAGGCGTGCTGGCCCTTTTCGTAACCCTCGGCGATCTGCATCCATTTCTTGAGGTCGCACGAGAAACTGCTGCTCGTGGTGCCCTCGATGGCCTGGCGCGCCCGCTCAGACAACATCACCATGGCGCAGCAAGGCGAGCCGCTCCAGCCCTTTTGCGGCGCGGAAATCAGCACGTCCACGCCCGTGGCCTGCATGTCCACCCACATGGCACCCGATGCCACGCAGTCGAGCACGAAGAGCGCGCCCACCTCGTGCGCCGCCGCCGTCAGGGTGCGCAGGTAGTCGTCAGACAAGAGGATGCCGCTGGCCGTCTCCACATGCGGTGCGAACACCACTTTGGGCTTTTCGGCACGGATGGTGGCAGCCACCTCGTCGGCCGGGCACGGTGCCCAGGGCGCCTGCGGGCCGCTGCCCTGCTGGCGCGCCTTGCAGACCACGGCGCCACCATCCAGGCCTTTGTCGGCATCGAATATCTGGCTCCAGCGGTAGCTGAACCAGCCGTTGCGCACGATGAGCACTTTTTGCTGGTTGGCGAACTGGCGCGCCACGGCCTCCATGCCAAAAGTGCCGCTGCCGGGCACGATCACGGCGGTGTGGGCGTGGTACACCTCCTTGAGCGTGACCAGGATGTCCTGCATCACGCCCGTGAAGCGCTGGGACATGTGATTGAGCGCTCGGTCGGTGTAGACCACCGAGAATTCGAGCAGGCCATCGGGGTCGATATCGGGCAACAATCCGGGCATGAAAGGTCTCCGTTGACGGGTTGTGAGGCTGCAGGCCACCACACGGGCGGCACGCCGCAAAGGGGTAAATCAGCTTAGCACGGGCTGCAGCGCACGTTTGCGTGGCCTGCGCTGCACCGCCCGGCGGTCCCGCGCTGCGTTGTGGCGAGAGATCAGGGCACCGGGTTGGTCCGGTCGCCAAAGATGCCTGTGCCCACGCGCACCAGGGTGCTGCCCGCGTGGATGGCGGCCTCCAGGTCGGCGGTCATGCCCATGGACAGGGTGTCAAAGTCTTCGAGCCCGGGCTCTCCCAGGGCCGCTATCTGGTCAAAAAGCGCTTTGGCGCTTTGGTAGATTGCCCGTTGCGCTTCGAAATCGGGCGCATGGTCCGGGATGCTCATCAGCCCGCGCACCCGCAGGCGTGGCAGTCTTGCCACAGCGCGCACCAGCGCCAGCGTATCGGCTGGCACCACCCCCGACTTGGTGGGGCCGCCGTCGATGTTCACCTGAATGCAGATCTGCAGGGGCGGCAAATGGTCCGGGCGCTGGGCCGACAGACGCACGGCAGTCTTGAGCCGGTCCACCGTTTGCACCCAATCAAAGTGCTCGGCCACCAGCCGCGTCTTGTTGCTCTGGATGGGGCCGATGCAGTGCCATTGCAGCGCGGGCACGAACGCCCGCCCCACTGCGGCAATCTTGTCCACCCCCTCCTGGATGTAGTTTTCGCCAAACGCACGCTGGCCGGCGGCAGCCGCCTGCACCACCGCCTCGGCACCAAAGGTTTTGGAAACGGCCAGCAAGGCAACGCTGGCGGGATCCCGTCCTGCGGCAGCACAGGCCTGCGCGATGCGAGCCCGAACCTGTTGAAGCTTGTTATCAATCGTGGTCATAATGAACAATAAGCGTACCAAACGAGAGAGGGAACCCGTGGACATTACCCAGTTGCTCGCATTCAGCGTCAAAAACAAGGCTTCCGACCTGCACTTGTCATCGGGCCTGCCACCCATGATCCGGGTCCATGGAGATGTGCGGCGCATCAATGTGGATGCACTGGACCACAAAACCGTGCACGCCATGGTGTACGACATCATGAGCGACTCGCAGCGCAAGACCTATGAAGAGTTTCTGGAGGTCGATTTTTCGTTTGAAATCGACGGCCTGGCGCGCTTTCGTGTCAATGCCTTCAACCAGAACCGCGGCGCCGCTGCCGTGTTCCGCACCATTCCGAGCAAGATCCTCACGCTGGAGCAGCTCAACGCGCCCAAGATCTTCGGCGACCTGGCCCTGAAGCCGCGCGGCCTGGTGCTGGTGACCGGCCCCACGGGCTCAGGCAAATCCACCACGCTGGCGGCCATGGTGAATTACCTGAACGAAACCGAATACGGCCACATCCTCACGGTGGAAGATCCGATCGAGTTCGTGCACGAATCCAAGAAGTGCCTGATCAACCAGCGCGAAGTGGGCCCGATGACGCTGTCTTTTGCCGCCGCGCTCAAGTCCGCGCTGCGCGAAGACCCCGACGCCATTCTGGTGGGCGAAATGCGCGACCTCGAAACCATCCGCCTGGCCATGACGGCCGCCGAGACGGGCCACCTGGTGTTCGGCACGCTGCACACGTCGAGCGCCGCCAAGACCATCGACCGGATCATCGACGTGTTCCCCGCCGAAGAAAAGGAAATGGTGCGCGCCATGCTGTCCGAATCGCTGCAGGCCGTGATCTCGCAAACGCTGTGCAAGCTCAAGGACGGCTCGGGCCGCGTGGCCGCGCACGAGATCATGCTGGGCACCAGCGCCATCCGCAACCTGATCCGCGAGGCCAAAGTGGCGCAGATGTATTCCACCATCCAGACCAGCAACAGCGTGGGTATGCAGACGCTCGACCAGAACCTGACCGATCTGGTGCGGCGCAACATCATCAGCCCCGCAGAGGCCCGCAGCAAAGCCAAGATCCCCGAGAATTTCCCGGGTTGATTGATTCGTGTCCCCGTTGCAGCCAGCATCCCCTTCTGACACCGCGGCAACAGACGCCGCACATTGGAGCCATTTATGAAAGGCATTCTCAGCCTTCTGCGCCGTAACACCCGCCGGGACAGGCTTTCAGAAGATCACACCGACTCGGTGCTGTTCTCCACCGCCTTTGCCAGCCAGGGCGTGGATACATCCATGCTCGTGCCCTGGGAGGCACGGGCCGTGGAAGTAACCGCCAAGCGCCTGCCCCCCAACCGCGGCGGCAAGCTGCTGCAGGCGTTGTGGGCCAAGGACAAATACATGGCCCACCTGGACAAGGATGCCGTGGAGCGCATGGAGCGCTTTTTTGAATTTGCCTCTGTGCCAGCCAACCGCGACGTGATCCGGCAGGATGAATACGGCAACTTCATGGTGGTGCTGCTCACGGGCACCATCGCCGTGGACCGCCTTCAGCCCTGGGGCGAGCAATTGCGCCTGGCCGAAACCCGGCCGGGCGACATCCTGGGCGAAATGTCGCTGCTTGACAGCGGTATCCGCTTTTCGGCCTGCACCACCCTCACCGACTGCGAAATCGCGGTGCTGAGCGCCGAAGGCCTGGACCAGATGATGGCCGAAGACCCCCCATTGGCCGCCAGCCTGGTTGCGCTGCTGGCGCGCAAGCTGTCGCTGCGCCTGCGGGTCGTGAGCGCCCGACTGAGCGACCACCAGAAATGAACACCCGTCCTGCAGACCCAGCCCCCAAAAGGAACTCTGATGGAACGCGATCAGGCCAGTAAATTCATCAACGACTTGCTCAAACTGATGGTGAGCCGCAATGGCAGCGACTTGTTCATCACCGCAGAGTTTCCGCCCGCCATCAAGGTCGATGGCAAGGTGACCAAGGTGTCCCCCCAGCCCCTGACCGGCACCCACACCCTGACGCTGGCGCGCGCCGTCATGAGCGACAAGCAGGTGGCCGATTTCGAGCGCACCAAGGAATGCAACTTTGCCATCTCGCCGGCCGGCATTGGCCGCTTTCGCGTCAACGCCTTTATCCAGCAGGGCAAGGTCGGCATGGTGATGCGGACGATTCCGCTCGCGCTGCCCACCATTGACGGCCTGGGGATGCCACAGGTCCTCAAGGAAGTGACCATGACCAAGCGGGGCCTGTGCATCCTGGTGGGCGCCACGGGCTCGGGCAAGTCCACCACGCTGGCAGCGATGGTGGACTGGCGCAATGAAAACTCGTTTGGCCACATCATCACGGTGGAAGACCCGGTCGAATTCGTGCACCCGCACAAGAACTGCGTGGTGACGCAGCGCGAAGTGGGCCTGGACACCGACAGCTGGGAAGCAGCCCTCAAGAACACGCTGCGCCAGGCACCCGACGTGATCCTGATGGGTGAAATTCGCGACCGCGAGACCATGGAGCATGCCGTGGCGTTTGCCGAAACCGGTCACCTGTGCCTGGCAACGCTGCACGCCAACAGCGCCAACCAGGCGCTGGACCGCATCATCAACTTCTTCCCCGAAGAGCGCCGCGCCCAGTTGCTGATGGACCTCTCGCTCAACCTGCGCGCCCTGGTGTCGCAGCGCCTCATTCCAAAGCAGGACGGCAAGGGCCGGGCTGCGGCGGTGGAAATCATGCTCAACACCCCGCTGATTGCCGACCTGATCTTCAAGGGCGAAGTCGCCGAGATCAAAGAAATCATGAAAAAGAGCCGCAACCTGGGCATGCAGACTTTCGACCAGGCCCTGTTCGACGCCTATGAGGCCAACGTGATCAGCTACGAAGATGCGCTGCGCAACGCCGACTCACTCAACGACCTGCGCCTGCAGATCAAACTCAACAGCCAGCGCGCCAAGACAACCGATCTGTCCTCGGGCACAGAGCACTTTGCGATCGTGTGATGCTCCCCTGAGTCGCCTTCGGCGCCTCGGCGCAACCGCCACAGGCGGCCGCTTTTCGGGGGCCGTCCAAGCCGGCGCAGGC
>DCVY01000152.1:0-4071 GCA_002327945.1 Acidovorax delafieldii | reverse complement strand
CCTTCGCGCAAGGTCGCATTCCTGGGCCTCGGGGTGATGGGCTATCCCATGGCCGGCCACCTCGCGCTGGCCGGCCACGAAGTCATGGTGTACAACCGCACCGCCGCCAAATCCATAGCATGGTGCAAGGAGTACACAAGCGCCAAAGCCCCCCAGCACGCAGCGACTCCCCGCGAAGCAGCAGCGGGGGCCGACATCGTGTTCTGCTGCGTCGGCAATGACGACGACCTGCGCTCGGTCACGCTGGGTGCAGACGGCGCCTTTGCGGGCATGCAGCCGGGCGCGATTTTTGTGGACCACACCACAGCATCGGCCGATGTGGCCCGCGAGCTGTATGCCGCTGCCCAGGCACTGGGGCTGCAGTTTGTCGATGCCCCTGTGTCCGGCGGCCAGGCCGGGGCACAAAACGGCATGCTCACGGTGATGTGCGGCGGTGATCGGGCCGCGTTTGACGCCGCCCAGCCGGTGGCCATGGCCTTCTCGCGCGCCTTTACCCTGCTGGGCCACAGCGGCGCGGGCCAGTTGGCCAAGATGGTCAACCAGATCTGCATCGCGGGGCTGGTGCAGGGTTTGGCCGAAGCGGTGGCCTTTGGTCAGAATGCCGGTCTGGACATGAAGCAGGTGCTGGACGTGATCGGCAAGGGCGCGGCGCAAAGCTGGCAGATGGACAACCGCGGCAAGACCATGGTGGACGGTCAATTCGATTTCGGTTTTGCCGTGGACTGGATGCGCAAGGACCTGGGTCTGGTGCTGGACGAAGCCCGCCGAAATGGTTCGCGCCTGCCGGTGACCGCGCTGGTGGACCAGTTTTATGCCGATGTCCAGAAAATGGGTGGCAACCGCTGGGACACGTCCAGCCTGGTCAAGCGCCTGACCTGGAACCGGGCCTGAAGGCGCTGCGCAGATCCCCGCAGCGCTGCATACCGTCATGCAGGCATCANNCATTTGCAAAACAACTTTTGCCTTGTAGCGCATCAAATTCGCTCAAATTTTGAGCAAATGCCTCTCGCGGGATGAAAATCCGACAGGCTCTTAATCACTCGCCTTGTGACGAGGGGCTGTCGGTGGTCACGATTGGGGGCGGCTGGGTGCTGTTGCGGCGCAGATCCTCTTCCGTGACGATCTCGAACACCCGCACCACCTTGGTCACGCCGCTCACGCCACGGGCAATTTCGGTGCCACGGGTAGCCTCGCGCGCAGTGACCGTCCCCATGAGATAGACCACGCCGCGCTCTGTCACCACCTTGTAGGCGCTGGAAGAAATATCTTTGGCATCCACCAAGCTCGCTCGCACCTTGCCGGAGATCAGGACATCGTTGGAGCGCTGTCCCAGCGTGCTGCCGGGCATCACCGCCAGATCGTTCACGACCGAGCGCACATTGCGCACGCCCGCCACGATCTGCTCCACCGTGGCCCGGTCTTGCGCCGTGGGCACCTCGCCGGTCAGCAAAACCTGGCGGTTGTAGCTGGTGACGTTGACATGCGCACGATCGCCCAGCGTCTCCCGGAGGCGGTTGGCCGCACGCAGCTCGATGCCTTCGTCTTCCACCTGGGTGCCGGTGGTGCGGCGGTCCGCGGCCATCATGCCGCCCATCACAGCCCCGCCGACAACCAGGGGGGCACATGCAGACAGACCTGCGGCCAGCGCAGCGGTGGCCAGCAGGGTGCAGGCCGTACGGTTCATGGTCAGCTTCATAGCGGTATTTCCTGTTCTCCAAGTAACTGGGCATCCACGCCGTCGCACAGGCAGTGCAACACCAGCGCATGGACCTCGAGCACCCGCGCGGCGCGGTCGTGCGGCACACTGATCAGCACATCGGTCTCGCGCACCATGGTGGCCAGCTGGCCGCCGGTGCGACCGCTGAGGATCACCACCGTCATGTCGCGCTCATGGGCGGCCTCGGTGGCCGCGATCACGTTGGCATCGTTGCCGGTGACGGAGAACGCCAGCAAGACATCGCCCGCCTGGCCGAGCGCGCGCACCTGGCGGGCAAACTGCTGGGCTACGTCGCTGCCGCCCCCGGCCACCGTGAGCAAGGTGCTGTCGGAGGTCAGGGCCAGCGCGGCCAGCTCGGGCCGGTCCCGCTCGAACCCAGCAACGCAGAAGGCCGCAAACTGCAGCGCCTGGGCGGCCGAAGGTCCGTTGCCACAGGCCAGCACCTTGCCGCCGCTGGTCACGCAGGCCAGTATGGCCTGCACGGCAGCGGCGATGGGCGCGCTGAGGGCCTGCGCGGCCTGGTATTTCAGGTCGGCGCTGTCGATGAAGTGTTGTTGAATGCGTTGCTCTAGCATGGAAGCCCGATGATCCTAGAAACGACCGTTGGATGCGCCCGCCGGTGCCGTGACCGGGGGGTGCCAGGCAAGACTGAGCGCNNGCCTGCACCCTGCAAGGGCGACGACGCGGCGGGCTCATGCCCATACTGCCCGCAAGGAGGAGCAACGCCGCTTGGCGCCCTGAGCGCGGTGCTGGCGGGTGCATAGCACTCTCGCCCAAAGGGTGAACGCCTTCGAAGTCATCAACGATAGATTGCATGCGGCTTGGCAAGAGGTGTAAGCGGTCAACTGCCGTTTCTAGGATGATACCTGCGGGTTGTTATAGGTTTTGTAGCAAACCGTAGTCTCTGGCCACTTGCGCAGGCCTTTTGGCAGCGGGTCTCATTGGGCGTCGAAAGCGGCCTTGAGCCATTGCACCGAGGTATCCACCAGCACCACATCAAAACGGCACGGCGGCGGCACGGCCATGCGCAGCAGATAATGGCGCGCCGCAAACACGATGCGCCGCTGCTTGACTGCGCCAATGCTGGCACCGGCACCACCAAAGGCCTTGTTGGTGCGGCTGCGCACCTCGACAAACACCAGCGTGCCGTCACGATCGCGCATCACCAGATCAATCTCGCCCCCGCCGCGCCCGGGCGTCCGATAATTGCGCTCCAGCAACTTCAGCCCCGCAACCTGCAAACAGGCCAGCGCCTGGTCTTCGGCCGCATTGCCCCGTCGTCGCGTGGTGTTGCCGCTGGCGGCATCCGGGCCCGCTGGGTGGGCAGTGGCCGGTTTTTTTCCAAGGAAATTCATTGAGCGCATCTTTCGCATCTGCCTTGAACGCCGCACGCGATGCGGCGGCTGCACAGCATTATCCGCAGGGCGCGCTGTATGTTGTGGCCACGCCAATTGGCAACCTGGCCGACATCACCCTGCGCGCGCTGCATGTGCTGCAACTGGCCGACGCCATTGCCTGCGAGGACACGCGCCACACCCAGGCGCTGCTGCGCGCCTATGGCATCGACAAAGCCAGCGCGCAACTGCTGGCCTTGCACCAGCACAACGAGGCCGAAGCCGCACTGGCCGTGGTGCAGCGGCTGCAACAGGGCCAGCGCGTGGTCTATGTTAGTGATGCGGGCACGCCGGGCGTCAGCGACCCCGGCGCGCGCCTGGTGGCCGCAGTGCACACGGCCGGCCTGCGCGCCCTGCCCCTGCCTGGCGCCAGCAGCATCACCACGGCCTTGAGCGTGGCCGGTGCCGTGGCGCACAGCCCGGAAAGCGGGGGCTTTCTCTTTGCGGGATTTTTGCCCGTCAAGAATGCCGAGCGGGCCACTGCCGTGCAGCAGCTCGCAGAGGAGACCCGCTGCGTGGTGCTGCTGGAAGCCCCCCACCGCATTGAGGACCTGGCCGGCGCCCTGGCCGTGCTGGGCGAGCGCCCGGTGACGCTGGCGCGCGAACTCACCAAACAGTTCGAGGAGATATCCACACACCCTGCGCGGGATCTGGCGGCCTGGCTGGCAGGTTCTGCGCAGCGGGTGAAAGGTGAATTCGTCGTCCTGCTGCATCCGCTGCTGGCTCCACAGGACGATGGCGCCGACGCACAACGCGTGCTGCGCCTGCTGCTGGGCGAGTTGCCGACCAAGACTGCCGTCAAGCTGGCTGCGGACATCACGGGCGCGCCGCGCAATGCGCTTTATGCGCAGGCACTGCAAATCCGGCAGGACAACCCGGCGGATTAATCCGATGACGAAAGCCTCCTGGCGCTTATCCAGCGTGCGTCCGCAGCTATTATCCTAAAACCGGCAGTTGACC
>DCVY01000265.1:8759-10993 GCA_002327945.1 Acidovorax delafieldii | reverse complement strand
TTTTTGCCCGATGTGAAAGTGCCCTGCGAAACCTGCCACGGCGCACGCTTCAACCCCGAAACGCTGGCCGTGACCTGGCGCGGCAAGAACATCGGCGACGTGCTGCAGATGGAAGTGGACGAGGCCGTGGCCTTCTTCGCCACCATGCCCAGCATTGCGCACCCCCTGCAGCTCTTGCAGGACGTGGGCCTGGGCTACCTCACGCTGGGCCAGCCGTCGCCGACCTTGAGCGGTGGCGAAGCGCAGCGCATCAAGCTCGTGACCGAGCTGACCAAGGTGCGCGACGAAGTCGGCCGCCGGGGCCAGAAGGCGCCGCACACGCTGTACGTGCTGGACGAGCCCACGGTGGGCCTGCACATGGCCGACGTGGACAAGCTCATCCGCGTGCTGCACCGCCTGGTGGATGGCGGCCACAGCGTCATCGTCATCGAGCACGACCTGGACGTGATCGCCGAAGCCGACTGGATCCTGGACCTGGGCCCCGAGGGCGGCAACGCAGGCGGGCGCATCGTGGCCGCGGCCACCCCGGAGGGCATCGTGGCCGCGGGCACGCACACCGGAGTGGCGCTGGCGGCAGTGTTGGCGCGCTGAGCCGCTGAAAGCCAACGCCCCACAACGAACACGGTGCGCTGCCCTGCTTCCAGCGCGTGAAAAGCGCCTCTTTCCGGGGGGGCTCAACCGCTCACCCTAGAAACGGCCGTTGGATACGCCCGCCGGTGCCGTGATCGGGGCGCCAGGCAAGACTGAGCGCTGCGGCTCCAACAGCACCTGCGTGGTGTTGGGCAGCGCGAAGAAGGCCTGTCTCCGCCAGGCCTGCACCCTGCAAGGGCGAGGACGCGGCGGGCTTACTGCCCGTACTGCCCGTACTGCCCGTACTGCCCGTACTGCCCGCAAGGAGAAGCAACGCCGCATGGCGCCCCGAGNNAGCCATCCACGATAGATTTCATGCGGCTCGCGAAGGGATACAAAGCGGTCAACTGCCGGTTTTAGGCTCAGCGGTCAACTGCCGTTTCCAGGTTCAAATCCGTCCCTCCTGCACCGCGTGGCAGGCAATGTGCCCAGGTTCTGCGGGTGGATGGGAACAAGAAATCAGTTTTTCAGCGGAAACCACGTGAGATTCAGGGCATCGGCAGCGGCATGGCCTGCTCGATCAGGCTGGCATGCAGCGCTGATCCGAGCGGCAGAACATCGTCATTGAAGTCATACCGGCTGCTGTGCAGCGCGCTGCCGCTGGCGCCCGTGCCCTGCCCCAGACGCAGGTAGGCGCCAGGCTTGGTCTGCAACATGAACGAAAAATCTTCCGCCCCCATGCTGGGCTCCAGGTCGCGCACCACATGGTCGGCGCCCACCAGGGACTCGGCCACGTCGGCAGCAAACACGGCCTCGCTCTCGGTGTTGATGGTGGCGGGATACATGCGCTCGTAGTGCAGCGTGGCCGTGGCACCAAACCCCAGGGCAATGGCGCTGCAAAGCTCTTTCAGGCGCTGCTCCACCATCTCCTGCACCGCCGGATCGAAGGTGCGCACCGTGCCCACCAGGGTGGCGGTGCCCGGCAACACGCTGAAAGCGCCCAGGTCACCCGCCTGGATGGCGCACAGGCTGACCACCGCGCTTTCAAGGGGCCGCACATTGCGCGCCACGATGCTCTGCGCCGCAGTGATGATGTGCGCCGCCACCAGCACCACATCCACCGTCTGGTAGGCATGCGCGCCGTGGCCGCCGCGCCCGGTGATCTCGATGGTGATGCGGTCTGCCGCCGCCATCATGGGCCCGGTGTTGATGCCCACGGTGCCCGGCTTCATGGCGGGCCAGTTGTGCATGGCAAAAACAGATTGCACCGGGAACCGGTCGAACAAGCCGTCTTCCATCATGACACGGGCGCCCGCAAAGCCCTCTTCGCCGGGTTGGAAGATCAGCACCGCAGTGCCGTCAAAGCTGCGGGTTTCGGCCAGGTAGCGGGCGGCACCCACCAGCATGGCGGTGTGACCGTCGTGGCCGCAGCCATGCATGAGCCCCTGCGTGCATGATTTCCAGGCAAAGTCGTTGTGCTCGGTCATGGGCAGCGCGTCCATGTCGGCGCGCAGGCCCACCATGCTGCCGCTCGATTGGCTGCGCCCCCGCACCACGGCCACCAGGCCGGTGCGCCCAATGCCTTCGTGGATTTCATCCACGCCGCACAGCTGCAGGGCCTCTTTCACGCGCCGGCCGGTGTACAGCTCTTCAAAACCCAGCTC
>DCVY01000265.1:5985-8750 GCA_002327945.1 Acidovorax delafieldii | reverse complement strand
GCCCACGCGCAGGCGCGGATCGACCACAAAATACAGCAGATCAACCACCAGGTTGATCACCCCAAAGATCAGCGCTATCAGGCACAGATAGGCCGCCATCACCGGAATGTCGTCAAACGGCACCGCCTGGATGAACAGCAGCCCCATGCCCGGCCACTGGAACACCGTCTCGGTGATGATGGCAAAGGCAATCAGCCCGCCCAGTTGCAGCCCGGTGATCGCCATCACCGGCACCAGCGTGTTCTTGAACGCATGGCCAAAATTTCTCGCTCAGTTTGCACTGTCGCCCTTTCAGGCATGAGGCGAGATCTCTCCAGGTAAGAACGCACTCCTTCATCACACAACCGCCGCATTTACGCCACCTCACCTTGATCACAAGAGCTTTGCGGTTACATGCCCGCTCGCCCTGCTTGGCCGCGCCTTCTATGCGATTCTTGTCCATCGGCTCATGATTTACGCTCCGCGCTTCCTTCCCACACTTGGTCACCCTCGTGCAGTTGCGCTTCACTTCGCTCGCTGTGATCGGCTTGTGGGAGGACTTGCACCTGCGGGAGTGCGCCCATGCTGGGCGCACATACGGAAAAGCCACCCGTCTTGCGACGGGTGGCTTTAGGTCACGTCTGTGAATGCTGGCACAAGGCCAGCATGTCATCAGAAGGAGTGACGGATACCGACTTGCACGCCGGTCTGGCTGTCGCCAACGCGGGCAGGGTTGCTACCCATGCCCTTGGCAGACAGTGGAAGTGCCGAGACGTCCTTGTTGTCCATGTAAGACACGGTGCCGTACACAGCGGTGCGCTTGGACAGGTTGTGGACGTAGCCCAGGCTGTAGTGGTGAGCCTTGCTGTCACGCGTGCCCACGTTTTCCTGGTCGTACAGTGCGTATTGCAACTTCACAACACCGGCGCCCACAGGAGCAGAAACGCCCAGAGCGAAGGAGTTGACCTTCTTGTCAGCACGGCCGGTTTCGTCGTCTTGCAGACGCTGGTAAATACCGTTCAGCTTGGCCATGCCGAAGTCGTAAGAGCCGCCCAGGGTGACGACGTCACGCTCGATTGCGCGAGCTGGAGTGATGCCAACAGCAGCGGCACCCAGGTCGCTTTGGTCGTACGACAGAGCAA
Source organism: Acidovorax delafieldii (assembly GCA_002327945.1). Lineage (GTDB taxonomy): Bacteria > Pseudomonadota > Gammaproteobacteria > Burkholderiales > Burkholderiaceae_C > Acidovorax > Acidovorax delafieldii_C. Next base: position 7,629 of record DCVY01000265.1, on the reverse strand, counting down.
GGCTCAGAGGGCCGTTGTCATAGGCAACATAGCCGCCAACATAACGGCCCAGCTTGCCCGTGATCTGCTCGTCGAAGCCATAACCGATGGCGCCGCTGAAGCCGCTCATGCTAGGCGTGAAGTAGGTGATCATGTTGCTCTTGCGCTGACCGTTGGCATCAGGACCGACGGCACCCCAGGCACTCCAGCCGGCGAATTGACCAATACCAGCTTGGCCAAACAGGTCATAGCTGCTGGTCTTGACGTAGCCAGCGGTCTGATCACGGCCCATGCGGACTTCACCGAACCCGCCCATCAGGCTCAGGGTGGAGCGGCGCTGGAAGTTCAGGCCGCCAGCACCAGCACTGCCGTCGTCACCGAAAAGTTCGCCTTCCAGGTGGAAACCAGCCTTCAGGCCACCACCCAGGTCTTCCACACCGCGGAAGCCCAGACGGCTGGTAGCGTTGCCGCTGGTGCCCAGACCATACTTGCTGTCATTGGTGCTGCCAATGCCGTCGATGTAGCTAACGTTGGTATCAATGATACCGAACAGGGTCACGGAAGATTGGGCCATTGCGGCGCCGGAAGCAGCCAGCACAGCCAGGGCAATCAGGGATTTTTTCATTGCGAGTTACTCCAAGGTTAAACATGGGCGCCGGTTCGGAGGTCTAGGGCACAGCGCCAGCGCAGTCCCACCGGTTCCCCGGGCCAACCTCCTGGTGGGGAAGTTGCGGTTATTGCACCAGACGGGGCGTTGTTGCGCAAAGGAAATCCGCACGCAGGGTCAATTTCGTTGCGGCACTGCAACATTTCAACCGCCTCACGCAGACTGCCTGTGCACCCTGACAACACCTGTGCCATCCCTGAACTGCGCAAAATGGCAGCCCAGCAACCCTACGCCAGCCAACCCGCAACAATAAGCAGCCAACCCACCCAAAACAGCCCACCTTGTCTGTAACACCTGTTGCTATCCTTCAAGCATCCGGCCAATGTGCGCAGGGAATGCGGGAACATTCCGCTGTACCTGCCCAGTTGCAGAGCGGCAAAGTGGGGTTACAAAAGCATATTTGGTGCCCAACCCAGTCAATCCTTCCTCAGAATACTGCCATGGACTCTTTACTTTGCGCTGCAGACACCGCGCTGCGCACCCTGTTCGCCAAACCCCATGCGGTGGAGGCTTCTCCCGCAGCCCCCTTTGCCGAGGCTGCACTCGACCCCGCCCAGAAACGCCTGGCCGGCGCACTGATGCGGGTGAACCATGTAGGTGAGGTGTGCGCGCAAGCCCTGTACACGGCGCAGGCCGCCGTCACGCGCGATGCCCAGCTGCGCCGCCACCTGCTGGAAGCCGCCCGCGAGGAAACCGACCACCTGGCCTGGACGCAGCAGCGGCTGGACGCCCTGGGCGCCCGGCCCAGCCTGCTCAATCCGCTGTGGTTTGCGGGCGCGTTTGCGCTGGGCCTGGCGGCGGCCAAGGTGAGTGACCGCGTGAGCCTGGGGTTTGTGGTGGAAACCGAAAACCAAGTGTCCGAGCACCTGCAGGGCCATCTGGCCAAGCTTCCGCCGGACGACCTGGCCTCGCGTGCCGTGGTCCGCCGCATGCAGGACGATGAAGAGCGCCACGCAGCCTGCGCGCGCGATGCCGGCGCCGTGGCACTGCCCGCGCCC
>DCVY01000265.1:3464-5848 GCA_002327945.1 Acidovorax delafieldii | reverse complement strand
ATCTCGAAGCCGGTGGTGATGTGCGCCGTCTTGCCCAGCATGATGCTGGCCGAGCAGTATTTTTCGTGGCTCATGGCGATGGCGCGCTCCACGGCGGCGGGCGCAAGGCCCTTGCCCGTTACGGTGAACTGCATGTGGATGGCGGTGAACACCTTGGGGTCTACCTCGGCCCGTTGCGACGTGAGCTTGACGCTGCAGCCACGCACGTCGTGGCGCCCGCGCTTGAGAATCAGCACCACGTCGTAGGCGGTGCAACCGCCCGTGCCGGCCAGCAGGGTTTCCATGGGCCGGGGGGCGAGGTTTAGGCCGCCGTTGGCGGGGTTGACGGCATCGGGGGCGCCGTCCATCGCAATGGTGTGGCCGCTGCCCGTTTCGGCCACAAACCCCATTCCTGACCGCGTTCCGGCCCCGCCTGTCCAGCTGACTGTGCATTCCATGTCTGTCGCTCCTTGTTGGTACGTGGTTTTTTTGACGAAATGGGCAGGCCATTTCAACTATTTTTCGTGGATTTTGCTGCATTGCAGCATCCGTCGCGCTAAGATAGCGCCATGTGTTGCTCTTTTGAGAAAAAGGGTTGGTTGTCAAAAAGGTCACCAACAGCCGCAATGCACTGATTGTCTCCTCCATCTCCTCAAAGGATGGATTCAGCCCTGGGCTTTACCGCCTGGGGCTTTTTTTTGCCTGCGCCGCGCTGCCGGTGCGGCCTGCAAGGCCCGAACGATGCCCTGCGCGCCGGACGGCCCGGCGTTGCGCCTATGATGATTGTCCCGCCACCGCCGGCTGCGGCGGCGCACCTTCTGCATCACATGACCCAGCATCTCACCCCCTCCGATTACCTGAAAAAGATCCTGACCGCCCGCGTCTATGACGTGGCCATCGAATCGGCCCTGGAGCCGGCCAAGAACCTCAGCCGCCGCCTGCACAACAAAGTGCTGCTCAAGCGCGAGGACCAGCAGCCCGTGTTCAGCTTCAAGCTGCGCGGCGCCTACAACAAGATGGCCCACCTCACACCCGAGCAGTTGCAAAAGGGCGTGATCTGCGCCTCGGCCGGCAACCATGCGCAGGGCGTGGCCATGAGCGCGCGCAAGCTGGGCACGCGCGCAGTGGTCGTGATGCCCACCACCACGCCACAGCTCAAGATCGACGCCGTGCAGGCACTGGGCGGCGAGGTGGTGCTGGCCGGCGACAGCTATTCCGATGCCTACAACCACTCCTTGCGGCTGCAACAAGAGCAGGGGCTGACCTTTGTGCACCCCTTTGACGACCCCGACGTGATCGCCGGCCAGGGCACGATTGCCATGGAGATCCTGCGCCAGCTGCAAAAGCTGGGCAGCAACCAGCTTGATGCCGTGTTCGTGGCGATTGGCGGCGGCGGCCTGGTGGCGGGTGTGGCCAACTACATCAAGGCCGTGCGGCCCGAGATCAAAGTGATTGGCGTGCAGATGAACGACTCGGACGCCATGATCCAATCGGTCAACGCGCATGAGCGCGTCACGCTGCCCGATGTGGGCCTGTTTTCCGACGGCACGGCCGTCAAACTGGTGGGTGAAGAGACCTTTCGCGTGGCGCAGGGGCTGGTCGATGAATACATCACCGTGGACACCGATGCCGTGTGCGCCGCCATCAAGGACGTGTTTGTGGACACGCGCAGCATCGTCGAGCCGGCGGGCGCGCTGGCCGTGGCCGCCATCAAGCAATACGTCGCCAAAAACAAAACCAGGGGCGAGACCTACGCTGCCATTTTGTGCGGCGCCAACATGAACTTCGACCGCCTGCGCTTCGTGGCCGAGCGCGCCGAGGTGGGCGAGGAGCGCGAGGCGCTGCTGGCGGTGACCATTCCCGAAGAGCGCGGCAGCTTCCTGCGTTTCTGTGAAGTGATTGGCGGCCTGCCCGGCGGCCCGCGCAACGTGACCGAGTTCAACTACCGCATCAGCGACGCCACGCGCGCCCATGTGTTCGTGGGCCTGACCACGCACGGCAAGGGCGAGTCGGAAAAGATCACCAAAAATTTCGAGCGCCACGGCTTCGAGTCGCTCGACCTGACGCACGACGAGCTGGCCAAAGAACACCTGCGCCACCTGGTGGGCGGCCACTCGGCGCTGGCGCAAGACGAGCGCCTGCTGCGCTTTGTGTTCCCCGAGCGGCCCGGCGCGCTGCTCAAGTTTTTGAGCCTGATGCAGCCCACCTGGAACATCAGCCTGTTTCATTACCGCAACCAGGGCGCCGACTATGGCCGCATCCTGGTGGGCCTGCAGGTGCCGCCCGAAGACGCCACAGCGTTCGACGCCTTTCTGGCCACGCTGGGCTACCCCTGCGTGGAAGAAACGCTGAACCCGGCCTACCGGTTGTTTCTGCGCTCGAAATAAGGTCTAAATAGCCTCTAG
>DCVY01000265.1:0-3422 GCA_002327945.1 Acidovorax delafieldii | reverse complement strand
CATCAAGCGTAAAACACTGCACTAGCGCTTATGTATCAAGCGCTAATAGCTATTGATTTTGACATTGCCACAACCCCGCCCCATGCAAGCCCTGCGCCACTACCTGCTGGCCGTGCAGTTTTTTACCCGCATCCCCATCACAGGGCGTCTCGCCGACTGGGTGGGCTACAGCCCGGCCATGCTGCGTGCCAGTGCGGCGCATTTCCCAGGCATTGGCTGGCTGGCTGCGGCGCTGTCGGCGGGCGTCTATGCCGCGCTGCACTGGGCCCTGGCGCCCAACCCGCTGGCCCCGGCTGTGGCGGCGGTGTTCTGCACCATCGCCACGGTGCTGATGACGGGCGGCTTTCACGAAGATGGCCTGGCCGATGTGGCCGACGGGCTGGGCGGCAGCCACGAGCGCGAGCGGGCGCTCGACATCATGAAAGACTCGCGCATCGGCGCCTTTGGCGCCATGGCGCTGGTGCTGGCCTTGCTGGCCAAGCTGTGCCTGCTGGCGCTGCTGGGGGCCCACAGCCTGCAGGCCGCGCTGGCTGCGCTGGCGGGCGGGCATGTGCTGTCGCGCCTGTGGCCGCTGCTCATCGTGCGCAGCCTGCCGCATGTGGGCGACACGGCCCAATCCAAAAGCAAGCCGCTGGCCGACCAGATCACCGGCGCCGCGCTGGCCGCTGCCGTTTTGTGGTGTTTTGTGCCTCTGGCGCTGGTCTGGCAAGCGCAATCAGCTCTGTTTTTAATAGCATCCACAGGGTGCAGCAGCCTCACCGCCGCTTGGATGGCCCGCTGGTTTGCGCTGCGCCTGAAAGGTTTTACCGGCGACTGCCTGGGTGCCACGCAGCAGGTCAGCGAAATCGGCTTTTACCTGGGCGCGGCGCTGGCCCTGCGCTGGGCATGAGCCCCGCGCCCGCCATGCCGCCCGGCGCCGGCCTCTGGCTGGTGCGCCACGCCCAGCCGCTGGTGGCTGCCGGCACCTGCTATGGCGCGCTGGATGTACCCGCCGATCCGATCGCCACGCAGGCGGCCGCGCAGCGCCTGGCGCAGGCCTTGCCAAAACGCGTGATCGCCCGCCATTCAACGCTGCAAAGATGTGAGCATCTGGCGATTGCCACACAATCGCTACGCCCCGATTTGGTCATTCATCCGGACGATCGCCTGCGCGAAATGGACTTCGGCATCTGGGAAGGCCACGCCTGGGACAGCATAGGCCAAAGCGCCATCGACGCCTGGACCGCCGACTTTGCCCGGCACCGACCCGGCGGCGGCGACAACCTGGCCGAACTGCTGGCCCGCGTGGCTGCCGCCCTGAAAGATGCCCGCCAGCAGGCGCGGGGAGGCACGGATGTCGTGTGGTTCACCCATGCGGGTGTGGCACGGTGCGTGCGCTGGCTGCTGGCCCACGGCGAAAAGCACATGCCCAAGGCCGACGAGTGGCCCCTGGCGGCCCCGGCCTGGGGCCAATGGGAAATTCACGGCCTGACATAACGCCGCGCACCAGCGCACCCCGGCGTCAGTTTTTGGCGGGCATGTCCAGCGTCAGCGTGGCGGGGCCATCCACACGGGTACCCAGCCGGGCCTGGCGCGGGTCCAGGGACTGCAGCACCAGCCCTTCGTCCACCACAGCGCCCACCCGGAACGGCTTGGCCGGCTTGCCGTCCACCGCAATCAGCGCAGCACCGCCGCCACTGCTGCGGCCGGCCAGCACACCGATCAGGGCAAACCGGCTGGCCAGCGATGCCACCGGCGCCCGGGCAATGGCTGCATCGGCGGCTGGCACGCCCAGCAGGCGCGCCATGGCCTGCGCATCCGGAGCTACCGGCGCCGGGGCCAGGGCCGGCACCGTCAGCCCCACAGGCCGTGCCGACAGGCGCAGACCCCAATAGACCACACTGGCGCCCGCAAGGGCCCAGAGAGCCAGAGTCCCCAAGCGCACGCCCCATTTGCTGTATGAATTGGTCATCATCAGAAGATTATGATTCACACGATCTGACCATCCCGAGACTGCCTGCAGTGAACAACTCCTCCCTCTCCCTCTTGCGCCGCACCCGCCGCAACCTGGCCACGCATGTGGCGCGGGGCTTCACCCTGATCGAGTTGATGGTGGTGCTGGTCATCATCGGCGTGCTGGCCGCGCTGATCGTGCCCAACGTGCTCGACCGCGCCGACGATGCGCGCAGCACCGCTGCCCGCACCGACGTCACCAATGTGATGCAGGCGCTCAAGCTGTACCGCCTGGACAATCAGCGCTACCCAACAGCCGAGCAGGGCCTGCAGGCACTGGTTGCCAAGCCCACCACCGGCCCCGTTCCGGGCAACTGGAAGCCCTACCTCGAAAAGCTGCCCAATGACCCCTGGGGCCGGCCTTACCAGTACCTGAACCCCGGCATCAAGGGGGAAATCGACGTGATGTCGTTCGGCGCCGACGGCCAGTCGGGCGGCGAAGGCAAGGATGCGGACATCGGTAGCTGGCAATAAAGATTTCTGCTCAGAGCCTCCCCAGCGCATGAAATTGGCACCGCCCCACGCCCGTGGACGCCGCGCAAGGGCCGCCCCGCCGCACTGGCGTCGTCTCCCCTCCCGCGCAGCGAGAAAGGGGGGAAGCCGCGCAGCGGCCCAGGGGGGAGTCGCTTCCTCGCGCGGCTTCACGTTGCTAGAGCTGCTGATCGTCATCAGCATCATGGCGCTGGCCACGGCGGGCGTCAGCCTGGCGCTGCGCGACAGCGGACAAACCCTGCTGGAGCGCGAAGCGGCGCGGCTGGCGGCCCTGCTGGAATCGGGCCGCGCCCAGTCGCGCGGCACGGGCGTGCCGGTGCGCTGGCGCGCCGATGCGCAGGGGTTCCGGTTTGACGGCCTGCCCGCCACCACGCTTCCCAGCCAATGGCTGGATGCCGGCACCACCGTGCGCGGCCCCGCCATCCTGCAACTGGGGCCCGAACCGCTGATCGGCCCGCAGCAGGTACTGCTGGTCCACCAGGCCCACCCCGAGCGCACGCTGCGCGTGGTCACCGACGGCGTGCGACCTTTCACGGTGGAGCCGCTGCAATGAAACGCACACAGGAACACGGCTTCACGCTGGTCGAGGTGCTGGTGGCGCTGGGCATTGTGGCCATCGCCCTCCTGGCGGGTCTGCAGGCCACGACCGCGCTGACGCGCAATGCGCAGCGGCAATCGGACATCGTGCTGGCCCAGCTGTGCGCCGAGAACGAACTGGTCAAGACCCGCCTGTCGCGCCAGATGCCGGGCGTGGGCGACAGCACCCAGCCCTGCGAGCAGGCGGGGCGCCGCTTTGACGTGACCGTGATCGTGCGGCCCACGCCCAACCCGAGTTTTCGGCGCGTGGATGCACAGGTGCTGGATGGCGAAAACTCCGTGCTGCGGCTGTCCACCATCGTGGGGCGCTATTGAAATGGCCCCCACGCTCCCGCACTGCG
>DCVY01000127.1:2113-4029 GCA_002327945.1 Acidovorax delafieldii | reverse complement strand
TGACGACACCCAGGGCGTGCAGGCGTTCTGCAGCAATGCGGTCGCCGCACATGAGGATCTCGGTGGCCAGCTGGCGCGGCAGCGCCTGCGCCAGGCTCCAGCTGGCGCCACCATCGGGCGGCAGTGTCACGTTGCTGTAGGCCATCACGAACACCGCATTGCGTGCAGCCACCACCATGTCGCACGCCAGAGCCAGCGAGAAACCAGTGCCTGCCGCTGCGCCCTCGACCGCGGCGATGACTGGTTTGGGAAAGGTGCGAATGGTCTCGATCCAGTTGTGCAGCCCTTCGATGCTTTGCACCTGCACCTGCGGGTCGGCCTGGCCGCTGGATTGCAAGGGCAGCAGCTTGCCACCCGAGCAAAACACGCCGGCAGAGCCGGTGATGACGACGCTGCGCACCTCGGCGCTGTTCTCGGCAACGTTGAGCGCTTCGATGCCCGCGGCATACATGACGGGGTCAATGGCGTTGCTCAGTTCCGGGTTGCTGAGGGTCAGAATCAGGGTCTGGCCTTCGCGGGCAGCTTGAAGTTGTGCGGGCATGGGGTTTTGCAGGCGTTGGGGTTAAGGGCGTCCTCAATGCTCTTCAACATGTGCCAGGCTCAACCCAATGGCTCCGCGCCGGCGCAGCCAGGGGCTGGGGCGATACCGTGGGTCGCCATACACCGTCTGCATGTTGAACAGCACTTCGAGTATGTTGGTGGGGCCCCAGCGGTCGCCCATGGCCAGGGGGCCGAGCGGGTAGCCCAGCCCCAGCGTGACAGCGGTTTCCAGGTCGCGCGGGCTGCAGATTTGCTGCTGGCAGATATCGCTGGCGATGTTCACGATGGTGGCCACCACGCGCTGGGTGACAAAACCACCGCTGTCGCGGATCACACTCACCGGCTTGCCGTCGCGGGCGAAGAGGGCGTGGGCCGCGTCGCGAATATCAACGCGCGTGGCCGGGTTGGTGGCCAGCACGCGCCGCCGCGTTGCAGCGTCGTCGATCAGCATGTCGATGCCGATGGTGCGGGCGGGGTCGAGCCGCTCCACAACAGCCACCGTGGTGATGTCGAAACCCAGTGGCGCCACCAGAGAAATGGCAGTCTGTGAGGGCGAGGCGCCGGTTTCAATGGTGGCGCCCAGGTCCTTGAGCAGTTGGTAGAGTTCTGCGCGGCGCGCTGCGCGCGGCGATACCCAGACCGCCGGGATGCTGGCCACCACGGGAGTGGCCGGTTCGGCGGGCACCTGCGCAATGCCATCTTGATAGCGGTAAAAACCCTCGCCCACCTTTTTTCCCACCATTGCGCCAGCCAGCCGCTGCGCGGTGATGACGCTGGGGCGAAAACGCGGCTCTTCGTAATATTGGTGGTAGATCGATTCCATCACGGGGTGGGACACATCCAGGGCCGTCAGGTCCATGAGCTCGAACGGCCCCAGCTTGAAGCCCACCTGGTCACGCAGGATGCGGTCGATGGCGGCGAAATCGGCCACGCCCTCGCTGACAATGCGCAAAGCCTCGGTGCCGAATCCGCGCCCGGCATGGTTGACGATGAATCCTGGNNTTGAGCCCGGCAATCACCTCCACCACCTTCATCAGCGGCACGGGGTTGAAGAAGTGAAAGCCTGCCAGCCGGTCGGGCCGTTGCAGCGCTGCACCCATGGCAGTGACCGCCAGCGACGACGTGTTGGTTGCCAGCACGGCCTGCGGCCCTACCACGGCCTCCAGCTGCGTGAAGAGTGCCTGCTTGGCGTCCAGCCGCTCCACGATGGCTTCGATCACCAGGTTGCATGAAGCCAGGTCGGCGATAGCGGCAACCGGATGAAGCCGACTGCTCCAGTCGGCGGCCTGCTCGCTGGAAATGCGTCCTTTGTCCAGCAGGCGCTGCCATTGGGTCTGGATGCTGCTGCGCGCCGATTCTGCGGCGTTCGGCTGCAT
>DCVY01000127.1:963-2082 GCA_002327945.1 Acidovorax delafieldii | reverse complement strand
GCCATCTCGCTGGGGCAAAGCCGCGGGGCTGTCGTCCTGGGTGCACCGGTGGATCTCGCCTTCGATGTGCAGCCCGATGCGGGGGCAGATATTGCCTCGTCCTGCGTTACGGCGGATGTGGCGTTTGGTGACTCGCCGGTAGGCGACGCCAAGGTGCGGGTATCGCCATTGCCACCACGGCCTGGACGCTCGCCTGCGGTGCGTGTGCAGGTGGCTGGCTTGGTGAATGAGCCCGTTATTACCGTAACCGTGTCGGCGGGTTGCTCGGGAAAAGTCACCCGCACCTACACTTTTCTGGCGGACCTGCCCGAAGCATATGTGCCAGGCCGCGTGGTGAATATCGATCAACTGGCGTCGGTTCCCCCTGTCGCGGCTCGCGATCCTGGCGCGGGCGCAGACCGTCCGTTGTCGTCACCCGCCGCGCACCGCAGCGCGCAAGCGGCTGCCCAACCCCGCGAGCGGGCTGAAGCTGCAGCCGCGGCACCCCGCAAGCCGCAGGCCGCCAGGCCCCCGGCCCGCATTGCGCCACCGCGCGCGCGCCGAGAGGTTGTGCGCACAGCGCCTGAGCGCGAAGAGCGCACAGCCCAGGTGACTGCGCCGTCTCCAGCGCCCGAGCGCTCACGGCTGGTCATGGAGCCGCTCGAAGCCCTGGCCGGGCCGGCTGTCGCATTGCGGCCTTCAGCCGACATGGGGGCGGTGCCTGCCCAGGCTTCGGCCTCTCAACGACAAGAAGCGGCAGCAGCCTGGAAGGCGCTGAATACGTTTCCGGAAACGATGCAGCGCGATGACGAGCGCGTGCGTGGGCTGGAGGCCGAGATGGCTGCATTGCGTGCCAAATCGAACGCCGAGCGCGCCTCGGTGGCCGAGTTGCAGCAGCGGCTGGCGCTGATCGAGAGCCAGCGTTTTCCTGCGGGTCTGGTCTATGCCTTGATGGCTTTGCTGGTGCTGGCAGTGGGCTTGCTGGCCTGGGTCTGGAGCCGGGCGCGCCGTGATTCCCGGCTGGCCGTGCAGGCCTGGCGCGATTCGGTGGAGTTGAGTGCCCAGCATGGCCATGCAGGGGTGTACGATCCCCATGACCTGACGCCGCACCCCCACGACTCATGGGTACCCGAAGACTCC
>DCVY01000127.1:0-908 GCA_002327945.1 Acidovorax delafieldii | reverse complement strand
TGAAGCAACACATCGCAGCCCACCTGGAAACCTCACCATCGGCTTATCTGGAGCTCTTGCGGCTTTACCACAAGTTGGGCCGTGCGGACGACTTTGCCCAACTGCGCGCGCAATTTTGCAGCCATTTCAATGCGCAGGTGCCAGAGTTCTCGGCATTCAGCCACCAGGGTAAAACCTTGGAGCATTACATCGACGCACTGGCCGCCATCGAGGCAGAGTGGACTTCGGCCTCCGTGGTGACGTTGCTGGAAAAATTTCTGTTCCTGCGAGACGGTCGCGCCGCGGTTGCACCGTTTGACCTGGCTGCGTTTGACGATTTGCTGCTGCTGTGGGCCATTGCCCAGACCACCCCGGCAAATGCGCGCGGGGCTGTGCCTGCGCGCATGCGTACAACACCGATTGCGCCGCCTGACAGTGCGCTGGACAGCACGGTGCCATTGCCTTGTGGCCGCAAATCTTCGGCACCAGCGGTTCCGGTGGCTGCTGCGGTCGATATGCCCCGGGATTCGCTGCCTGCCAGCCTGGAGTTTGATTTTGGCCAGCATGCAGCTCCGGCAGGGTTGCCCGAAAACGCGGCTTCGCAAGCCCGCGCGCCCCTGGATGCACCAAAACGCGAGTGGGAGCTCGACCTGGATCTGTCAGATCTTCCTCATCTGACGTTGAGCGATCTGCCGCCTGCACCGGTCACAGCGGCGCCGGGGCCGGACCAGCCGATCGGTTTTGGCACGGCCAATGATCGGGTGCAAGCACATCTCGAACTCGAAAAAACGCAAAACCGAACCCAAGACCTGAGAGGCTGAGAGGCTGAGCTGGGGCCCTGCGTGGCCCGGCCCGGTGGCTTTTGCCTTGCGTGTTGCGCGTTCACCGCTGTCAGATATCTACAGCCGCATGATCCTAGAAACGGCCGT
>DCVY01000226.1:4161-4378 GCA_002327945.1 Acidovorax delafieldii | reverse complement strand
CCCACGATCTTGAAGTCCTGCGGGTTCTTGGCTTTGGCGATGTTGGCCGCGAGGATGGAGCCGTCCATCACGAAGGCGTCGGCGCGACCCGATTCGAGCAGCAAAAAGCTGTCGGCGTGGTCTTTGCCATAGACCTCCTTGAAGTCGATGCCGCCGGCGCGCTCGTGCTTGCGCAGCGTCTGCACCGAGGTCGTGCCCGTGGTCGTGGCCACGGTCT
>DCVY01000226.1:0-4125 GCA_002327945.1 Acidovorax delafieldii | reverse complement strand
ATGCGGTTTTGCGAGGTCACGGGCTGGTATTTGATCTCGAGCTTCTGCAAGCCGAGCTGTTTGCGGATGTCGGCAAGGATGCGCTCGCCCATCTCGGTGTGAAAGCCCACATACTTGCCGTTACCCAGCGTGTACGACAGGCCCGAGGACTCGCGCACGCCCAGGGTCACGCTGCCCGTGGCCTTGATCTTGGCCAGCGTGTCGTTGGCCTGCGCCAAGGCGCCCTGGCTACCCAGGGCTGCAAACGCCAGCGCCGCGAGGGCAGCTTTGGCAAAAGAACGTTTTTGCATCGCAATCTCCTTGTGAGAAATTTCCTTCGGCGGCTATACCCGGGCGGTACAGCCGAGCAACACGGTAACAGAACAGCACTCAAGCAATTTTCGCACCGTTTTTGGCGCACGCGCGCCCATGCATGGTGCGTACGCGGGATGACGGCGAGGGAGTTCGGTGACTGCCGGAAAGTCCATTGCACTGTCATGGGCGGTGAAGCAGCGGCCAAAATCACTGCCCGCGATGGGCCAGCCCGCACAGATGTGCAGCACCGCCCCTGGCCCATCGGGTCATTTTTGCATCGCCCCCACGAAAGATTTCACCGCCATGCCGCGCCCTTCGCCGTTTCTCTTTGCCTTGCCAAACCCATCGCGGCGGCGGTTCGTCCAGGGGCTGGCCGCGGGCGGGGTGCTGGCAGGCTTCGCGCTCCCAGCGACGCGGGCATCGGCCCAGCCATTCCCCGCAGCGGGTGCAAGCGCCGCGGTGCTGCAGGGCAACGAGTTCCACCTGGTGATTGCCGAATCGCCCGTGAACTTCACCGGCAAGCCCGGCGTGGCGACCACCGTCAATGGCATGCTGCCCGGGCCCACACTGCGCTGGCGCGAGGGCGAGACGGTCACCATCCGGGTGACCAACCAGCTGCGCGAGACGAGCTCCATCCACTGGCACGGCATCATCCTGCCCTACCAGATGGACGGCGTGCCGGGCGTGAGCTTTGGGGGAATAGCTCCGGGCGAGACCTTTACCTACCGCTTCAAGGTGCAGCAAAGCGGCACCTACTGGTACCACTCGCATTCCGGCTTCCAGGAACTGACGGGGCTTTATGGGGCCATCATCATCGACCCCGCCGGGCCACAGACCCTGCGCGCAGACCGCGACCATGTCGTGCTGCTGTCGGACTGGACGGACGAAGACCCGATGCGCGTCTTCATGAAGCTCAAAACCGAGAGCGACTACTACAACGTCCACCGGCCCACCGCGGCGGACTTTGTTCGCGATGTCTCGCGTGAGGGCTTCTCGGCAGCACTCGACAAGCGCCGCATGTGGAACCAGATGCGCATGAGCCCCTCCGACCTGGCCGACCTGTCTGCGCAAACCTTGACCTACCTGTGCAACGGCAGCACCCCCGCGGGCAACTGGACCGGCCTGTTTCGCCCCGGCGAGCGCGTGCGGCTGCGCTTCATCAACGGTGCCGGCCACACCTTTTACGACGTGCGCATCCCGGGCCTCAAACTCAAGGTCGTGCAGGTGGACGGGGTCGATGTGGAGCCGGTCACGGTGGATGAATTTCGCTTCGGCCCCGGCGAGACCTGCGACGTGCTGGTCGCGCCGCGCGATGACGCCTACACCGTGTTCGCGCAGTCCATGGACCGCACGGGCTATGCCCGCGGTACGCTGGCCGTGTGCGCCGGCCTGAGCGCCCCCGTGCCGCCGCTGGACGAACCCCAGTGGCTGTCGATGGCCGACATGATGGGGATGGAGCACGGCTCCGCAGGTGCGCCGGGCCACGGCGCTACGCCCGCCATACAGCACACGCATGGAATGGAGCATGGCCAACATGCGAAGCACGATCATGCGATGCCGGGCACGGCGGCTGCCGCCCCCCTCGCTGTGCCCAGCACCACGGTACGCCATGCCCGCACCGAATATGGCCCGAGCACCGACATGCGCGTGGACATGCCGCGCACCGCGCTCGACGACCCCGGCGTCGGGCTGCGCAACAACGGCAGGCGCGTGCTCACACTGGCCGACCTGCACACTCTGGGCGGCCCGTTGGACCCGCGCGGCCCCGGGCGCGAAATCGAATTGCACCTGACCGGCAACATGGAGCGCTACACCTGGTCGATCGACGGGCTCAGTTTCGGCGACTCCCGGCCCATGCACTTCCGGCATGGCGAGCGCCTGCGCGTGATCCTGCACAACGACACGATGATGACGCACCCCATGCACCTGCACGGCATGTGGAGCGAGCTGGAAAGCCCCGACGGGCGCTTTCTGGCACGCCGCCACACGCTGCCGGTGCAGCCGGCCCAGCGCGTCAGCCTGCTCGTCACAGCCGATGCGCTGGGGCGCTGGGTCTGGCACTGCCACCTGATGTTCCACATGGACGCGGGCATGTTCCGCGAGGTCGTGGTGTCCTGAGCACGGCCCGACCCACAGCGCATCGACCATGAAAACCACCCCCCTTCCCCTACTCACCCTGGCACTGGCGGCCTGGGCGGCGCTCCCCGCGCAAGCCCAGTCGCTCAGCGCTCAGGCGCAAGACCATGCGGCGCACCATCATGGCAGCGACGACAACGCCGCGCCGCCCCCGCAAGCACCCGCCGCCATGCCAGCGGCCGCCGACACCCCTCTGCACACGGGGCATGACGCCCCCCTCACCACCCCCACCCAGCCAGTCCCCGGAGGCATGGCTCCCATGGAGCATGGCGACGCCGGCGGTCAAGACGGCACGACCCCGCGCGATGTCCGCGACCCCAACGCCTACTCCGATGGGCTGGTGCGGGGCGCGGGCATCCATGCAATCCCCGGCGTTTCCCCGCTGCGCCTGGCCGACGAGCACCGCTTCGGTGCGCTGGTGCTCGACCGCCTGGAGCGCGCCCACACGCGCGGCGGCGACAATGCCACCGCCTACGACCTGCAGGCGTGGTTCGGGCGCGACTTCGACAAAGCCGTGCTCAAGGCCGAGGGCGAGGCCGCCGGCGGCACACTGCACGAGGCGCGCACCGAGCTGCTCTGGGGCCACGCCATCACGCCGTACTGGGACGCCCAGCTGGGTGTGCGCTACGACGCAGGCACCGGCCCCGACCGCGGCTGGCTGGCCTTCGGCGTCCAGGGACTGGCGCCGTACTGGTTCGAAGTCGAGGCGACCGCCTACCTTGGTGACGGCGGGCGCAGCGCGCTGCGGCTTGCGGCAAGCTACGACCTGCTGCTGACGCAAAAGCTCATCCTGCAGCCGCGCGGCGAGGCGCAGTTCTACGGCAAGAACGATCCGGCGCGCACCATCGGCAGCGGCCTGTCCCACGCCACCCTCGGCCTGCGCCTGCGCTACGAATTCAGCCGCCAACTCGCCCCGTACCTCGGATTGGAACGCGCCGGCAGCTTCGGCCGCACAGCCGACTACCTGCGCACCGAAAGTGCGCGCGCACAGCAAACGCGCTGGCTGGCCGGTGTTCGATTCTGGTTTTAGCTATGGAAAGGCAGGCAAGCCATGCACCAAACTGACGACAACAAACAAACGAACCTGCCGCGGCGCCGCACCCTGCTCGCGGCTGCGCTCACGCTGGCGCTGGCGGCACCGGGCATCGCGCGGAGCCGGCAACTGGCCCAGGTGTGGAAGGATCCGACCTGCGGATGCTGCAAGGACTGGATTGCGCACCTGCAAGCAGCCGGCTTCGAAGTGCAGGCCTCAGACACCGGCAACGCGGCAGCGCGCGCACGGCTGGGCATCCCGCAAAAGTATGGCTCGTGCCACACGGCACTGATCGGTGGCTACGCCATCGAAGGCCATGTGCCCGCCACGGACATTCAGCGCCTGCTGCGCGAAGCCCCCCGGGCCATCGGCCTCGCGGCGCCGGGCATGCCGGTCGGCTCGCCCGGCATGGATGGCCCGGCCTATGGCGGACGCAAGGACGCCTACGAGGTGCTGTTGATCGGGCTGGACGGCACAAGCACGATCTACCGGTCGTACCGCTGAACAAGCACCCACCCGCGATGCGGCTTCATGCGCCACTGACGCCTGCAGAACACACGAAGGCGGTGGCGGTGCCGTGCGGCCGTTTCCCGCCTCCGGGTTTTCGCGGTGCCTCCCAGGCTTTCACACCGGCCCACTCACCTGCTGCGCCTGCAAATGGC
>DCVY01000186.1 GCA_002327945.1 Acidovorax delafieldii | reverse complement strand
ACAGCGCGACGAAAGCTTGTCTCCGCCAGGTCTGCACCCTGCAAGGGCGACGACGCGGCGGGCTTACTGCCCGTACTGCCCGTACTGCCCGCAAGGAGGAGCAACGCCGCATGGCGCCCCGAGCGCGGTGCTGGCGGGTGCATAGCGCTCTCACCCAAAAGGCGAACGCCATCGAAGCCATCCACGATAGATTGCATGCGGCTTGCGAAGGGATACAAAGCGGTCAACTGCCGGTTTTAGGGTGAAACACTGCACTAGGGATGCAAAGCGGCCCACTGTTTCTAAGGTGAGATCGGGGCCAAGCGCCTATTCTCCAAGCGCAGGAAGCTATGCTTTTCGAAGCATCAACGCGCTGGCGCCTTGCGCCGGGCCGCCATCTCGCTGCCCATGGCCTGCAGCGCTGGCGCTGCCAGCAAGCCTTTCGCGGCCGGATAGGCCACGGCTTCCTCGTCGGCGATATGCCGGTCGTAACGGCTGACAAAGCGGTCGAACGCTGTGCCATCGGCGTCGCTGAACCCGGCCTGGCGGCCATCCACCAGGGCCTGCAGCGGCAGGCGCGCGGCCACCCAGTCTGCGGTCATGCAGAGGTGGTCGTGCTGCAGGCGCGCCACCAGTGCAGCCACGCCAGGGGTGCCCTGCGCCAGGAGCAGCGGAAACACATGCAGCTCTTCGTCTTCATGGTGCAATGGCGCCGCGATGTCAAAGTAGCGCAGCACATCGTGCGCCGCCTGCTGCGCAGGCACATCCGCACCATGCTCCAGCACATGGGCACGCAGCCGCTGCAGCAGGGTCAGCGTGCGTTGCACACGCTCGTGGCAGGCTTCGAGCATGGCAAAGGGCTGCTCGAACCCCACGGCAGGCGCATTGAAACCGGGCAAGGCCGAGGTGGTGCCCATGGCTGCTGCTACCCGAACCGGACCGGCTGCCCCTGCCGGTCAAAAGGAATGTAGGCGCCATGCGCGCCGCCCTTGATGGCATCGACCATGCGCTGCAGGGGCGCCTCGGCATCGGCGCTGGTGGGCGCTTGGTTCAGCCTGCCTGACAGGGCCGCCGCGAACACCATGGCCCAGTCGTGGCCTGGTCCGGTGAACTGGCGGGCTTCGTCTACCAGCGCGTCGAACGACGGCAGCTCTTGCGGCGTCTTGTCCACACACATCAGCGGCACCAGGGCGCCGCCCTGTCCGGCTTCAAAGCGCTCTCGCTGCGCAGGCGTGGCGTCGTCGGGCAGCTCGACGGCGGCAAACACAAACAACAGGCGCTGGGGTTCGGGTTGCAGGCGCGCGGCCTGCAGCAGATCGTCGAAGCTTGAAATATCCATGAAGAAAATCTCGCAATGAAAGGAGTTGTCAGGGTTCACGGCCAGGGGACCACACCCCGGCTGGCGTCCAGTGTGCTGACGTAATCGCTTGCCACGGGCCGCGCCCGCGCCGGTTTGCGCGACAGCACGGTGCCGATGCTGATGAAGCACAGGGCCTGCTCGGAAGCTGCCAGCTGGAACAGCGCGCGCAGGCTGGCCGCCTTGAGGGCCTTGCCGCTGGTCAGCGCCGATCCATAGCCCTGCGCCGTCGCCATCAGCAGCATGTTCTGCACGGCGCAGCCGGCGGACACCAGCCGCTCAGCCAGATCGATTTCGGGGTCGCCGCGTTCACCATCCACCACCACCAGCATCAGCACCGGGGCGCGGTGGGCTTTTTCGCGCGCCTGCCCGCACTGCTCGGGCGTGGCGCAGGGGTCACGCTCCAGCAGCGCCTGGGCAAACACCTCGGCCAGCGGGGCGCGCGCTGCCTCGGGCACCAGCACAAAGCGCCAGGGCAGCAACTGGCCATGGTCTGGCGCATGGGCTGCGGCATGGAGGATGGCGGCCAGCTCGGGAGTTTTCGGCCCGGGTGCTCCCAGGCGCTTGGGCAGGATGGTCTGGCGCGACTGGATCAGCGCCGCGGCCATGGCCACCAACGCCCCCTCTTCGGGGGGGGCAGCTTGCGCAGCACCGGGCGCATGGTTCAAGGTAGACGGAATGGCTGCCATGTGCAGATCCTTGGTTCAGCCCGGTCGTCCATCGGCACGCAGGCGGCCATACCAGCGGCCCAGCCGCAGTCCCCAGGCGCCCATGGTTGCGGCCCACAGGCCGGCAGCCAATGGCAGCAGCGGCAAGGGCAGCCCGGCAATGCCCGGCACGGACGCCGCTATGCGCAGCACCGCCGCTGCCTGCAGACACCAGAAAAGCGTCCAGACGATGCGGTCGGCCACCAACGCGCGGCCACTGTGGCCGCACGAGACGCGCGTGACCATGGCCAGCATCAGCGAAGCGAGGCAGCCCATGGTCAGCGCATGCAGCGCCCCGAGGCCAAGCACCCCCATGCCCAGCGTGCCCGCCAGCCACTGCGACAGCCCGCCCAGCAGGTATGCCACGCCCAGCCACAGAAAACCGATGTGCAGCATGGCCAGCAACTTGTTCTTGAGGCTTTGCACCAGCCCCCACACCCAGGCCAGCCAGACCAGTACGGTGCCCACAACCAATTGCAGCGTGCCGTGCACCAGCAGCCATGTCGTTCCCGCCGCGCTGGACGGCACGCCTGCCAGCTCCAGCCATGCAGCCAGCACCTGCAGCGCTGCCGCAGCCAGCATCAGCCACAGCACCCAGAACGGGCGCCAGGCCTGGACCATGGGCATGGCACTGGAGGTGAAAAAAGGAATCATGCGGTGCGCCACCGTGACGTACACCACCACCACAAAGCCCCAGAGCCCCGTGAAAACCCAAGCCCGCGCTGCGGCATGGGCATCAAGAACCAGGCTGAGCCACAGCCCCGCCACGCTGGCGCAGCCCACCACACAAGCCGTGCCGATGGCGCGGGCATGGAGCTGGTCTTGCGCCTGGCTCAGCCTTATGCGCACCCAGAACTGCACAGTCATCCACACCAGCCCGGCACAGGCCAGCGCCAGTCCTGCCCATGCCACACCGGGATGCAGGTGCGCGCCCGCCAGCCACAGCAGCCAGCCCGCCGCCTGCGTGAGCAGCGGCACGCGCAGGTCCTGCACCGGCAGGGGCTCCACCCCCAGCCATTTGGGGCCGGCGGTGAAGAGAAACCCCGAAAAGAACAGCGGGATGAAACCGAACGCCATCACCGCCGAATGCACCAGCGTGGACGAAACCGCATGGTGCAGACCCAACCAGGCCGTGGACCGGTCAAGTTGCACCAGCGCCCACCACAGGCCCGACGCCACCAGCACCACCATGGCCAGGAAAAAACCCAGGCGATGGGGCGCCAGCATCAGATAGCGGGCGCGCCAGCGCTTGTCCATCTGCGCCAGCGCTTGCGCAGAGGGTTTGCCAGCGCCCCGCACCGGGATGACAGGCCGGGAGGTCACCCACAGGCTCCCAGGTGGCCGCACTGCGTGCAGTAGTCGCAGCCGTCCTTGCGGATCACGGCGTGCGCACCGCATTCGGTGCATTTCTTGCCGGCCATGGCGGGCGGCACACCACTGGCCTGCGGTGCCGGCTCTTCCAGTGGCAGCACCTGCTGCACCGGGTCGGTCACGCGCCGCGCCAGGATGTTCTGGATGGCATAGGCCATGGCCGCCACCTCGGAGTCATGCCACATGGGCACGCGGGTGCCGTCGTCTTTCTGGTGCGTACCCAGGCGCACGGGGCCGCGGTCCCACGCCACTTTGCGCATGTCCGAGAGGGCCCGCTCCAGGAAACCACCCCGCGCGGCCAGCGACAGCAGGCGCATGCTGGCCGTGATCCACTGCTGCGACTCGCCGCTCTGGCCCACCGGCATGAAGAACTCGATGGCGCGATCGACCGTGCCCGAGCCAATGCCCGTGGGCACCGGCAAGAACGAGACGATGAGGTACAGCGTCTTGTGGCCCTCTTGCGTCCAGTACTCCACCTTCTCGGCTACGGCTGACAGCGCGCCCTTGGGCCGACTTTCGATCACGGTGCGCATCGGGTCCACAGGCGAGACAGCAGGTGCTGCTGCAGGTGCGGCCACCGGTGCGGGCGTTGCATGGGTTTCGAGCACTGAACCCAGGATGGCATTGGGCCGGTAAGTGGCCAGGCCCTTGAGGCGGGCACGCCAGGCCTGCAGGTACAGGTCCTTGAAATCGTCGTAGGGGTAGTCGGCCGGGATGTTCACGGTCTTGGAAATGGCCGTGTCCACATAGGGTTGCACCGCTTCCATCATGGCGATATGCCCTTCGGCAGGCATGGCCAGTGCCGAAATGAAATAGTCGGGCAGCGCATTCACGTCACCACCCCAATCGCGGTACAGCCGCCATGCGTGGTCTTCCACCGAATACTCGCTGGTGCTGCCGTCAGCCTCGCGCTTCTTGCGCTTGTACATCCACGAAAATGGTGGCTCGATGCCGTTGGAGGCGTTGTCGGCAAAAGCCAGGCTCACGGTGCCCGTGGGGGCAATCGAGAGCAGGTGGCTGTTGCGGATGCCGTGCGTGCGAATGGCCTCCTTGATCGGCTCGGGCAGGCGGCTGGCGAAGGTGCCGGCGGCAAGATAGGGCTCGGCCTCGAACTTGGGGAAGGCACCCTTTTCGCGGGCCAGCTCCACCGACGCCAGGTAGGCCGCGTCGCGCATGGCCTTTGCGATGCGAGCTGCCATGGCGCGCCCTTCCTGCATGTCGTAGCGCAGGCACAGCATGGCCAGCGTGTTGCCCATGCCGGTAAAACCCACACCAATGCGGCGCTTGGCCATGGCCTCGTCACGCTGCTGCTGCAGGGGCCAGAACGTCACATCCAGCACGTTGTCGAGGGCGCGCACCTGCAGGGCCACCACCTTCTCGAAGGCCTCGAAGTCAAACGACGGCAAGCCGTCAAATCCGAACGGATGGCGCACGAACCGGGTCAGGATGACGGGACCGAGGTCGCAGCAGCCATAGGAAGGAAGTGGCTGCTCGCCGCAGGGGTTGGTGGCAGCGATGTCTTCGCAGTAATTGAGGTTGTTGTCCTCGTTGATGTGGTCGAGGAACAGGATACCCGGCTCGGCAAAGTCGTAGGCCGACTTCATGATGGTGTCCCACAGCTCGCGTGCGGGCACGGTGGCATAGACCCACAGGCCGTCCGCGCGCTGGCGGGCGCCCAGGGCCAGCAGGTTGGCCCCGGGTTTGGCCTTGTGCACCAGCTCCCAGGGTGCGTTGTTCTGCACGGCGGCGATGAACTCGTCCGGCACCGCCACCGACACGTTGAAATTGTTCCAGCGCCCCGGTGTGCGCTTGGCGGTGATGAACTCGTGCACATCGGGGTGGTCGATGCGCAGCACACCCATTTGTGCCCCCCGTCGCGCGCCCGCACTCTCCACGGTGGAGCACGACTGGTCGAACACATTCATGTAGCTGCAAGGCCCCGATGCCATGGAGGCCGTGGCCTTGACTTGCGCACCCTTGGGCCGGATGCGCGAGAAGTCATAGCCCACACCGCCGCCGCGGCGCATGGTTTCGGCGGCTTCGCGCAAGGCTTCGTAGATGCCGGGAAAGCCCTCGTCGTCCACGCCCTGGATGCAATCGCCCACGGGCTGCACAAAGCAGTTGATGAGCGTGGCCTGGATGTCGGTGCCGGCCGCGCTCATGATGCGACCCGCGCCAATGGCGCCCGCATGCAGGTTCTCCAGGAAAAGGGTTTCGTACTTTTCGCGCAGGTCGGGGGCCTCTACCGAGGCCAGGGCGCGGGCCACGCGGCGGTAGAGGTCTTCGGCGCTGGTTTCGCCGGGCTTGAGGTATTTTTCATGCAGCACGTCCAGACTGATGGGCTGGGACGAAAAGGTGACGTTCATGGGGGGATTGGGTTCGCGCTTCATGGGTTCGGATGTTTGGATGTTCGCCTTCACGTGGCATTGCGCACCCTCAAGAAGGAATCAAGGCCCGTCCAAAGGAACCTGCCCGTCATGTTCCACATAGGGGTGGTACGGCCCCGTACCACTGTTGTCCGCCAGCGACGCGGGCACAAAGCCCCCCGTCTTGACATCGAACACATGCACTTCCCCCTCCTCGATCACGTAGTGCCAGCCGTGCAGACTGATCTGGCCCGTCTGCACTCGATTGCGGACCATAGGATATTCCATCAGCCGCTCCAGTTGCAGCAGCACGGCACGCTGTTCGGTGCGGCGCAAGACCTCGGGGCCGGGCTGCATGGGCAGCAAGGCCTCACGCCCCAGGTCCAGCCAGCGGTTCAGGTTGGGCGCCTCGGGCGAGACCTCACCATACATCGCCTTGATAGCCCCACAGTGGCTGTGGCCACACACCACGATACGGCGCACCTGCAGACTGAGCACCGCAAACTCGATGGCCGCCGTGGTGCCGTGGTGGCCGTGCGATCCGTCGTATGGCGGAATGAACGCCCCCACATTGCGCACCAGAAAAAGCTCGCCCGGCCCCGCTCCGGTCAGCAGGTAGGGCACCAGGCGCGAGTCGGAGCAGCCGATGAACAGGGTGGTGGGGTGCTGCCCCTCGTCCACCAGCGCCTGGAACTGCTCGCGGTACTGGGGGAAGGCATCGTTGTGAAAACGGCGCAGGCGATCAAGCAGCTCATCTGGCATGGGATGCGTCCGTGCTCCGTGGGCGCTACTGAACCAGCGGTGAATCGGCTGCGTCCAGCGCCACACCTTCCACCACTGCCGCGCCCGCCAGCAGTTGCAGGTACTGGCGCAGGGCGTTCACCCAGGCCTGCTGGCGCAGGGTGAGCGCGATGGCCTGGCGCACTTGCTCGAACGAGGGCTGTTGCCCCTGCTCGCGCGCCACCACCTCCACCACATGCAGGCCGAAGCGGCTGTGCACCAGGCGCGCCAGCACACCGATCTCGGCGCTGCCAAACACCTCGCGGGCAAACTCGGGGGCGCAGTCGGCGCGGGTCAGCCAACCCAGCTCACCGCCTTGCTGGCCACTCGGGCAGTTCGACCACTGCGCTGCTGCTTCGGCAAACTTGGCACCCCCATCATCCGCGCAGCGCAGCTCGATCAGCAAGGCCTCGGCACGCAGGCGCAACTGTTTCACATCGACGCCCGGCGTCACGGCAAACAGCACATGGCGCAGCTGTGCGCGCTCGCCATGGGCGTGCGCTGCGGGGTGGGCGTCGTGGTAGCGGCGGCAGGCATCTTCTGACGGGTCGGGAATGGGCAGCTCGCGCTCGAGCAGTTGCTCAATGGCGCTGGAGGCCCCGGCGCTGATGGCGCCCTCGACGCCCGGCACATCGTCCTGCGCCAGCAAACCGCCTTGCTGGGCCGCCTGGCGCAGCAGCTCGGTGCAGGCACGCTGTCGCAAGGCTTCTTCGTCCAGCAGTTCATGGGGTGCATTCAGCGCCACGCCGTTGATGCGCGCCACGGGCGCTTGCCCCGCAGGCTGCCGTGTTGGCGGCACAGGCCCATCGGCCAGCGAGGGCGCACCTGCCGTGGCCGCCAATGCCGCATAGGCGACCGCCTGCTCAGGGGAGAGCACGCTGTGGTCTGCGCTCTTGCTGCTTGTATCGATGGAACTGCAGCCGCAGCCCCCGGTTCCACATCCGCTCATGGTGTGCTCCTTGGGTTGTGTCGTTTCAAGCGCGGCGGTCTTGCGATTGCAGGTGTCCGGGCGGCAGATTCAGGCGGCGCGCACGCACCACCTGGTAGGGGCGCAGCACATAGGCCAGCGTGCCAAAGCCACTCCAGACATGCACCAGGCGGGTGAACGGGAAGATCAGGAAGATGCTCATGCCCAGGGCCATGTGCGCCTTGAAGATCCAGCCGGCGTCCGCCAGCAACTCTACGCCACCGGAGCGGAAGGTGACGATGCGCTGCGCCCACTCGGCCAGCTTGATCATCATGGAGCCGTCCAGATGCTGGGCGGACAACGGGATCGTGGCCAGGCCCAGGGCCAGCTGCAGCCACAGCAGCACCAGCAGAACAATGTCGCTGGTCTTGGACGTGGCGCGAATGCGCGGATCCGACAGGCGGCGGTGCAGCAGGATGGAAACTCCCACAAAGCCCAACAGCCCGGCGATACCCCCCGACACCATGGCCATCAGTTGCTTGTTGCCCGCGCTGATGATGGGCTCGTACATGAAGTGGGGCGTGAGCATGCCCACCGTGTGCCCGAAGAACAGGAACAGCACACCGATGTGGAACAAGTTGCTGCCCCAGCGCAGGCTACCAGTGCGCAGCAGCTGGGAGGAATCTGATTTCCATGTGTACTGGTCACGGTCAAACCGCACCCAGCTGCCAATGAAAAAGACGGCAAGGCAAATATAGGGATAGATGCCAAACAACAGGGTGTCAAGCCAGGCGGTCATGCTGAGACTCCTTCGGGTGCCCGCTCGGCGCGGGGGGTACGAACAAAATGCAGAGGTTGCGGCTGGTCAGGCCTTGCCTGGCCCTGGGTGCTGCAACCGCCAAATGCCTCGGGCTCGGCCCAGACCTCGTCCATGGGCGGCTCTGGCGTGAGCGCCACCGGCTGCACGCGCTGGCCCGACACTTCGAGCACGGCGGCAACGACGCTGGCATAGGGGCTGCTTCTGGCCACCAGCGCACTGAACAGCGCGTTCAGGATGTGGGCCATCTCGCCCAGGAACTCCCTGGCCACTTCGGGCGGCTGGGTAGAGGCGAACTCCAGCACCACCGGCAGGTGGTCAGGCAGCTCTTCGGCGTCAAATTGCAGGCCCGCTTTTTCGTAGGTCTGCAGCAGGTCGATGAGCGCCGGCCCCCGGTCGCGCGAGTCACCGTGCACATGCTCGAACAGGTGCAGCGAGGTCTGGCGGCCCCGGTCGAAGTTGTCCACGTAGCGGGCTTCGGCTTCCAGCGGGTCGAGCGCCGCCAGGTGCTGGCACACGGCTTCGAGCTCGGCCATGCGATCGGGCGTCAGGGCCTGCTCTGCCTGCAGCGCATCGATGAGCTGCGGCATCACGCTGCGCCATTGCGCATCGGGATAGCTCAGCAGGTAGCCCAGGGCGCGCAGGGTCAGGCGCACGGAGGTCGGGTTCTTCTTGAACATGGTGATTCCTTTGCCTGTGCTTCAGACCGTGGCTTTGATCGGGATGGTTCGTGGCTTTTTCCCGCCGAACATGCTGACCTCGGTGGCGCCGTCGGAGCAGCCGTTGCCAAACGAGAAACCGCAGCCGCCCCGGATGTCAAATGCGTTCTCGGCGTACTCGCGGTGGGCCGACGGGATGACGAAGCGGTCCTCGTAGTTGGCAATCGCCATCACGTGGTACATCTCCTCCACCTCGGCGATCGACAGGCCCGCCTGCTTGAGCACAGCCAGGTTCTGGCGCTGCTCCACATGCTTGTCGCGCTGGTAGGTGCGCATGGCCAGCATGCGCTCCAGCGCACGCACCACGGGGCCGGTGTCGCCAGCGGTGAGCAGGTTGGCCAGGTACTGCACGGGGATGCGCAGTTGCGACACATCGGGAATGTCGCCATTCACCCCCACATGGCCGGCATTGGCGGCGGCCGTGATGGGCGAGAGCGGTGGCACATACCAGACCATGGGCAGCGTGCGGTACTCGGGGTGCAGCGGCAGGGCCACCTTCCATTGCACGGCCATCTTGTAGACCGGGCTGTTGCGAGCGGCGTCCATCCAGCTGTCCGGGATGCCGTCGATGCGCGCCTGGCGAATCACATCGGGGTCGTTCGGGTCCAGGAAGATGTCGAGCTGCGCCTGGTACAGGTCGCGGTCGCGTTCCACGCTGGCGGCTTCCTGGATGCGGTCGGCGTCGTACAGCAGCACGCCGAGGTAACGGATGCGGCCCACGCAGGTTTCAGAGCACACCGTGGGCTGGCCCGCTTCGATGCGCGGATAGCAGAAGATGCACTTCTCGGCCTTGCCCGACTGCCAGTTGTAGTAGATCTTCTTGTAGGGGCAGCCGGAGACGCACATGCGCCAGCCACGGCACTTGTCCTGGTCGATCAATACGATGCCGTCTTCTTCGCGCTTGTAGATCGAGCCGCTGGGGCACGATGCCACGCAGGCCGGGTTCAGGCAATGCTCGCACAGGCGCGGCAGGTACATCATGAAGGTGTTTTCGAACTGGCCGTAGATGTCCTTTTGCACCTCGTCGAAGTTCTTGTCGGCGCTGCGCTTGCTGAACTCGCCGCCCAGGATTTCCTCCCAGTTCGGGCCCCACTCGATTTTTTCCATGCGCTGGCCGGTGATCAGGCTGCGCGGGCGCGCCGTGGGCGCAGCCTTGCTTTCGGGCGCCGACTGCAGGTGGTCGTAGTCGAAGGTGAAGGGCTCGTAGTAGTCGTCGATCTGCGGCAGGTTGGGGTTGGCGAAGATGCGCATGAGCAGCTTCCACTTGCCGCCCTGGCGGGGAGCGATGGAGCCGTCGGGGTTGCGTACCCAGCCGCCATTCCACTTGTCCTGGTTTTCCCATTCCTTGGGGTAGCCAATGCCGGGCTTGGTCTCGACGTTGTTGAACCAGGCGTATTCCACTCCAGGGCGGCTGGTCCAGACGTTCTTGCAGGTGACGGAACAGGTGTGGCAACCGATGCACTTGTCCAGGTTCAGCACCATGCCGATTTGTGCGCGAATTTTCATCGTGTTTCTCCTTGGCGTCAGGCGTGGGCTGCGGTGCTGGACACAGGCTCATCATCGAGCCAGTCCACGCGGTCCATCTTGCGCACCAGCACGAACTCGTCGCGGTTGGTGCCGATGGTTCCGTAGTAGTTGAAGCCGTAGCTGTACTGCGCGTAGCCGCCGATCATGTGGGTGGGCTTGAGCACAATGCGCGTAACCGAGTTGTGGATGCCACCACGGGTGCCGGTGATCTCGGAGCCGGGGGTGTTGATGATCTTCTCTTGCGAGTGGTACATCATCACCATGCCGGGGTTCACACGCTGACTCACCACTGCACGGGCCGCAATGGCGCCATTGGCGTTGAAGAGTTCGACCCAGTCGTTGTCCACGATGCCGGCGACCTTGGCGTCGTCTTCGCTCAGCCACACCACCGAGCCACCGCGGTTGAGCGTGAGCATCATCAGGTTGTCGCTGTACGTGCTGTGGATGCCCCACTTCTGGTGCGGCGTGATGAAGTTCAGCGCGATCTCGCGGTGGCCGTTGGGCTTCTTGCCTTCGACTTCTTCCAGCGTCTTCAGGTGCACCGGTGGGCGGTAGCTCACAAAGCCTTCGCCAAAGTCGCGCATCCACGGATGGTCCTGGTAGAACTGCTGGCGGCCCGTGAGGGTGCGCCATGGGATGTACTCATGCACATTGGTGTAGCCGGCGTTGTAGCTGACCTTTTCGCTCTCCAGGCCCGACCAGGTGGGCGAACTGATGATCTTGCGCGGCTGCGCCTGGATGTCGCGAAAGCGGATCTTCTCGTCCTCGCGGTGCAGCGCCAGGTGCACATGGTCGCGCCCGGTCTGCTTGCCCAGGGCCTCCCAGGCCTTGCAGGCCACATGGCCATTGGTTTCGGGGGCCAACATCATCACCACCTCGGTGGCGTCGATGTCGGTCACGATGCGGGGCATGCCCTGCGTCACGCCCTCTTCCTTCACGCGGCCATTCAGGTCGCCGAGCTGGCCCACCTCGGTCTGCGTATTCCAGCCAATGCCCTTGCCGCCGTTGCCGACCTTTTCCATCAACGGGCCCAGGGCCGTGAAGCGCTTGTAGACGTTGGGGTAGTCGCGCTCGACCACCGTGACCTGCGGTGCCGTCTTGCCGGGGATGAGTTCGCACTCGCCCTTCTTCCAGTCGCGCACGCCGTAAGGCTGGGCCATTTCACCGGGGGTGTCGTGCATGATGGGGGTGAGCACCACGTCTTTTTCGACGCCCAGATGGCCCGCGCTGACTTCGCTCACGGCCTTGGCGAAACCTTTGTAGATCTCCCAGTCGCTCTTGGCCTGCCAGGCCGGGTCCACCGCCGTGGACAGCGGGTGAATGAAGGGGTGCATGTCGCTGGTATTGAGGTCGTTTTTCTCGTACCAGGTGGCGGTGGGCAGCACGATGTCGGAGTACAGGCAGGTGGTGCTCATGCGGAAGTCGAGCGTGACCAGCAGGTCCAGCTTGCCTTCGGGCGCGTTGGTGTGCCACTGCACTTCCTCGGGCTTGGCCTCGTCCTTGCCCAAATCTTTGCCCTGCACGCCGTGGGTGGTGCCCAGCAGGTGCTTGAGAAAATACTCATGCCCCTTGCCCGACGAGCCCAGGATGTTGGAGCGCCACACGAACATGTTGCGCGGCCAGTTGGCGGGGTGGTCGGGGTCTTCGCAGCTCATCTGCAGGCTGCCGTCCTTGAGCGACTGCACCACATAGTCCTTGGCGTCCATGCCCTTCAGGGCCGCGTCTTTGGCCACCTGCAGCGGGCTGGTCTTGAGCTGGGGGGCCGAGGGCAGCCAGCCCATGCGCTCGGCGCGCACGTTGTAGTCGATCTGCGCGCCGTGGTGGGCGCTGGCATCGGCCAGGGGCGAGAGGATTTCCTCCATGCCGAGCTTCTCGTAGCGCCACTGGTCGGTGTGGGCATAAAAGAAACTGGTGCTGTTCATCTGGCGCGGCGGGCGGATCCAGTCGAGCGCAAAGGCCAGCGCCGTCCAGCCGGTTTGCGGGCGCAGCTTTTCCTGGCCCACATAGTGCGCCCAGCCGCCACCGCTTTGGCCGATACAGCCGCACAGCATCAGCATGTTGATGATGCCGCGGTAATTCATGTCGCTGTGGTACCAGTGGTTCATGGCCGCACCGATGATGACCATGGACTTGCCATGCGTCTTGTCGGCGTTGTCGGCAAACTGGCGCGCCACGGCGATGATCTGCTCGCGTGGCACACCGGTGATCTTTTCCTGCCATGCGGGGGTGTAGGGGCGATCGGCGTCGTAGCTGCCACCGGGCTCTTCGCCCGGCAGGCCCCGGTCGATACCGTAGTTGCCGGCCAGCAAATCAAACACCGTGGCCACCATCACGCGGCCCTGGGCTTCATGGCCGGCCAGCTCCAGGTGACTCACCGGCACGCGGCGCACCATCACGTCGCCACCTTGCTCATTGGCCGTGAAGTTGGGGGTCTGCACGCCACCAAAGTAGGGGAAGGCCACGTCGGCCACGTCGTGCGTCTGCGCTCCGTCTTCGATCACCGACAGCTTGAGCTTGATGGTGTTGCCGGTGCGCGCTTCCTTGTTCTCCAGGTTCCACAGGCCCTGGTCGGCNNCCATTGGGCAGCGTGACCTGGCCCAGTTCGTCGTAGCCCACGGTCTTCCAGTCGGGGTTGTTCGACTGGTCGAGCTGGCCGGGGAAGTCGCTGGCGCGCACGTAGCGGTCAGGCACCATCACCGTGCGGCCATCGGGCAGGGTCTTTTCCTTGAGCACCACCAGGAGCGGCAGATCGGTGTAGCGGCGTGCGTAGTCGTCAAAGTAGGTGCTGCGGCCCTTGCCACCGTCCTTGAAGTAGAACTCTTTCAGGATCACGTGGCCCATGGCCATGGCCACGGCGGCATCCGTCCCTTGCTTGGGGTGCATCCACAAATCGCCGAGCTTGGCTACCTCGGAATAGTCGGGCGTGATGGACACGACCTTGGTGCCCTTGTAGCGCACCTCGGTCAGGAAATGGGCATCGGGCGTGCGCGTCTGGGGCACGTTGGAGCCCCAGGCAATGATGTACGAGCTGTTGTACCAGTCGGCCGATTCGGGCACGTCGGTCTGCTCGCCCCAGGTCTGCGGGCTGCTGGGGGGCAGGTCGCAGTACCAGTCATAAAAGCTCAGGCACACGCCGCCGATGAGGCTGAGATAGCGGCTGCCCGCCGCATACGAAATCATCGACATCGCCGGGATGGGCGAAAACCCGATGATGCGGTCGGGCCCGTGCTTTTTGATGGTGTACACGTTGGCGGCGGCGATCATCTGGTTGACTTCGTCCCAGGTGCTGCGCACGAAGCCGCCCAGGCCGCGCTGCTTTTGCCATTCGCGCCTGGAGGCGTCGTTCTCGACGATGCTGGCCCAGGCGTCCACGGGGCTCTTGGCCAGCGCGATGGCGGCGCGCCAGTGCTTGAGCAGGCGGCCGCGCACCATGGGGTATTTCACGCGGTTGGCGCTGTACAGGTACCAGCTGTAACTGGCGCCGCGCGCGCAGCCACGGGGCTCGTGGTTGGGCAAATCGGGCCGGGTGCGGGGGTAGTCGGTCTGCTGGGTTTCCCAGGTGACGATGCCGCCTTTGACATAGATCTTCCACGAGCAACTGCCGGTGCAGTTCACACCGTGGGTGCTGCGCACGATCTTGTCGTGCGCCCAGCGGTCGCGGTAGGCGTCTTCCCAGGTGCGGTCTTCGCCGTTGGTTTCGCCGTGGCCTTGGGCAAAGGTTTCGCGCGGCTGCGAGAAGTACGAAAGGCGATCGAGGAAATGGCTCATCGGGTGCTCCTTTTTCTGTTCTGTTCAGGGGATGATCAGCAAGGCATTTCGGCGTGCTTGCGGGCGTAGTACCACCAGGTGATCACAATGCAGAGGACATAGAAGGCAGCGAAAGTCCACAGTGCGGCTTCGGGGCCACCCGTCAGCGCAATGGAGCTGCCGTAGCTTTTGGGAATGAAAAAGCCCCCGTAAGCGGCCATGGCGGCTGTGAAGCCCAGGGTGGCAGCGCCCAGCGTGTTGCCCTCCTTGTTGGCCTGCGCCACAGCAGCGGTGTTGTTGCGGTCCACACCGCGCAGGGCCTCGGCCAGAAAAATGACCGGAATCATGCGAAAGGTGGAGCCATTGCCAATCCCCGTGGTCAGGAACAGCACCAAAAAGCACACGAAGAACCCGGAGAACTGCCCTGCCGACGAGTCCGAAGGCAGGAAGTAGATGACGCCCACCACGGCCAGCGCCATGACGATGAAATTCCACAACGTGACGCGTGCGCCACCGAGCTTGTCCGCCAGCCAGCCGCCAAAGGGGCGCACCACGGCGCCGACCAGCGGCCCCAGCCAGGCATAGGCCAGCGGATTGACGCCGGGGAACTGGCTCTTGATCAGCAAGGGAAATCCTGCGGCATAACCGATGAATGAGCCGAACGTGCCCAGGTACAGCACGCACATCAGCCAGTTGTGCTTGCGCCGGAAAATGACGGCCTGGGTGGCAAAAGAAGCCTTGGCGTCGGCGATGTCGTTCATGCCGAACCATGCGGCCAGCGAGGCGAGCGCGATCCATGGCACCCAGATGAAGGCGGCGTTCTGTGTCCATACCTGGACCGTCTGGCCGTTCTTCACGATCGTCTGCGGATCCCCGCCAAAGATGCCAAAGATGCCTGCCGTCACCACCAGCGGGCTCAGGAACTGCACCACCGACACCCCCAGGTTACCCAGGCCCGCNNCCGCCGCCCAGACCACACAGCAGCGCCAGCACCAGCATCGTCGGATAGCTGGTGGTGTTGTCCTGCACCGCGTAGCCGATGCCGATGGCGGGGATGAGCAGGGTTGCGGTGGAGATGGCCGTCCAGCGGCGGCCACCCACCAGCGGCACCATGAACGAATAGAAGATGCGCAACGTGGCGCCGCTGAGCGCAGGCGCCGCGGCCAGCCAGAACAGCTGGTTGGTGGAATACTTGAACCCCAGCCCTGGCAGGCTGACGGCCACGACGCTCCAGACCTGCCAGATGGCAAAGGCCAGGAACAGCGCAGGCACCGAAATCCACAGGTTGAGCTTGGCGACGGCTTCGCCTTCGCGCTCCCAGAACGACTTGTCCTCGGGTGACCAGATGGTCAGCAGACGCCCCTGGCGGCCGCTGCTGTGTTGTTTGGCAGACATGGTATTACCTTAAAAATTTAGCGGGCGGCTTGGTGCGCCGAAGCACCGGTCGGATCCATCACATCGGTGCGACGGACTTCGGTGAAATACATCCAGATCAGCGAGACCCAGACCACGCCATACATCAGCATGAAGGCGCTGGAACGGATGCCGGTGAGATCCATCAGCGCGCCAAACATGATGGGCAGCACAAAGCCCCCCAAACCACCCGCCAGACCCACGATGCCGCTGATGGCACCAATGTTTTTCGGATAGTCGTCGCTGATGTACTTGAAGACACTGGCCTTGCCGAAGGCGAACGCCATGCCCAGCACGCCCATCAGCGCGGTGAAGGCATAGACATTCAAGCCGATATGGAACGTGGTGGGGCCATTGACCGTGAGGACGGTGAAATCGGTCTGCGGATAGCTCAGCAGGAACAGGCAGATCCAGCTCACCCACATCACCCACCAGGTGACGCTGTGGGCGCCATATTTGTCACTGAGCACGCCGCCAATGGCGCGCAGCACGCCGCCCGGCAGCGAGAAGCAAGCCGCCAGCAGCGCCGCCACGCGGATGTCCAGGCCATACTCGCCCACGTAGTACTGCACCATCCACAGCGACAGCGCCACATAACCACCGAACACGATGCTGTAGTACTGGCAATACTTGATGACCTTGGGGTCCTTGAGCGCCTTGAGCTGGTCGGTGAACTTGACGTTGCTGGGCACCAGATGGGCCGGGTCGCTGTAGCTGAACAGCCAGAACAGCACCAGGGTGCCAAGCATGATGGCGGCATACACCTGGGGCACCATGGCCCAGCCAAAGGCCACCAGCAGCGCCGGGGCAATGAACTTGTTCACGGCCGCGCCGGAATTTCCCGCCCCATACACACCCATCGCCATGCCCTGCCGGTTCTTGGGAAACCAGCGCGCCACATAAGGTGTGCCCACCGAGAACGACCCACCCGCCAGGCCCACAAACAGGCCGATCGTGAGGAAATGCCAGTACTCGGTGGCATAGCTCATGAGCCAGATCGCCGGCACCGTGATGGCCATCAGCACGGCCATCACGATGCGCCCACCAAACCGGTCGGTCCAGATGCCCAGCGGCACGCGCACCAGCGAGCCGGTGAGCACCGGCATGGCCGTGAGCAGGCCAAATTGCGTGGAGCTCAGGTTCAGCATCTTCTTGATGGGAATGCCGATCACCCCGAACATCATCCACACCATGAAGCAGACGGTGAAGGCGAGCGTGCTCACGATGAGCACCGACCAGGCCTGCCGGCTGCGTTGCGGACTGTCGCCTTGCGAAAGCGATGCGTTTGCCATGGGTTGCTCCCTCTGTTTCCTGTATGGCATGCATCGTCCCGCGAAGGCAGGGTTTTGCCCATCCCTCTTCAGGAGGGGTCGGGGTGGAAAAAAGGACGAGAGGGTGACGCCGCCATCGTTCGAAAGAACTATGGGGGAGTAGCCAACGGGTGGATGCCCTACCGCTGGCGATCGGATGCGTACACAGCGGCCTGCACGCGCGAGCTCAATCCCAGCTTGCGCAGGATGTGCTGCACATGGATCTTCACGGTGGTCTCGGCAATGTCCAGCGCCCGCGCAATTTCCTTGTTGCTGGAGCCCCGCGCAATCTCGCGCAGCACGTCTTCCTCGCGCGGCGACAGGGGCGTGCTCGACTGTGCTGGCGCCTGCGCCTTGCCGGGCAGCGCCGGGTCAAGGGCCCCGTCCACCGCCGCAGCCCCCTGCGACTGGAAGGCGGCCACCAGCTTGCCCATCAGCTCGGGGCTGACCACGGGCTCGCCGGCGGCAGCGCGGTGAATGGCCTGCGCCAGCAGATCACCGTCAATGGTCTTGAGCAAATACCCCTGCGCGCCATTGCGCAGTGCCATGGCCAAGTCCTGCGCGTCCTCGCTCACGGTGAGCATGAGCACGCGGGAAGCCGGCGACACCTCACGCAGCCCCCGGATCGCATCCACCCCCGTCACCCCGGGCAAATGGTTGTCGAGCAGGATCACGTCGGGCAGCAATGCGCAGGCCAGGCGCATCGCCTGCGCAGCATCGCCCGCCTCGCCCACCACCTGCAGGCCGGGGTCTTGCCCCAGCAAGGCGACCAGGCCCCGTCGAAACAGGTTGTGATCGTCCACCACGAGCAAGCTGACAGGCCGCAGAGTAGGCATAGGCATCAATGGACAAAATGGGCGGGATAGGCAGTGGCGGGCCAGGGCAACTCGCGGGGTTCCTGCGCGGCAGACAGGGTGGGAAGCTCGATGCACACGCGGGTGCCGGCACCCGGCGATGACTCCACCTGCACCACCGCACCAATGCGTTGTGCGCGCTCGCGCATGATGCCCAGGCCGACATGCAAGGAGTCGGGCGGCACTGCCCGCACTTCAAACCCCGTCCCATTGTCCAGCACTTCAAAACGCCAGCGGGGATGCCGCTGCACACGCAGCTCCACCCGGGTGGCGCCCGAATGCTTGCGCACGTTCGTCAAGGCTTCCTGCACCATGTGCAGAACCTGGATCTGCACATCAGACCCCAGGGGCAGCCCGTGGCCCGCCATCGTGAGCGTGGTGGCGATGCCCGTCTGGTGCGCGAATTTGGACAGGGTGGTGCGCAGCGCCGCCTCGATGTCTTCTTCGCTGGTGCGCGTGCGAAAGTGCACCAGCAGTTCGCGCACATCGCTATAGCACTCCCGCACGCCCACATCGAGCTCACCCATGCTGCAGTCCCGCGCCGCAATGTCGCCCTTGGCCACGGCATCGCGCAGCAGCTGCGTCTGGATCTTGAGGAAGGCCAACGACTGGGCAATCGAGTCGTGCAGCTCGCGCGCCAGCAGGCTGCGCTCTTGCGCCACTGCAGCCTCGCGCTCCAGGGCGGTGGCCCGCAAGCCCTCCATGGCGCTGGCCAGATGGTGCGTCATGGCTTCCAGAAGTTCGCGCACCTCCTGGGTCAGTTCCACCGACGAGCGAAAGAACAGATTGACCTCGCCGAGCACCCGCTCCTGCCTCAGCACGGGAATAGCCACCAGGGTCTGGTAGCCGGCATCGCGGCAGTGCGGAAATGCCAGCGTGGTGGACGCCATGATCGGTATGACGCGGGTGCGTGCCTGGCTTTGCGGCTGCCCACACATGCAGGTGCCCGTGTGCAGGCAATGCTCTTGTTCGGTCATGGCGAGCGGCATGCCGTCGCCGGCCAGCAGCACGTAGCGCTCGTTGGCCTCGTCGGACCAGCGCACCGCTGCCGCGTCCGCACCCGCCACACGGCGTATCTGCTTGACAAAGCCTTGCGCCAGCGCGTCCAGCCCGGTCGCCGTGGAGGCCAGCGCGCTGACCTCATACAGCGCTGCCAGGCGCTGATTCTGCACGGCAATGCTGGCGGTCTTCTCGCGCACCCTTTTCTCCAGGCCCTCGTACGAGGCCTGCAAGGCATGGGCCATCTGGTTGAAGCCCGCCGCGAGCTGGCCAAATTCGTCGTCGGTCTCCACCGGCAGCCGTGCACCCCAATCTCCCTGGCGCAACCGCGCCAGCGCCTGCTGCAGTTGCGACACCGGGTTGAGCACCAGCTGATAACTCACCGCCATGAAGGTCATCGCGCCAGCAATCGCCACCGCCATCAAGAACAGCTGAAACACATGCAGCACGGCCGTCCAGCCGGCGATCTGGATTTCTATGGCCTCGACAAAACCGTCCACTTTCTGCACAAAACTGTCGGCCTGGACCAGGGTGCGGGCGCGGTCCGGCGGCAAGCCCAGGGCCCGCTCCTTGCGCAATTCAGCCCAGGTGGAACGGATTTCTTCGAATCGTGCCCGCGTGTCTGCCCCCCAGGGCACAAACAGGGGGCGCGAGGGATCGCCCGCGTGCAGCAACTCCAGGCTGGCGTCGAACTGCCGCGCATGCCTTTGCACCTCTTCGGGCGACTCGGTCTGCTGCACCAGCACCATGCGCAGCATGTTCATGCGCAGGCGCCCGGCCTCGTTGACGGCCGCTGCACCCCCTTCGAGTTTCCATGCCACCCACAGCGTCAACCCGATGGAAGCCAGGGCCACCAGCAGGAATCCCGCGCCCATGGCCAGCAACTTGAAGGTCAGCGGGGACTTGGTATGCATGGATGCAGTGTAGGAAGGGCGTGCAGCATCTATCTTGACTTGAATCAAGACTGGAGTGCGTAGCATGCACCCCCTGCTGCCTGCATTTCCCCGCCATCTGTGGCACCTGGGAGCCACCTTCACCGCCCTGGCCCTGGCGGGCTGCGCCAGCCGCCCCGCCGTGGCGCCCTCAGCGCCTGGGCCGTCGCCGCTGCATGCCAAGCCCGCCACCGACGTGCTGCTGGGCAAGCAGCACGATGCGCCCGACCACCAGCGTCTGCAGCGTGCAACGGTGCAGTGGTTGACGGCGCGCGGCCAGCTGGCGGCCCTGGTGCTGGAGATGGCCGAGCGCGGCAGCACTGCAGCGCTGCCGCGCGATGCCACGCAGGCGCAGGTGCAGTCGGCCCTGCAATGGCAAGACGCTGCCTGGCCCTGGTCGACCTATGGTTCCGTGGATGTGACAGATAGCGTGAAACGCGGCACTA
>DCVY01000081.1:3228-4233 GCA_002327945.1 Acidovorax delafieldii | reverse complement strand
TTGCGAGCGCGCTCGAGGGCTTGCGTGCCGAGGCCCTGGAGCGTGAAGCTGCAGTGAGCGAGGAGCGCGCGCTGCTGGCACGCGAGCTGCACGACTCGATCGCGCAGGCGCTGGCTTTCCTCAAGATACAGGTGCAGCTGCTGCGCAGTGCCGTGCAAAAAGGGCAGGCCGCGCAGGTGCAGCGCATTCTCGACGAGCTCGACGCCGGTGTGCGCGAAAGCATAGGCGATGTGCGCGAGCTGCTGGTGCACTTTCGCACGCGCACGAACACCGACGACATCGAGCGCGCGCTGCAGGAAACCCTGCGCAAATTCGAACACCAGGCGGGCGTCGCCACGCGCTTTGCGGTGTACGGGCAGGGTCTTCCGCTGCCGCCGGATGTGCAGGTGCAGGTGCTGCACGTGGTGCAGGAGGCGCTGTCCAACGTGCGCAAGCACGCGCGCGCCAGCCATGTCACGCTGGAGGTGGACAAGGGCGCGCGCTGGCAGTTGCGCGTGCGCGACGATGGGGCGGGGTTCGACCCGCAGCAAAGCCCGGGCGCATCGCACGTGGGCCTGCAGATCATGCGTGAGCGCGCCGCACGCATAGGCGCAGCGGTCGAGGTGGTCGCAGCGCCGGGGCAGGGCACCACGGTCACGCTGACGCTGCCGCCGCACCCGGTCGCGAGCGCCGCCGCTGCCACCACCGCGCCCGTTGCTCCCGAAACTCTTACGACTGCCTCCGCGCGCACCGCTCTTGAGGTGGGCCTGGACGAAAACGCATGACCCAACCCATTCGCCTGCTGGTGGTCGATGACCACACTCTGTTTCGCCGTGGCCTGGTCGCCCTGCTGTCGCAGGACGAGCGCTTCGCGGTGGTCGGCGAGGCGGGCGACAGTGGCGAGGCGCAGCGCCGCGCGGCCGCGTGCGCGCCCGACATGATCCTGCTGGACAACCACCTGCCCGGCGTGCGCGGGGTGGACGCGATTGCCGGCCTCAAGGAAGTGGCGCCGGCAGCGCGCGTGCT
>DCVY01000081.1:2482-3116 GCA_002327945.1 Acidovorax delafieldii | reverse complement strand
CGGCCGCAGGCGCGTGCGCACGGGAGCCCGCAAGCGATGCCCTGGCGCTGCTGTCGGCGCGCGAGCGCGAAATCCTGACCCTGATCGCCGCGGGCCTGGCGAACAAGGCCATTGCGCGCGATCTGGGCATCGCCGAGACCACCGTCAAGATCCATGTGCAGCACATTCTGCGCAAGCTCAAGCTGAGCTCGCGGGTGCAGGCCGCCGTCTTTGCCGCCAGCCAGGGCTTGACGGCATCCATGAAACTGCAATAAAAATGAGCGCCAATAGCGCCATGGTGTGCGGCTGACGCACGTGGGGAATAAGCAGGGGCGTGCGCCCTCGAGGCTCCCCAGGTTCACGCAAGCCCCATAGTTCTT
The DNA here is from genome assembly GCA_002327945.1 of Acidovorax delafieldii. Taxonomy (GTDB): domain Bacteria; phylum Pseudomonadota; class Gammaproteobacteria; order Burkholderiales; family Burkholderiaceae_C; genus Acidovorax; species Acidovorax delafieldii_C. The sequence goes on along the minus strand of DCVY01000081.1, from coordinate 2,757 downwards.
TGGAACGAGGGTAGCGCCCTGCCATCGTTCTTCTGCCGCGGCGGCGGTGTGCCATTGGCGGATGTTCAGCGCCGGGCCAAAGTCGGATAGTCCACGCATGCAAATTTGTGGAGGAAGACATGGGCAATGAATTGCACAATTCCCGCAAGGCCTGGTCGGTGCTTATCGTCAGCACGCTGGCGTTCACCGTGTGCTTCATGGTCTGGATGATGTTTGGCGTGATCGGCATCCCGATCAAGAAAATGCTGAACCTCAACGCCACCGAGTTCGGCCTG
>DCVY01000081.1:0-2372 GCA_002327945.1 Acidovorax delafieldii | reverse complement strand
AACTCCGGCGCCGCCGTGAACAAGTTCGTCGCCCCCGTGCTGCTCGTGGCGTTTGGCTGGACCATGGTGCCCAAGGTCTATGCGGCCATCATGCTCGGTGCGCTGGTGCTGTTCTGGCTGTTCAGCCACCAGGACCCGGCCCACCTGGTGCCCAGCAACGTCCGCTTCAGCGACCAGCTCAAGGCCCTGAAAGACCCGCGCGTACTCAAATACTGCCAGTACTACAGCATCGTGTTCGGCGGCTACGTGGCGCTGTCGCTGTGGATGGTGCAGTACTACGTGGGCGAGTATGGCCTGGACATCCGCATCGCGGCGCTGCTCGCGGCCTGCTTCTCGCTGCCCGGCGGCGTGCTGCGTGCGATCGGCGGCATCCTGTCGGACAAGTACGGCGCACACAAGGTCACCTGGTGGGTGATGTGGGTGAGCTGGATCTGCCTGTTCCTGCTCTCGTACCCGCAAACGGACTTCACCGTCGTGACCGTCAGCGGCCCCACGACCTTCCACATCGGCCTCAACGTCTATGCCTTCACGGCGCTCATGGCCGTGCTGGGCGTGGCCTTTGCGTTCGGCAAGGCCAGCGTCTTCAAATACATCAGCGATGACTACCCGCAGAACATCGGCGCCATCAGCGGCATCGTCGGCCTTGCCGGCGGACTCGGGGGCTTCGTGCTGCCCATTTTGTTCGGCATCCTGCTGGACTGGACCGGCATCCGCTCCAGCGCCTTCATGCTGATGTACGGCGTGGTCTGGGTGTCGCTGATCTGGATGTATTGGACGGAAGTGCGCCGCGCCGACGTGCTCGGCGGCAACGCCGCAGCGCCCGTGAACAAGTCTGCAGCCTCAGCCGTGGCCCAGCGCGTGCCCCTGCGCCCGGTGCGCTGAAGCCAGCGCAGCGGCATCGCCCACCGTTTTTGCACCTCGTTTTTCTCGAAAGGCCCATCATGGCAAGCTCTGCATCCCTGGCCACTGCGGGTGGCACCTGGCTCTCTCGTTGGGAGCCGGAGAACGACAGCTTCTGGCGTTCCGGCGGCTCCGGCCTGGCCTGGCGCACGCTGACCATCACCACGCTCAACCTGACCATGGCGTTCATCGTCTGGTTCCTGGTCTCGGCCCTGGTGGTGCGCCTGCCGCAGATAGGCTTTCGCTTCACGCCCGGCGAGCTGTTCTGGCTCGCGGCCATGCCGGGGCTGGCGGGCGGCACGCTGCGCCTGGTGCATATGTTTCTCACGCCCATGTATGGCACGCGCCTTGTGGTGAGCCTGTCCACGCTGTCGCTGCTAGTGCCGCTGCTGGGCTGGTTCTATGCCGTGCAAAACCCTGCCACGCCCTACTGGGTGCTGATGCTGTTGGCCTTTCTGGCCGGCCTGGGCGGGGGCAACTTTTCCTCCTTCATGCCTTCCACCAGCCTGTTTTTCCCCAAGCGCCTGCAAGGCACGGCGCTGGCCATCCAGGCAGGCATAGGCAACTTCGGCGTATCCATCGTGCAGTTCGTCACGCCCTGGATCATTGGCTTCGCGCTCTTTGGTGGCGCAGCCTTCATGGGGGCGCCGCAGACACTGACCAAAGGCGGTGTGCAAAGCCAGGTTTACCTGCAAAACGCCGCCGCGGTGTGGATTCCGTTCGTGCTCGTCTTTGGCGTCTGTGCCTGGCTGATGCTCAAGTCCGTGCCCGTGAAAGCCAACTTCGCGCAGCAGTTCGACATCTTCCGCTCGGGGCATACCTGGAGCATGACCTCGCTCTACATGATGACCTTCGGCGCCTTTTCGGGGCTGTCGGCCACCTTTCCGCTGCTCATCAAGCAGATATTCGGTCACTTCGAGGGCGCGCCTGACCCGCTGGCCTGGGCGTTCTACGGCCCGCTGGTGGGTTCGGCCGCGCGCGTGCTGGCTGGCCCCTTGTCCGACAGGCTAGGGGGCGCGCGCGTCACGCACTGGGCCGGCCTGGGCATGCTTGCGGCCACGCTGTGGCTCACCACGCTGACCAACCCCAGCGGCTTGGAGAGCTTCCCCATGTTTGTGGTGGGCATGCTGGTGCTGTTTTTCTTTGCCGGCGTGGGCAACGCCTCCACGTTCAAGCAAATGCCCATGCTGTTCGAGCCGCGCCAGGCGGGCGGCGTGATCGGTTTTACCGGCGCCATTGCGGCCTACGGCCCCTTCCTGTTCGGCATGCTGTTTGCCACATCGTTTGCCAGCTTCAAGTCTGCCACGCCGGTGTTTTATGGCCTGGCCGTCTTCTTTGCCTTCAACGTCGTGCTGAACTGGTGGCTCTATGCCCGCCGCGGCGCGGCCAATCCCTGCTGATTCCACGCAATTCCACGCACCAGACCGCAGCCACCTCGGAGCCTCACATGAGCCATTTTCTCGACCGTCTGA
>DCVY01000014.1:8150-8405 GCA_002327945.1 Acidovorax delafieldii | reverse complement strand
CACCCAGAGTCTGTCTGTCGGCTGCGGCGGCCGGCATGTCCAGCACGATCTGGCCTTCGCTCATCACCACGATGCGGTCGGCCAGCGCCAGCAACTCGTCCAGGTCCTCGCTGACCAGCAACAGCGCGCAGCCGCGCGCACGGGCCGCGCGCAGGCGCGCGTGGATGTCGGCCACCGCGGCGAAATCCAGGCCGAACACCGGGTTGGACACCAGTAGCAGTCGGGGCTCGCCGGCCAGTTCGCGGGCCAGCACGG
>DCVY01000014.1:0-8138 GCA_002327945.1 Acidovorax delafieldii | reverse complement strand
AGGCGACCGCCCAGGCGCCAGCCGCCGCGCGAGAAGGGCGCCTGGTCGAAGTTGCGCAGCCCCATGTTGTCGGCCACGCTCAGCGCGCCCACGCAGGCGTTGCGCAGCGGCTCCTCCGGCATGGCGCGCACGCCCAGGCGCTGGTTCTCGGCGCGGGTGGCTGCAAAAGGCTGGCCGGCCACGTGCACGCTGCCGGATTCGCGGGCGCGCTGGCCCACCAGTGCCTCCATCAGCTCGCGCTGGCCGTTGCCGGAAACGCCAGCCACACCTACGATTTCTCCGGCGCGCACGGACAGGTTCAGGTCGCGCACTGCACTCTCGCCCCGGTCGCCGCGCACGGTGAGGCCGCGGACGTCGAGTTGCACCTCGCCTGGAGTGTGTGGCGCCAGCTCAGCCTCCGGGCGGGTGGCCAGCTCCTCGCGGACTTCCTCTGGCCCGGCCTCGCGGCCCACCATGGCCTCGGCCAGCGCCTCGGGCGTGGTGTCGGCCACGGCGCCGCTGTGCACCAGGCGGCCGCGGCGCAGCACGCTCACGTCGTCGGCATAGGCGCTCACCTCGCGGAACTTGTGGGTGATCATCAGCACCGAGCAGTTACCTGCATGGGCGCGCGCGCGCAACGCGCCCAGCACCTCGTCGGCTTCCTGTGGCGTGAGCACCGAAGTGGGCTCGTCGAGGATCAGCAAGCGCGGCTTCAAGAAGAGCTGCTTGAGTATCTCCAGCTTCTGCTTTTCGCCTGCCGAGAGGTCCATCGGTGTGGCATCCAGATCCAGCCGGAATGGAGTGGTCTTCAAAAAAGCGTCCAGCTCCGCGCGTACCCGCTTCCAGGGTACGACGGCCGGCAGGCGACCACGTGCCAGCAGCAGGTTTTCGGCCACCGTCATGCCCGGAACTACGGTGAAGTGCTGATAGACCATGCCGATGCCCAGGTCGCGGGCCACGACGGGCGAGTTGATGGCCTGCTCGCGCCCACCCACCAGCACCGCGCCGTCGTCGGGCTGGTAGTAGCCCACCACGCACTTGACGAGGGTGCTCTTGCCGGCACCGTTCTCCCCCAGCAGGGCGTGCACGGTGCCCGGGCGCACGCTGAGCGAGACATCGCCCAGCGCGGTGAAGCTGCCGAAGTGCTTGCTCAGGCGGTAGGTTTCGAGTTGGACGGCATTCATGCTTGCATCTCCCGGCGGAAGACTTCGAGGGTGTGGGCCTTCACGCGCACGAACTCGGGGTCCGACACCGCCTCGGGCGTGCGCGGCCGCGGCATGGGGAAGGGCACCAGCTCGGCGATGCGCGTGGGCCTGCGCGTGAGCAGCAGGATCTGGTCGGCCAGGAACACCGCGTCTTCCAGGTCGTGCGAGACAATGACCATGCTCACGCCGGTGGCCAGGTGCGCCTCCTGGAGCTTGGCGCGGATGAACAGCGTCATCTCGAAGTCCAGCGCCGAGAATGGCTCGTCCAGAAACATCACCTCAGGTTTGGGCGCCAGCGCCCGCATGATGCAGACGGTCTGCATCTGTCCTCCGGAGAGCTCATAGGGGTAGCGCTGCAGGTCGAANNCTTCATGCCCTGGCGGCGCAGCGGGTAGGCGATGTTGTCCCAGGCGCTGATCCACGGAAACAGCGCATCGCGGTAGTTCTGGAACACGTAGCCGATGCGCGTGTCCTTCAGGCTCTTGCCGTCGAACAGGATCTCGCCCGAGTCCAGCGGCACCAGCCCGGCGATCATGTTCATCAGCGTGGACTTGCCGCAGCCGTTCGGCCCGAAGATCGAGACGATCTGACGGCGCGGAAGATCGAGGTTGAAGTCCTTGTAGAGCACCTGGCCGGCGAACGACTTGCACAGGCCGCGCACCGTCACGTGGGTGTTGGGCGCCGCACGCAGCGTAAGCAGGCTGCTGGCGGTCGTGGCCAGCTTCACCTCGGTGGGAGTGGCGGAGACCAGTAGCGAGCTCGTCATGCCTTGCCTCCCCAGTGGATCAGCTTCTTTTCGATCAGCAGGAAGACCAGATTCAGGCCGTAGCCCAGCGCACCGGTCACCAGGATGGAGGTGTACATGTCCTTGACGTTGAAGACCTGCTGCGCGTCGATGATGCGGTGGCCCAGGCCGGTCTCTGAGCCGATGAACATCTCGGCCACGATGACGATGACCAGCGCCATCGAGACTGCGCTGCGCAGGCCGATGAAGGTCTGGGGCAGGCTCTCCATCAGCATCACGTCCTTGAACACATGCCAGCGCGACACACCCATGATTTGCGCCGCCATCACCCGCGTCTTCTTGGCGTTCATCACACCGTAGGCGCTGTTGAAAAGCACGATCAGCATCGCGCCGAAGCTGGCGATGGCGATCTTGTTCAGGTCGGTGATGCCGAAGATCAGCATGAACAGCGGGATCAGCGCCGAGCTGGGCGTGGAGCGGAAAAAGTCGATCAGGAACTCCACGCTGCGGTAGGCACTCTCGGCACTGCCGAACATCACGCCCAGCGGCAGGCCGATGGCAATGGCAATGGCAAAGGCGCACAGCGTGCGCAGCAGCGTGGCCCATACGTCCGGCAGGATGGCTCCGCTAGTGAACGCCTGCGCCAGGTGTTGCAGCGTTTCGCCGGGCGGCGGCAGCAGCACCGGCTTGACCCACTGCGCCGAGATCATCAGCTGCCACAGCGCCAACAGCAGCAGCGGCCCCACCAATGGCAGCCACCGGCGGTTGTAGAAGAAGGCGAGCGCGTTCATGCGGTACTCTCAAGCGGTGTAGAGCAGCGACTTCACGTCCAGCTTGCGGCTGAATATCTTGCGCTCGGTGAATACGTCGAAAAATTTCTGGAAATAACCCAGATCGCTGACGCTGAATTCGTTGTACATCGTGAAGCCGGACAAAGGCACCTCTCTGACCAGTGCCTCCTCGATGGCGGTGAAGCCATCCATGTGTTTGCGCGACTCCTCTGGCGACGAGCGCACCCATTGCACTGCCTTGCCATAGGCTGCGATGTAACGCCTGGCCAGTTCCGGCGAGTCTTTGAGAAACGCATTAGTGACGCTGGCACTGCCGCCGAACCAGGGTGCGTCCGGATTGCCCAGCACGTACTTGGAGATCACGCCGGTCTCCAGCACCCGGCTCAGGCCCTTCAGCCTGCCGGCGGTGCCGGTGGGCTCCAGCGTGTAGACCGCATCGACCTGGCCTGAGGCCAGCGCCGGCACGTGCTGGCCCACCGGCAGCTCGGTGACGGTCGGGTTCGCAATGCCGTTTTTCTCCAGGATGATCTTGGCCAGCGTGACGTTCTGGATGCCGGGACCGCTGGCGATCTTCTTGCCCGCCAGCTCGGCGATCGACCTCACGGGGCTGTCTTTGGGCACCACGAACTCGTCCAGCACCAGCGACCTGTTCGAGGGGTTGGAGCAGATAATTTTGAACAGGTTGGGACTGGTGATCTCGGCCAGCCCCAGCACGGCCGAGGCGGTGCCGTTGGCCGAGCCGTGGATGCGGCCGGAGATCATGGCCTCGGCCACCTGCTGCGCGCTGGCGAACTTCACGCCCTCCACGTTCAGCCCGGCTTCCCTGAAGATGCCACGCTCCAGACCCACGTACAGCGGCAGGCCGGAAGCGATGGGCCAGTAGCCGATCAGGATCTTGTCGTCGGCATGCGCCGGCCTGGCCCCCATGGCGGTGAGCGCGCTCGCGGCGCTGGCGCCGATGAGCAGGTGGCGGCGTTGGATGTTCGAGGTCATGGTGGCTTTACTCCTGTTCAGAAGGTGCGCAGCAGTTCGAGCAGCGCGCTGGAATCGGCCACCGCCCCGAACACGCCGCCCTGCATCTGGATCATCTGGATGGCGGCGGCGTGGTTGCCTTGCTCGGTGGCGCCGGTGCAGTCGGTCAGCATCACGCACTCGAAACCGCGGTCGTTGGCCTCGCGCATGGTGGTGTGCACGCAGACATCCGTGGTGATGCCGGTGAGGATCAGGTTCTCGATGCCCCGCACGCGCAGGATCAGCTCCAGGTCGGTGGCGCAGAAGCTGCCCTTGCCCGGTTTGTCGATGATGGGTTCGCCGGCGATGGGGTAGAGCTCGGGGATGATGTCCCAGCCAGGCTCGCCGCGCACCAGGATGCGACCGCACGGCCCCATGTCGCCGATGCCCGCGCCAATCTGCTGCGAGCGCCAGCGCTTGTTGGGCGGCAGGTCGGACAGGTCCGGCCGGTGGCCTTCGCGGGTGTGGATGACGTGCAGGCCCACGCGGCGCGCTTCGGCCAGCAGGCGCTTCAGGGGCTCGATCGGTGCGCGGGTGAGCGACAGGTCGTAGCCCATCTTGTCTACATAGCCGCCGACGCCGCAGAAGTCGGTCTGCATGTCGATGATGACCAGCGCCGTGTTGGCGGGTCGCAGGTCACCGTTGTAGGGCCAGGCATAGGGTTTGGAGGCGATGGTCTTCAACGGAGGCTCCTCATTGGTTCAGCAGATTGGACTGTTCGCCACGGTAGCGGCGCGTCGGCGGATCGAAGCCGCAGGGCGTGCCGTCCTTCACGACGACACGTTCTTCCCAGGGCAGCTTCGCGCTACCGGCCACCATGTCGCGCATGAAGGTGTAGGGGCAGTCCGTGGCGCCGCCTCGCACGGCCACGTAGCCGCGGTGCAGGAACTGGTAGGGGTTGTTCTCGACCCCCCAGTGCTCGCGAGCCTCGCGGATCAGGTCGGGGCGGATTTCGGCGCAGACGATTTCGTCGGCCCGCCCACCACCCTGTGCGATGACAGTGCCGTCAAAGTTACAGACCATGGCCTCACCCATGGAGTCGAAGGTACCGTCGCTGCCGCACAGGCACACGCTAGCCGTGGCCATTAGGTTCTGGAAGGCGTTGGCCTGGTTGGTGATCTGCCAGGCATGGCGGATCGGCGCGGTGTAGCCGGCGGTGCGCAGCATCAGCTCGGCCCCCTGGTACGCGCATTCGCGCGCCATCTCGGGGAACATGCCGTCGTGGCAGATGATCAGCGCCAGCTTGACGCCCCGGGGGCCGTCGATCACCGGGATGCCCATGTTGCCGGGCTCCCAGGGCTCCACCGGCACCCAGGGGTGGAACTTGCGGTAATAGAGCTTCAGCGCACCCTGGTCGTCGATGACGAGCCCGGTGTTGTACGGGTTACCCTCGGGGTTGCGTTCCATGATCGAGAAGCAGCCCCAGATTCGGTTGGCCGCGCAGGCGACCTGGAAGGCGGCCACCTCGGGGCCGTCAAGTGCGACCATCAGCGTGTCGGTCGTGGCCATTGACAGGCCGTGCAGCGAATACTCCGGGAATACCACCAGGTCCATCGCCGGATAGCCGCGGCGCGCCTTGCCGACCATTGCGACGACGCGCTCGGTTTGCACCGCGAGCTGCGTCGGGGTGTTCACCACCGGCAGCTGCAGCTGCACCAGGCCGACGACTACGCCGTTCGGCGATTTGTTTAGTCCACCCAATCCACTCATGTCACAAAACTCCTTGTCTAGGCCGGGATGTACCGTCGCGCATCACGGTTGCCGGGGTTTATCGACTCAGGCTCAGCTCGACCGGCGCACCCTTGAGCGAGCGCCGGGGCGAACAGGTGAGTACCAGGATCAGCAGCGTCAGCGCATAGGGCACGGCGTTGAAGAGGTAATAGCCGGCGCTAATGCCCACCGACTGCAGGGCTGGGCCGATGGCGCCGGCCCCGCCAAACAACAGGGCCGCGCCCAGGCAGCGCCAGGGACTCCAGCGTGCGAAGATGACCAGAGCCACCGCGATCAGGCCCTGGCCGCTGGACAGGCCTTCGTTCCAGCTGCCGGGGTAGTAGAGCGAGAGCGAAGCCCCGCCCAGGCCGGCGATGAAGCCGCCGGCCGCGGTGGCGGCGATGCGCACGCCGTGCACCGAGTAGCCCAGGGCGCGGGCGGCGTCGCTGGAGTCGCCCGCCATGCGCACCACCAAGCCCCAGCGGGTGCGGGTGAAGCCCCAGGCCATCAGCCCGGCCAGTAGCACGCCCAGCGGAAAGAGCGCGTTGACGGACAGGGCGGTCTGCACCTGCGGCGAGGCGCTCCAGGCGCCCAGCGCCAGGGCGGGGATCTGCGGCGCCTGCGGCTGGATGAGCGGCTTGCCGAAGTAGAAGGCCAGGCCGGTGCCCAGCAGCATCAGCGCGATGCCGGTGGCGATGTCCGACACCCGCGGCAGCGAACACAGCAGGCCGTGCAGCGTGGCCAGCAGGGCGCCGCTGGCACCGGCGGCCAGCACGCCCAGCCAGACGCTGCCGCTGAGGTAGGCACCGCCGAAACCGGCCATGGCCGAGAGCACCAGCACGCCTTCCAGGCCCAGGTTGATGCGGCCGGATTTCTCGGTCAGGCATTCGCCCAGGCTGACGAACAGAAAGGGCGTGCCCACGCGGATGGCGCCGCCCATCACGGCCAGCAACAAGGTGGTCCAGTCGTCGGCGTTCATGGCATGGTTTCCTTCAGGGCCGGGGTGGCCGGCAGGGTGGGGGACAGGGCCCCGGCCAGGCCGGCGGCGATGCGGCCGCGCAGCGCCTCGGCGGCCAGAATCAGCACGAAGGCAAAGCCCTGCAGCACCAGCACCGAGGCGTCGGGCAGGTCCAGCCGGCGCTGCAGCAGGCTGCCGGCCGCACCGAAGCCGCCGAACAGCACGGCCACCGGCGGGATGGCCCAGGGGTTTTGCCGGGCCACGAAGGCCACCAGGATGCCGGTGTAGCCCAGGCCCGAGAGCACCGACGCGTTGGCCGCACCCTGCACGGCGGCCACCTCGACGGCGCCTGCCAGCCCGGCGCAGGCGCCACCGGCGGCGCAGGCCACCAGAATTAGCCGGTGGCTGGGCAGGCCCACCAGACGCGCAGCCTTGGCGTTGCCGCCCACCACCCGCACGGCAAAGCCATGGGTGGTGAAGCTCAGCCACAAGCCGGCCAGCAGGCACAGCACCGTGCCGATGACCAGGCCCCAGTGCACATCGCCCAGCCAGCTGTCGAAGGCGGCCTCGCCCATGATGGGGCCGATGCGCAGGGCCTCGGCCAGCGGCGGGGTGGAGGGCTTGTTCAGGCTGGCCGGGTCGCGCAGCGGGCCTTCGACCAGGTGCTTGAAGACCGCGATGGCGATGTAGCTCAGCAGCAGGCTGGAGATGGTCTCGTTGACCCCGCGGTACTGGCGCAGCGCGCCGGCCAGCGCCACCCAGGCGGCCCCGGCGGCCGCGCCCGCGGCCAGCACCATCGCGATGCCCAGGCCATTGGCCGGCGGCGCGATGAGGCCGGGCAGGGCGGCGCAGGCCAGCGCCCCCAGGGCCAGCGCGCCCTCGCCGCCGATCACCGTCAGCCCGGCCTGGGCCGGCAGGGCCACAGCCAGGGCGGTGAGCATCAGCGGCGCGGCGCGCAGCAGGGTGTTCTGCCAGGAGAAGGCCGAGCCGAAGGCGCCCTCGTAGAGCAGCTGCCAGGTCTCGAGCGGGCTGGTGCCGCCTAGCCAGACGAAGCCACCAAACAATAGCAGCGCGCCAGCCAGGGCCAGCACCGGCAGAAGCAGGTTCTCGGCGGCGACGTGCCAGGGCCGGGGGGCAGCAGCAGGCATGGCGTTCTCCGTGGCGTCTTCAGGGGAGGTGCGGGGGTGTCAGACCTTGCCGATGACGCCGGCCACCAGGTAGTTCATGCCTTCCAGCGCGACGTCGGTCTGCTTGTGCACCGTGCCCTTGGGGATCACCACCTTGCCGGTGTTGTCCTTGAGTTCGCCCTTGAAGATGTCGAAAGCGCCCTTGAGCATGGCCGCGCGGATGCCCTCGGCCTGTTTGCGGGCGGCCTCGGACACCATGGCGCCATAAGGCGAAGCCTTCACGAAGCCTTCCTTCAGGCCGCCGCGCACGAAGTTCGGATGCGGCTGGCCGTTCTTGGCGGCCTCGACGATCTGCTTGTAGGGCGTGACCCAGTTCCACTCGGCCCCGGTCAGGTAGGCCTGCGGCGCCAGCTTGGCCTGCGAGGCGTGGTAGCCGCAGACGAACTTGCCGCGCTTGGCCGCGGTCTCGACGATCACCTTGGGGCCGTCCACGTGCATGGTGAACACGTCCACACCCTGGTCGGCCAGGCTGTTGGTGGCCTCGGCCTCCTTGACGGGCATGGACCAGTCGCCGGTGAAGATCACCGAGCAGGTGATGTCCGGGTGCACCGA
>DCVY01000233.1:5733-7205 GCA_002327945.1 Acidovorax delafieldii | reverse complement strand
ACTCGCTCGTAATCGGCGAGGATGCTGTCGACGGTGCCGGGGAAGTGAGCGATGGCGCTCATCACCTCGCGAATGCCTTCCTCGATGCGTTTGGCGATTTCGATCTCGCCTTCGCGGGTCAGCAGTTCGACGGTGCCCATTTCGCGCATGTACATGCGAACCGGGTCGGTGGTGCGGCCGAACTCGCTGTCCACGGTGGACAGGGCGGCTTCGGCGGCTTCTTCTGCTTCTTCTTCGGTGGCGCCAGCGGGGGCGTTGTCGGTAATGATCAGCGCTTCGGCGTCGGGCGTTTGCTCGTACACCGCCACACCGAGGTCGTTCAGTGTGGTGATGACGGCTTCGAGGGTTTCGGCATCGACCAGCTTGTCGGGCAGGTGGTCAGAGATTTCAACGTGCGTGAGGTAGCCGCGCGTCTTGCCCAGCTTGATCAGGGTTTTCAGGCGCGCACGGCGCTTGGCCATGTCTTCTTCCGACAGGACGGTCTCGTCCAGGCCGAATTCCTTCATCAAGGCGCGTTCTTTCGCCTTGCTGATTTTCATGCGCAGGGGCTTGACCTTCTCGGCCGTGGGGGCCGCCTCCGCTTCGGGCTCGACTTCGCCTTCGAGGTCGGCTTCGATATCGGACAGGTCTGCGTCGTCACCACCCACTTCGCCCGCAGCTGCCTTGGGCTTGCGACCGCGCTTGGCAGGGGCCTTGGCCTCGGCGGCGCCGGCGGCCTTGGCGGGGCGGCCAGGGCGCTTTTTGGGGGCTTCGTCGCTGTCGGACGGGGCCGCCGCAGCGCGGGCCGGCTTCTTTTTCAGCAATTCATCGGCAGCTTTGATCAACTCGGCAGAACTTTTCACGGGCACAGTTTTCACTTTCTTGGCAGCCGGGGCAGGGGCGGCGGCAGCAGCCATGGAGGGTGCGGCTTTGGCCGGTGCTTTGGCAGCGGTTTTGGAGACGGCATTTGCGGCAGTGCCTGGAGCGGACTTGAGTGGCTTCGCGGACTTTTGAGCAGGCATGGAACAACCTCGGAGTCAAAAACGGACACAAAGAAAACGAGAAAACGCAAGCGCCTCAAATCCCGGCGCGGGTGGCACTGCGGAGCACAGCTGCTGCAGTTGGAGGAGTGATCCTCAGGGGCAAGATGTATGGGCGAACATTTGGTGTGCAGTCCTTGCGATAAGTGGGCCCATCAGCGCATAGGTGCGCGGCTATATACATGGCCCGGCTCGGAGGTGCTGCTGTCGCTCTTGCCGAAAAACCCTACATTATACCGACCGCACGGGATTTCAAGGGGTGCGCGGCAATATGCCCTGCAGCGCATTGCGCCGCTGTTCCAGGGCGCGGTAGCGTTCCAGCGCGGTGGGGTCTTGCGCTGCCTGCAGGATCAGGGCTTTTTGCTGGGCGTTGATGTCTTCGATGAGCATGCGGTTCAGAAGATCGCGCAGTTCCAGCCGTAATTCGTGCAGATCGCCCTCGGTCTGGGCGTG
>DCVY01000233.1:4487-5704 GCA_002327945.1 Acidovorax delafieldii | reverse complement strand
CATGCGGGGCGGGCTGGGCGCACAGCGCCGCGTAGTCGTCGTGCGTCAGATCTTCCAGAAACGCCATGTGCGACAACAGCAGCCGTGCGGCGTGGTCTGCGCGGCTGGCGGTGGGCGCGCGCGGCAGGCGTGGCTGGGGCGGCCAAGGCGCGGTGTCCTTTTTTTTCCAGCTGCCGCCCTTCCAGTCGCCGCTTTTGCGATAGGGCGGCGTCTGGGGCGAGGCGTATGCGCCGCCGCCATGTGTTTGCCAGCCGGGTTCGGCAGGCAGGCCCCACGGGGGGGCATCCGCTGGGGCTGCGGCATGGTGCTGCGGGACGCTCGCGCCCGGGTGGCGCGCGGCCTCCTGGGCGGCGGTCTTGCTCCAGAGGTCGGACAGCTCGTGGGCGTCGAGTTGGGCCAACTGGGCCAGATCGGTGAGCACCTGGCGCCGCAGCACGCCTGGGGGCAGCGCGCTCCACAGCGGCCGGGCATTGCTGGCCATGTGTGCGCGGCCTTCGGCTGTGCCCAGGTCGCAGCTTTCGCTGGCGGCTTCAATCAGGAAGCGGCTCAGCGGAACGGCATCGCGAATGTGGCGGGCAAAGGCGTCGGCGCCATGTGTGCGCACAAAGCTGTCGGGGTCGTGCTCGGGTGGCAGGAACAGAAACTTGATGCTGCGCGTGTCGCTGGCATGGGGCAGGGCGCCGTCAAGTGCCTTGCGCGCTGCCCGGCGGCCGGCGGCGTCGCCATCAAAACTGAACACCACCGATTCGGTGAAGCGCAGCAGTTTTTGCACATGTTCGGGCGTGCAGGCCGTGCCCAGCGTGGCCACCGCGTTCGGGAAACCCAGTTGCGCCAGCGCCACCACGTCCATGTAGCCCTCGGTCACCAGTGCAAAGCCCTGCTCGCGGATGGCGCTGCGGGCCTCGAACAGGCCATAGAGCTCGCGGCCCTTGTGGAACACCGGGGTTTCCGGCGAATTGAGGTATTTGGGTTTGTCGTCACCCAGCACCCGGCCGCCAAAGCCGATGCATTCGCCCTTGACGTTGCGAATCGGAAACATCACCCGGTCGCGAAAGCGGTCGTAGCGTTTGCCGCCATCTTCGTCGTTGACGATGACCAGTCCGCTTTCTTCGAGCAGCGGGTCGTCGTAGTGCGGGAAAACGCTGGCCAGGCTGCGCCAGCCTTCGGGGGCATAGCCCAGGCCATAGCGCTTGGCCACTGCGCCCGACACGCCCCGG
>DCVY01000233.1:3761-4397 GCA_002327945.1 Acidovorax delafieldii | reverse complement strand
TGCTCCATCAGAAAACTGATGGCGTTACCATTCTTGCCGCAACCAAAGCAGTGATAGAACTGCTTGGCGGGACTGACGCTGAACGAAGGCGACTTTTCGCCGTGAAAGGGGCACAGCCCCATGAAATTGGCGCCGCCTTTCTTGAGCTGCACATAGCGGCCCACGATGTCCACCACGTCAACGCGCGCAAGCAGCTCCTGAATGAAAGACTGAGGGATCGTCACGCGGTGTATTGTCCNNTGCGCAGGTGTGGCTGCGCTGTTGGCGGTGGGTATGAGTGCGTTGCTCGCGCCTTTCGCCGCGCAGGCGACCACCGTCTTGCGGGTGCTGTCATGGCCCGGCTATGCAGACCCCGATGTCGTGGCTGTGTTCGAGAAGCGCCATCGGGTCAAGGTGGAGATCACCACCGTGGCGTCCGACGATGTCTTGCGTGCCAAGCTGGCCAGCACGGAAGGCGCCGGTTTTGATCTGGTGGCCGCCAATACCGCCGAAATTTCCCGCATGGTGGCCCTGCGTCTGCTGGCGCCGTTGTCCGTAAGCAAAATTCCGAACACCGCGCTCCAGCTGCCAAGGTTTCGCCAGTTGCAGTCCATCGCAGGCATCAGCTGGCGCGGCGAGGTGTATGCCATTCCCTTC
>DCVY01000233.1:1706-3653 GCA_002327945.1 Acidovorax delafieldii | reverse complement strand
TGCCCCAGGAGTCGGTAGAGCTGTTTCGCAGACACAAGGTGGCCGTGATGCACGCCAACTATGGCCAGCAGCAACTCAAGCCGTTGCGCGATGCCGGGCTGGATGTGGGCTATGTGGTGCCGCGGGAGGGGGCTCTGGCCTGGCTCGATTGCTGGGCCATCACCAGCCGCTCCACCAACGTGGCCCTGGCTACAGAGTGGATCAACTACCTGCTGGATCCGGCGGTGAGCCGTGAATTCACGCGGCGCCAGGGGCTGGCCAATACGCTGCAGGAGCCGCCCGCGCTCACCGGGGATGTCCTGATGGGGCCCATCGTGTGGCTGGAGCCGGTGGAAGACGAAGCCCTGCGCGCCAAGTTGTGGCAACGCATTGTCTCGGGCGACCGGCCCAGCAGGCTGTAGCCATGGCGCGCCTGAAGTGGGGTATTGCGCTGAAATTGGGGGTCCTGCTGGCCTCTTTCAGTGTTTTTGCCGCCTTGCTTGCGGGCTACTACACCTTTGATTCAAGCCGGTCACGGCTGCAGGGGCGGGCCGAGCGCTCCCTCTTGGCCACGACCCAGGTGCTGGCGCGCCACATGCAGGCAGGGTTTGGAATGGTGGCACGCGACACAGCGTTTCTGGCCAGCGTGGCGGCCGCAGAGCAGGACCGGGACCGGCTGGCCAAAGTATTCAAGGCCAACCTGGCGGCCCGCCCCAGCTACCAGCAAATCCGCTTGATCAGTGCGAAAGACCACGGACTGGAGCTGGTGCGCATCGACCGCCAGGGCGATGTGCCGGTGCGCGTTGCCGATGACGCGTTGCAAGAAAAAGCGCATTTTCCGTTTGTCTTCGAGACCCTGGGGCTGGCTGCGGGCCAGGTGTATGTGTCCGAGTTCGGTATCAACCGCGAAGGCGCTTTCGAGGACGAGGCATTGCCTGTGTTCAGCATGGCGTCTCCCGTGGTGCACGATGGGCAGGTGCTGGGCGTGGTGGTGGTGCGATTGGCTGCAGAGCCGCTTTTGAGAAGCTTCAACCCCGGATTGCCGGCCCCCTATGGTTTTTTTCTGAGCAACCGGTGGGGCGATTTTTTGGCGCATCCCGATGCAACCCAGACATTTGGCTTTGACAAGGGCCAGCGCATCCTGGTGCAGGACGCGTTTACTCCGGTGGCCGCGCTGATTGACGGGCATGCGCAAGAAGCCATGCTCAGCCAGCCGGACACGGCAGACAAGGAAGCGCGCGTTTTCTCGTTTGTCCGCATGCCGTTTGGCGGCGAAGGCGAGGGGCGGTTCATGGTGGTCGGCCTCTCGCAGCCCCTGGCGGACGTGCAGGGCGAGGTGGTGGACCTGGGCCGCAGCATCCTCAAGATTTTGCTGGTGCTCAGTGGGGTGGGGGTGGTTTTGGCGGCCTGGGTTTCGCGTGTGCTCACCCAGCCACTGCGGGTGATGGTGAAGGCGACCCAGGCATTTTCTCGGGGGCAGCCGCATGGTGCGCTACCCGTGCAGCGCAGTGATGAGGTGGGAGAGCTTGCGCGCAGCTTTCACGACATGGAGCAGCAAATCAGCCGCCAGATCACAGAGCTGAGCGCCAGCCGCGACGCCATGGCCCAGCTTGCGCACCACGATGTGCTCACCGGTCTGCCCAACCGCCGCATGTTCGAGCAACGCCTGGAGCAGGTGCTGGAGATGTCACGCCGCAGCGGCCGCAGTTGTGCCCTGTTGTTTGTGGATCTGGACGCTTTCAAGGCCATCAATGACGTGCACGGCCATGCGGTGGGAGACCTGGTGCTGCAGGCCGTGGCCCGCACCATCGTGGACGCCGTGCGACAGGTCGATACGGTGGCCCGGCTGGCGGGCGATGAATTCACCGTGCTGTGCGAAAACGTGGATTCCGAAGACGCAGCGCTGCAGATCGTGGCCACGCTGGAGCACGCATTCGATACGCCGTTCGATATCGATGGCCGGCCGTT
>DCVY01000233.1:0-1674 GCA_002327945.1 Acidovorax delafieldii | reverse complement strand
TGGCCATCGTGCACGGTGATCTGCGCCAGACCTGGGCGCAAACCTACGCGCGCTGCCGCCAGCTGGCCAGCGCGCTGGCGCGCTCGGGCATTGGCAAGAACGACACCGTGGCCGTGATGCTGCCCAACACGCCGCCCATGGTGGAGGCGCACTTTGGCGTGCCCATGGCGGGCGCCGTGCTCAACGCGCTGAACACGCGGCTGGACCCCGAGGCCATTGCCTTCATGCTCGACCACGGCGAGGCTAAGGCCGTGATCGTGGACCCGGAGTTCGCGCCCACCATGGCCAAGGCCCTGGTGCTGCGCCAGCGCCAGACGCCGCTGCTGCTGATCGACGTGGAGGATGCCATTTACGGCCCTGCCAGCCAGCGGCTCGGCGATACCACCTACGAGGCTTTCGTGGCCGGCGGCGATCCGCAATTCGCCTGGGATCTGCCCGCCGACGAGTGGGATGCCATTGCCCTCAACTACACATCAGGCACCACCGGCAACCCCAAGGGCGTGGTCTACCACCACCGGGGCGCGGCCACCAACGCCATCAGCAATGTGCTGGAGTGGGACATGCCCAAGCACGCCGTTTATCTGTGGACGCTGCCCATGTTCCACTGCAACGGCTGGTGTTTTCCGTGGACGGTGGCGGCGCGCGCGGGCGTCAACGTGTGCCTGCGCCGGGTGGAGGCGCAGGCGATTTTTGACGCCATCCGCAACCATGGCGTCACGCACTACTGCGGCGCGCCCATCGTGCACGGCCTGCTGGTCAACGCGCCCGCCGCGATGAAGGAAGGGGTGCCCGCGGGCGTGAAAGCCATGGTGGCGGGCGCCGCGCCACCCGCCTCGATGATCGAGGGCATGGAGAAGATGGGCTTTGACCTCACCCATGTCTATGGCCTCACCGAGGTGTATGGCCCGGCCACGGTGTGCGCCAAGCACGATGCGTGGAACGACCTCGACATCGGCGAGCGCGCCCGCCTCAACGCCCGCCAGGGCGTGCGCTACCACCTGCAGCGCGATGTGCAGGTGCTCAACCCCGAAACCCTGCAGCCCGTGCCCTGGGACGGCGAAACCATGGGCGAGATCATGTTCAAGGGCAACATCGCCATGAAGGGTTACCTCAAGAACCCCCAAGCCACCGAAGACGCCTTTGCTGGCGGCTGGTTCCACAGCGGCGACCTGGCCGTGCAGTACCCCGACGGCTACATCAAGATCAAGGACCGCAGCAAGGACATCATCATCTCGGGTGGCGAGAACATCTCGTCCATCGAGGTTGAAGACGTGCTCTACCGACATCCCGACGTGCTGGCCGCCGCCGTGGTGGCCAAACCCGACGCGAAGTGGGGCGAAACACCCTGTGCCTTTGTGGAGCTGAAAGCCGGTGCGCAGACCACGGCCGATGACATCGTGCAGCATTGCAAGAAGCACCTGGCCGGCTTCAAGGTGCCTCGCGCCGTGGTGTTTGGCGAAATCCCCAAAACCGCCACGGGCAAGATCCAGAAGTTCGAGCTGCGCAAGCAGGCGGGCTCGGCCACGGCCATCGACGTCTGACCGTTTTGGCGCTGCCGGCGACGCAAGGAGCACCGCTGGGTGCTCTTTTTTGTAGAGCCTGTCGAAGGGCCGCCCCCAAGCAGTGCCCCAGCTTCGACGGGTTCAGCCCGAGCGGGTGGGATGCGATACGAGA
>DCVY01000125.1:1920-5754 GCA_002327945.1 Acidovorax delafieldii | reverse complement strand
TTGCAGGCGGCTCCAGCCTTTGCGTGGGCATTGTCACTTGCCAGCAACATGCACACAGCACTCGCACAGAAGGCCATTGTGGCGCTCCAATTCCACAATTGGAAAGTCTGCATGCCCCGCTTTTGCCACCAACCACACCGATCGAAACTGGCGCGGCCCAAGGCCAGCGGCAGCCGCGCAAGGGCCGCCCCGCCGCGCTGGCGGTGTCCTCTTTCGCATCGCGCAGCGCGATGCAGAGAAAGGGGATGAAGGCCGCAGCTCCAGGCCTGCCTGCGCAGGCCTGGACATGCCTGAAGGGCTGCCACTTGTGGCGGCTGCATGGAGGCGCGTTTGCTCAGGGATTACTTCAGACTGATTGTGGTGTTCACACCCTGCGCCGTGGTGCTGTCATCAAACCAGCGGGCCGTGACCGTCTTGGTCTGGGTGTAGAACATGATGACCTGTTTGCCATAAGGCCCCAGGTCACCCAACTTGGAGCCGCGCGATCCCGTGAACGAGAACAGCGGCACCGGCACAGGGATTGGCACGTTGATGCCGACCTGGCCCACGTCGATCTCTTCCTGGAACTTGCGGGCCGCAGCGCCGCTTTGCGTGAAGATGGCCGTGCCGTTGCCGTTGGGGTTGGCGTTGATGAATTCGATGGCTTCGTCGATGCTGGCGGCTGCCACCAGGGACAGTACGGGGCCAAAGATTTCCTGGTCGTAGATGGCCATGCCGGGCTTCACGTTCGAGAAGATCGTTGGGCCCACGAAGTTGCCCTTTTCATAGCCAGGCACAACGGGCTTGCGGCCGTCAAGTTCCAGCGTGGCGCCGTCGGCAATGCCGCGTTCGATCAGGCCTTCCACGCGGGCCAGGGCCGCGCACGACACCAGCGGGCCCACATCGGTGCCTTTTTCTATGCCGCCGTTTACCTTCAGCGTCTTGGCCTTGGCCACCAGCTCGGGAATCCACTTTTGCGATTCGCCCACCAGCACGACCACCGGCAGGGCCATGCAGCGCTGGCCAGCCGCGCCAAACGAGGCGCCAGCGATGGCGTTGAGCGTCTGTTCCTTGTTCGCGTCGGGCAGGATGATGGCGTGGTTCTTGGCGCCCATCATGCATTGCGCACGCTTGCCGGCCAGGGTGGCGCGGTTGTATACATGGGTGCCCACCTTGGTGGAGCCCACGAACGACACGGCCTTGATGTCTTTGTGGTCGCAAATGGCGTTGACCGCGCGCTCGCCACCGTGGATCACGTTCAGCACGCCGGGCGGAATGCCGGCTTCGAGTGCCAGCTCCACCAGGCGCATGGTCACCAGCGGGTCTTGCTCGGAGGGCTTGAGCACGAAGGTATTGCCCGTGGCGATGGCCATGGGGAACATCCACAGCGGAATCATGGCCGGGAAGTTGAACGGCGTGATGCCAGCGCACACACCGAGCGGCTGCAGCAGCGTATAGGTGTCCACGCCCCCCGCCACGTTGTTGGCCAGCTCACCGAGTTGCAGGTTGCCGATGCTGGCGGCATGCTCGACCACTTCGAGGCCGCGGAACACGTCGCCTTCGGCGTCCGGCAGGGTCTTGCCCTGCTCGGCCGTGAGGATGGCGGCCAGCTCGGCCATGTTTTCGCGAATGAGCTGCTGGTACTTGAGGAAAATGCGGGCGCGGGCGCCAATAGCGGTTTTCTTCCAGGTCTTGAAGGCTTCCCTGGCGGCGGCCACGGCGGCTTCGATTTCTTCGTCGGTGGCAAAGGGCACGCGGGCCAGGACCTCTTGCGTGGCCGGGTTGATCACGTCGCGCCATTCGGTGGTTTGGGATTCGACAAACTGGCCGCCGATCAGCAGCTTGACGGTGGGGGCCTTGACGGCGACGGTGGTGGATGCGTTCATGGGTTTTTGTCTCCTGGGGGAAAGTAGGGGCCGGATGCCCAAAACTACGCCATGGTAGCTGTGCAAAATTGCCAGTGCAATAGATAAATCTGCACTTCGATTTTGCATATTTGCACAACCATGCCGCCAGCGCGCGCGGGCCATGCAAAAGGGAACCTATCAAACCTTGCTCCCCCGACCGAGACCAGCCCACCCACCGCGACAATCAGCCGAGGAGTAAACACCAAGCACCAAGCTATGCCTGCGGCGAATTGCAACCGGCGCAAGTGCCGTGTATCGACAGGTCCACGCGTTGGCTCACATGCCCCAGGCTGGAGATGGTGCTCAGGAGTTTTTCAGCAACGGCTTTCGTGGGGCCGCTTGCCTCGGGCAGGTCAAAGTGCCGATGGCATTCGTCGCACTCGAAACGCGGCAGTGTGAGGCCAGGCGCTTGGGCGCGCCAACCGAAGCGCCAGCTGCGGCTGTGTTCGTCCGGATGTCTCTCCAGCACCTGGGCCACCACCAGCCGGTCCAGCAATCTGTAGAGCGTCACGCGGTTGACATTCAAGCCCCGGTCGGCAAGTTGAGCCTCCAGGTTCGCATGGGTGAGCGTCAGTTCGGGGTTGCGCACGAAGAAGTCCAACACCACCTCGGTGGCGCGCGTGCGCCTCAGTCCGAGCGTGCTGAGGAGGGCCTGAACGCGGACAGTGGCGTGATCGCGTGCGATGGTCATGGACATCAATCAGTGGTGACGGTCGCTTTGGCACCGGGCCTGAACAGAGGGATAGGAATAGGGTGGACCTGGTAATGCAACTTGATTGCGTTATGATGCTCAACAAACGCAACTTGGTTGCAATTATGACGCGAACCATGCCTGAAGCCCACCACCACTCTCATTGCCCCGACGGACCGCCGGCCAACTACCGCGTGGACACGCTTTTGGGATCGGTCCAGTCGCGCTTGCTGGCTGTGGGGCTGGTCTGTGTGTTCATGTGGGCCGTGCTCTGGCTGGCTGTTCGGGTGGCTTGATCGATGGCGGCCGCACTGGTGATCGACAACGTCACGCTGGGATACGAGCGACACCCCGCGGTACACCACCTGAGTCTGCGCATCGAAGCGGGGTCTCTGGTGGCGGTGATGGGCCCCAATGGCGCTGGCAAAAGCACCTTGCTCAAAGGCCTGGCAGGCCTGCTCAAGCCACTGGAGGGGCGCATCGTCGGGCTGGAGCAGCAGCGCGTGGCCTACATGCCCCAACTTGCGCAGGTGGACCGGAGCTTTCCGATCAGCGTTTTCAACATGGTGGCGATGGGCCTGTGGCACGAGATCGGCGCGCTCGGTGGGCTGAGCAAGTCACAGCGCCAGCGCTGCGTCGATGCACTGGGTGCCGTCGGGCTGCACGATTTTCGGGAACGAACGCTTGACACCCTTTCGGGCGGGCAGTTCCAGCGCGCGCTGTTTGCCCGTCTCATGCTGCAGGATGCATCGGTGCTGTTGCTTGATGAGCCTTTCGCTGCGGTCGACGAACGCACCACCAGCGAACTCGCAGCCGTGCTGCAAGGCTGGCACAAAGCAGGCAAGACCGTGATCGCCGTGCTGCATGACGCCGAGCTGGTGCGCCATCATTTCGACCACGCCTTGCTGCTTGCGCGCGAGCTGGTGGCGTGGGGCTCGCCCGCCGATGTGCTGTCTGCGGACAATCTGCTCCTCGCCCGGGGCTTGCACGAAGCCTTCGACGACAAAGCGCCGCTGTGCGATGTCCCTCTACATTCGCCCAGCCATGCTCCGGCAGCGGGGGGGGCACCATGATCGAAGCTGCGTTGCTGGGGCTGAGCACGGCCCTGTTCGGGCCATTCGCTGAGTTCAGCTTCATGCAGCGGGCGCTGGCCGGTTGCCTGGCCTTGTCCCTGAGTGCTGCGCCGATGGGGGTCTTTTTGATGCTGCGGCGCATGAGCCTGATGGGCGATGCCATGGCGCACGGCATCCTGCCGGG
>DCVY01000125.1:0-1872 GCA_002327945.1 Acidovorax delafieldii | reverse complement strand
TACCTGCTTTCGCTCGCGTTGGGTGTGCTCATCGTTTCCACGCGCGGCAGCAATGTTGATTTGCTGCACGTATTGTTCGGCACAGTGCTGGCACTCAACAACGATGCGCTGATTCTGCTGGGGGCCATCACCAGCTTCACCTTGGTTGGCCTGGCGGTTTTGTACCGTCCGCTGGTCATGGAATGCCTGGATCCGGCCTTCCTGCGCTCGGTCAGCCGCTGGAGCCCGGTGGCGCACTACGGTTTCCTGGGCTTGCTGGTCATCAACCTGGTGGCGGGTTTTCATGCACTGGGCACCCTGATGTCCGTGGGCCTGCTGGTGCTGCCGGCTGCGGCATCACGCTTCTGGATGCGCGAGATCACCCCCATGCTGCTGTTGTCTTCGTGCATGGCCCTGGCCGGCAGTGCCAGTGGTCTGCTCATCTCTTACCACGCTGATCTTCCGACGGGGCCGACCATCGTTCTCTGCCTGGGCGTTCTTTATTTGCTCTCCCTGGTCTTCGGCCGGCAAGGCCTTTTGCAACCCCGATCCCCGCATCACCTGAAGGCTTGACATGCAGCTTGACAATCTTCGTTCCATGGCTGATCGGGCGCTGCGCGCCGGCTTTGCCGTGGCGGCACTTGCCTGCACACCGTTAGCCCATGCGGCGGGCGAGGTCAAGGCGGTGGCTACCTTCAGCATTCTGGGTGATTTCGTGCGACAGGTGGGCGGCGAACGGGTGCAGGTGAGCGTGCTGGTGCAAGCGGGCAGCGACGCCCATGTGTTCCAGCCCGGCCCCGCCCAGGCGCGAACGGTGTCGCAGGCGCAGTTGGTGTTTTCCAATGGCCTGGGCTACGAGGGCTGGGTGAAGCGCCTGCTGCAATCGGCTGGCTTCAAAGGTGTGCATGTGACCGCAAGCCAGGGCATCAAACCGCTGACCAACCAGCCCGCTGGTGGGCAGAACGATGGACACGGGCATGGGCATGCTCACAGCCAGGCAGACCCGCATGCCTGGCAGAGCGTGAAACTGGCGCAGCAATATGTGAGCAACATTGCGCAGGCCTTGTGCAAGGCCGACGCGCAAGGCTGCGATACCTACAAGCAGAATGCCAAAACCTACAGCGCCGAACTGACCCGGCTGGATGCCGACATTGCGGCGGCTTGGGCAGCCATTCCGGTGGAAGGCCGCAAGGTCATCACCTCGCACGACGCCTTTGCGTACTACGCACGCGACCACCAGGTGCGGTTCCTGGCAGCACAGGGCACCAGCACCGACGCGCAGGCCTCGGCCCAGGGCATCGCCCGCCTGGCGCGCCAGATCAAGGCCGAGCAGATCAAGGCCTTGTTCGTGGAGAACATCGCCGATACCCGGCTGATCGACCAGATCGGTCGCGAGACAGGTGTCAAACCATCCGGGTCGTTGTATTCCGACTCACTGTCGGCGCCCGGTGGCCCGGCACCGACCTACATAGCGATGATGCGCCACAACACCCAGGCGCTGACTGCTGCCATACAAGGGCGGTGATGAAGGCCATCCAGGAGCGGTAGCCCCGCCACGAATCCAGGCGACAAGCACAGCCATGGCGCGGGCTATGGCGCGCATTGGCAACGCCGGGCAGGGGTGTTTTGGCGTGCAGGGCGGGCAGTGGCAAAAGACTCTCAGCCGCTCAGCCTAAAAACGGCAGTTGGATGCACCCGCCAGCACCGCGCTCAGGGTGCCATGCGGCGTTGCTCCTTCTTGCTGGCAGTAGCCCGCCGCGTCGTCGCGTCTTGCCTGGCGCCCCGATCACGGCACCGGCGGGCGCATCCAACTGCCGTTTCTAATGGACAATCCCGGTTTGGCGCAGGCGCAGAAAGCGTTACAAGCCGATTGGGCGCTGGCACCAGGCAGGT
>DCVY01000160.1 GCA_002327945.1 Acidovorax delafieldii | reverse complement strand
CAACACCGCCAGGGCCGAAAAGACGATTTTTTATGTGCCAGATAGCGTGAAACACTGCACTAGATCATCGCCGACGCCCTTGCAGCCAAAGCGCCCGCCCTCCATCTGGGGCGACAGACTTTGGTGCCCGGACGGCTTGCGGGCCCGGCGTCAGCGTTGCTTATAAGCTGTTTATTATTTGCTGCCTGTGATTCCTTCAAGTGTTCATTCCATCCGGGAGTTTCCTGTATGTGCATTTTCTGTCCCACCCCTGGCGTCGCGCATGCGTCCCCCTGGTCGGCGCGCCGCGCTTTTTTGCTGGCTGTGGGGGCCAGCGCCGCAGCGCCGGCGCTGGCACAGGTGGACGTGGGCTCGGCGTCCAGCCTGCGCAAGCTGGTGCCCGCCGAAACCCTGGAAAACTCTGCCGCCCAGCAATACCAGCAGATGCTGTCCCAGGCCAGGGCCCAGCGCGCACTGGCACCCGGTAACCACCCGCAACTGCAGCGCCTGCATGCCATCGCCAAACGGCTGATTCCGCACACAATCCCCTGGAACGAGCGTTCGCGCCAGTGGCGCTGGGAGGTCAACCTCATCGGCAGCTCGCAGGTCAACGCCTTTTGCATGCCCGGCGGCAAGATCGCGTTCTACACCGGCATCCTCGACCAGCTCAATCTCACCGATGACGAGACCGCGATGATCATGGGCCACGAAATGGCCCATGCCTTGCGTGAACATGCACGCGAACGCATTGCCAAGACACAGGGCACCAATCTGGCGCTGCGCCTGGGCTCGCAGCTGCTGGGCCTGGGCGATCTGGGCAATGCCGCCGCCAGCCTGGGCGGGCAGCTGCTCACGCTGCAGTTCAGCCGCTCGGACGAGAGCGACGCCGATCTGGTGGGGCTGGAGCTGGCTGCACGCGCGGGCTACCAGCCCTCGGCCGCCGTGAGCCTGTGGCAAAAAATGGGCAACGCCACGGGCAGCAAGCAGGGTGGCCTGGCCTTTCTGTCCACCCACCCCTCGGGGCCCACGCGCATCCGCGAACTGGAGCAGAGCGTGCCCAAGGTGCAGGGGCTGTACGAGGCGGCGCGGGGCAGGGGCTGACGGATGGGTGGCGGCGCAGCCGGCTGTCAGGTGCCACCCACGTAAGGATTGCTCTGGCGCTCGCGCCCAAAGCTGCTCTCCGGCCCGTGGCCCGGAATGAACACCGTCTGGTCGCCCATCGGCCACAGGCGCTGCGTGATGCTGTCGATGAGCTGCTGGGGGTTGCCCTGGGGGAAATCGGTGCGGCCAATGCTGCCGGCAAACAGCACGTCGCCGACAAAGGCGCGGTCGATCTGCGGCGCATGGAACACCACGTGGCCCGGTGTGTGGCCAGGGCAGTGGCGCACGTTCAGCGTTTCGTTGCCGATCTGGACCTGATCGCCATCGTGCAGCCACCGCGTGGGTGTGAATTGCTGCGCCGGCGGAAAGCCGAACATCACGCTTTGCTGCGGCAGCTCGTCGATCCAGAACTGGTCGCCCGGGTGCGGGCCGACGATGGGCAGTTGCAGGCGCTGGGCCAGCTCGCCCGTGCCCCCGGCGTGGTCGATGTGGGCGTGCGTGAGCCAGATTTGCTCCAGCGTGAGGCCCAGGCGCTTGATCTGTGCGAGCAGCATGTCCAGATCGCCGCCGGGGTCGATGATGGCGGCCTTGCGGGTGGCGTCGCACCACACGATGGAGCAGTTTTGCTGGAAGGGCGTGACGGGGATGGTGAGGTACTGGAGCATGGGAATAAGGTTCGTGTGCCTTGGCGGCAGGCCCCAACGATAGCGCAAATGCTCTGCCTGCAGAGCATTGTCGGCGCGGCCTCGGGGCAGTGTCAGCTGGCCGCTGCCCAGCGCCTGTGCCAGCAGGTCGGGTGTGGCACCCGCAGCCGCCTGACGGCTCCATGGCCTGCCGCTGTTCCAGGTGCAGTGCAGAGTCAACCTATTCTTGCCTGGCACCCCGATCACGGCACCGGCGGGCGCATCCAACGGCCGTTTCACTGGGCCGGATCAATAGGGTTCCCAAGGCCGGTGCGCGTCTGGATCAGCTTGGCTCTGTGCTTTGGCAAACTCGCGCACCACATCCAGAAAGGCCGCCAGCACCGGCGAAGCGTCGTCGGTGCGGTACAGGCAGCTGAGCTCGATGTCGCGCAGGTGGCGCGAGCGCAGCGGCCGGTACACCACCCCCGGCAAACGCAGGCTGGTAGCAGATTGGGTGGTGATGCAGGCGCCAAGCCCACCCGCCACCAGGGCCACGCAGGTCAGCACATCTTCCACTGGCTGCACCACGTTCAGCCGAATGCCCTCGCGGTGAAATGCGCTGGCCACCTCTTGTGCCAGTCCGGGCAGGGGGGTGTTGGGGTAGACGATCATGGGCTCGCCGTCCAGATCGCGCAGCGCGATCTCATGGCGCGCGCTCAGGGGATGGGTCTGCGGCAAGCCGACCACCAACTGCTCCTTCTGCACGGCCAGCACCCCCAGGCCGGGCTCGGGGGGCACCAGCCGGTTGAAACCGATGGTGATGCGGCGCTCGCGCAGCGCCTGCAGTTGCTCGCCCTTGTTCAGATTGTGCAACTCGATGCGCACTTCGGCGCGCGCCTGGTGAAATGCGGCCAGCAGCCGTGGGATCACGCCCAGCACGCCTGAGCCGAAGATGCCCACGTCGAGCTGGCCGATCAGTCCTTGGCCTGCCTGCTGCGTGCGCTCACGCGCGCGCTGGGTCAGCGAGAGGATGTTGGGCACCTCGTCCAACAGCGCCTGGCCGGCGGCAGTCAGTTCGACTCCCTTGGCGGTGCGCACGAACAGCGTGGTGCCCAGCTCGTCTTCGAGGCCACGAATCTGGCGCGTCAGGGGCGGCTGCGCCATGTGCAGCCGCGCCGCCGCCCGCCCGAAATGCAGCTCCTGGGCCAGTGCAAGAAAGTATTTCATCTGCCGCAAATTCACTGCCGCCTCCCGCTCCTAATACTTCAAAGGTATCAGGTTTGCAAAATTTGGTATTGGACAGTATGCGTCTCAATCCCTATCGTTGCCGCCACAGTCAGTGCTTGGAATGACCTGCATAACTCCCTGCGGTCTGTGGCAGCGTGGCCTCGGGCGGTCTGCTGCGGTGCTTTTCTTGCCAATAGCCCGGCGATTGGCT
>DCVY01000115.1:6858-8269 GCA_002327945.1 Acidovorax delafieldii | reverse complement strand
AACTTTGCCTTGTTGCTGTTTTTGGCCACCGTGGTCACCGGGGTCTACTGGCTGGCGGAGCGCCTGGTTTTCCTGCCGCGCAGGCGCCGCGCGGCCCAGGCCATCGAGGATGCCGCCATGCAGCGCCGCGCCGAACTCGACCGCATGGGCATCCAGAAGGTGGATGTGGATGTGCAGGAGGCCAAGGGCCGCATCCTGATGCAGCCCTGGTGGCTGGACTGGACGGCCGGCCTGTTTCCCGTGATTGCCGCGGTGTTCCTGCTGCGCTCGTTTCTTTTCGAGCCCTTCAAGATTCCTTCGGGTTCCATGATTCCGACGCTGCTCGTGGGCGACCTCATCCTGGTCAACAAGTTCACCTATGGCGTGCGGCTGCCCGTGATTCACACCAAAGTGACCGAGGGCACGCCACCGGCGCGTGGTGATGTGATGGTCTTTCGTTATCCGCCGCAGCCCAGCCTGGATTACATCAAGCGCGTGGTGGGGGTGCCTGGCGATGAGGTGGCCTACCTGAACAAGCGTCTTATCGTGAATGGCAGGCCGGTTGAAACCACCGCTGTGCCCGATTTCTTTGATGAAGACGCCATGCGCTATTTCAAGCAGTTCGAGGAGCAATTGGGTGACCAGCCGCACCGGTTGCTGAACAACCCCGAGGTGCCTGCTTTTGTGCAGGGGGCCAGCAACTTTGCTTACCGCGACAACTGCCGCTACAGCGTGGAAGGCGTCGTTTGCAAGGTGCCACAGGGGCACTATTTCACCATGGGCGACAACCGCGATAATTCGCTGGATTCACGCTATTGGGGATTTGTGCCCGAGGCCAACATCGTGGGCAAGGCGTTCTTTGTCTGGATGAATTTTGGCAATCTCAAGCGGATTGGTTCGTTTCATTGAACGCAGACACACAGCAACGAGAGGGTGAAAATATGAGCATGCATCGCACAGTCAGTCGGTCGCGCCAGCGGGGGTTGTCGTTTTTTGGTGTGATCTTCATCGGCTTGTTTGCCGTGGCTGCCTTTGCCATTGGCGGACAGTCCATACCGATCTTTCTGGAATATGTTGCGGCCAAAAAGGCCATCGAGAAGGCCAAGTTCGAGAGCACCGTGCCCGCCGTCCGTGCCGCTTTTGATCGCGCCGCAGCCATTGAAGACATCAACTCGGTCAAAGGCTCAGACCTCGAAGTCACCAAGGATGGTGACAAAGTGGTGGTGTCGTTCAAGTATGCGCGCGAGATTGCACTGGCAGGCCCCGCCTACCTGGTGTACCGCTTCGAAGCGCAGACCAAATAGGTGCAGCCGGCTCTGTCAGCGCTGCAGAACCGTCTGCAGCACATCTTCTCCAACGCCTCGCTGCTGCAGCGTGCCGTCACGCACCGCAGTTTTTCGGCAGACCACAATGAGCGCCTGGAATTTCTCGG
>DCVY01000115.1:5141-6748 GCA_002327945.1 Acidovorax delafieldii | reverse complement strand
GATGCCGGCTATGCCAGCGCCGAAGCGCTGGTGCACCGCCTGTTCCAGGGGGTGGAAATCAACCCCCAGATGCAGGCCGCCGCCAAAGACCCCAAGACCGCGTTGCAGGAGTGGCTCCAGGGTCACAAAATGAAGCTGCCGCAATACAGCGTGGTGGCCACGGTAGGGGCGGCGCACCGCCAGACCTTTGACGTGGAGTGCGAAATCACCGAACTGGGTCTGACCGAACGGGGCATCGGCGGTTCGCGCCGTGCCGGCGAACAGGCCGCCGCCGCCGCCATGCTGGCCACACTGAAAGCGAAGAAGTTATGAATGATGCTACCAAAGATGTAGCTGGCGATGCGGGCCCTGAAAGCGCTCCGGTGCAAAATGACCTGGATGCCATGCTGGCCGCTGCGGGCGCCCCTGCGGCGGTGCCGGGCCAGCGCTGTGGCGTGATCGCCATCGTGGGCAAGCCCAACGTGGGCAAATCCACGCTGCTCAACGCCCTGGTGGGCCAGAAGATCAGCATAACCTCGCGCAAGGCACAGACCACGCGGCACCGCATCACGGGCATCCGCACGCGCGAGCAGACGCAGTTTGTTTTTGTCGACACGCCGGGTTTTCAGACCCGCCACGCCACAGCGCTCAATAAATCGCTGAACAAGACCGTGATGGGCGCGATTGGCGATGTGGACCTGATCCTGTTTGTGGTCGAAGCCGGCAACTTCACGCTGGCCGATGCCAAGGTGCTTTCGCTTTTCAAGCCCGGCATTCCCACGCTGCTGGTGGCCAACAAGCTCGACATGGTGCACCGCCGTGCCGAGCTGGCGCCCTGGCTCAAGAGCATGCAGGAGCGCCACCCGTTCGCCGAATTCGTGCCCATGTCGGCCAAGAACAAGGGCGACATCGAGCGCCTGTTTGGCATCTGCGCCAAATACCTGCCCGAGCAGGCCTGGTGGTATGCCGAAGACGAGCTGACCGACCGCAGCGAGAAATTTCTGGCCTCCGAGACCGTGCGCGAAAAGCTGTTCCGCTTCACGGGCGATGAACTGCCTTACACCTCCACGGTGGTCATCGACAAGTTCGAGGAAGATGCCAGCAAGGCGCACAAACGGCTGGTGAAAATCGCCGCCACCATCGTGGTCGAGCGTGACAACCACAAGATGATGGTGATTGGCGACAAGGGCGAGCGCCTCAAGCGCATCGGCACCGAGGCCCGCCAGGAGCTGGAAAAGCTCATGGACGCCAAGGTCTTCCTGGAGCTCTGGGTCAAGGTGCGCTCCGGCTGGGCCGATGACGAGGCCCGTGTGCGCTCGTTCGGCTATGAATAGCGACCATCCCCCTGGGCAACACCGCTCGGTGCCGGCCACCGCAGGCGGCAGCTCTTCGGGCCGTCCAAGCCTGCGCTGGCAGGCTTTGAGCCGCGGCCCTCAGCCCCTTCTCTCGCATCGCTGCGCGCTGCGGGCAGGGGGACGACGCCAGTGGCCGGGCAAAACCCGTTCCACGGCGTCCGCTGGCATGGACTGCTCCGCGGCCTTTTGAGGGATGGCGTAGCGCTTATCCTAAAACCGGCAGTTGACCGCTTTGTATTCCTTCGCAGGCCGCATGCAATCTATCGTTGATGG
>DCVY01000115.1:0-5049 GCA_002327945.1 Acidovorax delafieldii | reverse complement strand
CTGGCGTCCCGATCACGGCACCCGCGGGCGCATCCAACTGCCGTTTTTAGGCTTATTTCATGCCAGTGCGCCGCATTGCCGATGAACCCGCTTTCGTGCTGCACAGCTACGACTGGAGCGAGTCCAGCCTGATCCTGGAAGTGTTGTGCCGCCGCCAGGGGCGCGTGGCCCTGGTGGCCAAGGGCGCGAAAAAGCCCAGTTCCAACTTTCGCCCCGTGCTGCTGCCGCTGCAGCCCCTGCTGGTGACCTACACGCTCACAGGGGATGGCACGGCCGACATTCACACGCTCAAAGGCGCCGAGTGGGTGGGCGGCCATGTGATGCCCACGGGCGATGCGCTGCTGTCGGGCCTGTACCTCAACGAACTGCTGCTGCGCCTTATGGCGCGGGCCGACCCGCATGCTGCGCTGTTCGATGCTTATGCGGGCGTGGTGCGTGTGCTGGCCAGCGAGCATGGCGATGCCCTGGAGCCCGTGCTGCGCAGCTTCGAGCTGCTGTTGTTGCGCGAAATCGGCCTGCTGCCCAGCCTGGATGCGCAGACCATGACCTTGGCGCCGCTGCAGCCCGACACCCGCTACACGCTGGTGCCCGAAGGGGGCTTGCGCGCTGCGTCCACGTCGGACCGCGCAGGTCTGCTCGGCAGCCAGTGGAAAACGCTCCAACGTGCGCTGGACGATGCGGCCAGCTACACCGCCACCCTGCGCGCCTGCGCGCCGGTGGCTGCAGAACTCAAACCCCAGTTGCGGGCGTTGCTGCAATACCATTGCGGCAGCCCCACGCTGCGCACCCGCCAGCTCATGATCGACCTGCAGTCCTTATGAACATGTCTGAACACATCCCGCACCGCACCGCCCTGTCGGTCAACGTCAACAAGGTGGCCCTGGTGCGCAACACGCGCCGCCTGGGTATTCCCAGCGTCACGCGCGCAGCCGCGCTGTGCCTGCAGGCGGGGGCCCAGGGCATCACCGTGCACCCGCGGCCCGATGAGCGGCACATCCGCCGCCAGGACGTGTTCGAACTGGCGGCATTGATGAAGGCCTGGCCCGAGCGCGAATTCAACATTGAAGGCAACCCCTCGCAGAACCTGATGGACTTCATCCGCGAGCTTGCGGGCCAGGGCATGCGCCCCCACCAGGCGACGTTTGTGCCCGACAGCGAAGACCAGTTCACCAGCGACCATGGCTGGCGCTTTCCGCAAGATGCCGAGCGCCTGGCGCCCCTGATCGCCGAGTGCCAGGCGCTGGGCGTGCGCGTGAGCCTGTTCATGGACCCGATCCCTGAGCAGATGGCCGCTGCCAAGGCGGCAGGCGCCGACCGGGTGGAGCTGTACACCGAGCCCTACGCCGCCGCCTGGAGCACGCCGCAGCAAGCCGTCGAGCTGCAACGCTATGCCGCCGCTGCCCAGGCCGCGCTGGATGTGGGCCTGGGTGTGAACGCGGGCCATGACCTCAATCGCGAAAACCTCGCCGCCTTTGTGCGCGAGGTGCCCGGTGTGCTGGAGGTGTCGATTGGCCACGCGCTGATTGCCGATGCCCTGGAGCTGGGTTATGCCGCCACGGTGCAGGCGTATCTGGGTTGCATTGCAGCGGGCTTTGCACCCATCAAAAACTCCTGATTTGATAGCTCCAAGCGCTTATGAATAAAGAGCTGAAGGCCATTTTGGTTCATATTCCATGATCTACGGCATCGGTACCGACATCTGCGACGTGCGCCGCATCCAGGCCAGCCTGGCGCGCCATGGTGAGCGCTTTGCCGAAAAAGTGCTGGCCGATGGCGAACTGGCCACCTGGCGCGAGCGCAGCAGCCGCTGGCCCGACCGGGGCCTGCGCTACCTGGCCACGCGGTTCTCTGCCAAGGAGGCCTTCAGCAAGGCCATTGGCCTGGGTATGCGCATGCCCATGACCTGGTGCCACTGCGAGGTGGCCAAGCTGCCCAGTGGTCAGCCGGTGATCGTGCTGCATGGCGCGCTCAAGGAATGGTTCGACGCCAAAGGCCTCACCGCGCACCTGAGCGTGACCGACGAGACCGACTATGCCGCCAGCTTTTGCGTGGTCGAGACGATTGATGCAAAAAATGGCTCTGACGCTTGGTAGTAAATCGCTTGCAGCTATAAATTAAATAGCAATTCATTGGCTGAACCGAAATCCATATGACCGAACACGCACCCCTCATCCTCGACGTGGCTGGCACAACGCTCAGCGCCACCGATCGCCGCCGCCTGGCCCATCCGCTGACTGGCGGCGTGATCCTGTTTGCCCGCAACTGGGAAAACCGCGCCCAGCTGCTGCAGCTCACCAGCAGCATCAAGGCCGTGCGCGACGACCTGCTGATCTGCGTGGACCATGAAGGCGGTCGCGTGCAGCGCTTTCGCACCGATGGTTTTACCCACCTGCCGCCCATGCGCGCGCTGGGTGAAATGTGGATGGATGACGGCAAGGGCGCCAAGGCGGTGCCCGGCAGCGGCGCACTGCGCGCGACCAACGCGGCCACGGCGGCGGGCTATGTGCTGGGCACCGAGCTGCGCGCCTGCGGCGTGGACTTCAGCTTCACGCCGGTGCTGGACCTCGATTGGGGTGAAAGTGGCGTTATCGGCGACCGATCCTTCCACCGCGATCCGCGCGTGGTGGCCCTGCTGGCCAAAAGCCTCATGCACGGTCTGCTGCAGGCGGGCATGGCCAACTGCGGCAAGCATTTTCCGGGGCATGGCTTCGTCAAGGCCGATTCGCACACCGAGGTGCCCGTGGACAACCGCAGCCTCAAGGCCATCCTGGCCGACGACGCCGCACCGTACCCCTGGCTCAGCAGCACGCTCACCAGCGTGATGCCCGCCCATGTGATCTACCCCAAGGTCGACAGCCGGCCCGCAGGCTTTTCGCAGCGCTGGCTGCAAGAAATTCTGCGCCGCCAGATGCGCTTTGACGGCGCCATCTTCAGCGACGACCTCAGCATGGAAGGCGCGCGGCGCCTGGATGGCCAGGTGGTCAGCTACACCGACGCGGCCATCGCGGCACTCGCCGCGGGCTGCGACCTGGTGCTGCTGTGCAACCAGAGCGTGGGCGATGGCCGTGCGGTGGATGAACTCATCACCGGCCTGGACCAGGCGCGTGCCCAGGGCCGCTGGCAGCCCAGCGTGGACAGCGAATCGCGCCGCCTGGCCCTGCTGCCCGAAACCCTGCCGCAGGCCTGGGACGACCTGATGTACCAGCCCGCCTATCTGCAGGCGCTGGATTTGCTGCCCTGACTTTTGCAGTGCGCCTGCACTATGGCGCCGGTGCGGCGCTGGCAGGCAAGGCGGTCTGCGGGATGGTGGGGCGGGTGGCCGCCACGGCTTGCACCGGTGCGGTCGGGGCAGGCGGCCGCGCCAAGGGCTCGGTCGTCTGAAAGCGGCGCACCACGCGCTGCGAGATCCATGCGCTGTGAATCTGCACCCAGGCCGCGTGGTCTGCTGCGGCGCCATGGTCCTCCAGCGTGGTGTAGAGCAGGTTGATGGCCACGACCCGGCCCTTGGCGCCGGGCTTTTCTGCCGTGTTTCACGCTATCTGGCAAAGCCCGTGAAAGCCGTCCACAGCGCGGTGGCCGAAACGCCGATGCGCTCCAGCAACGCGCTGGCCAGGATGAGCCAGCGGATCAGCCCATTGATGGCCACCAGCCTCGTGCCTCAGGACTCGCGCCGCAGGGCAGGGAACAGGATCACGTCGCGGATACTGGGGCTGTCGGTCAGCAGCATCATCAGCCGGTCGATGCCAATGCCGCAGCCACCTGCGGGCGGCATGCCGTATTCGAGCGCCCGCACGAAATCGTGGTCGTAGTACATGGCCTCATCGTCGCCGCTGTCCTTGGCTGCCACCTGGGCATGAAAGCGCGCGGCCTGGTCCTCGGCGTCGTTCAGTTCACTGAAGCCGTTGCCGAACTCGCGGCCCGTGATGTAGAGCTCAAAGCGCTCGGTGACCTCGGGGCGCGTGTCGTTGGCGCGCGCCAGTGGCGAGATCTCGGTGGGGTGTTCCATGATGAAGGTGGGCTGCCACAGCTTGTCTTCCACCGTCTCCTCGAAGTACAGCACTTGCAGGCTGGCAAGGGTGCGCCCCGAAAGCTGGTTCTTTGCTTCCGACATGCCCAGCTTCTTGAGCGCGCTGATCAGCCAGGCCGCATCGTCCACATGTGCGCCCGCTTCGGTGTGCTGGAAGATGGCTTCGCGAATGGTCAGGCGGGCAAACGGCTGGCCCAGGTCCACTTCGCGGCCCTGGTAGGACAGCTGCAGCGTGCCCGCGGCCTTCAGGGCGGCATCGCGCACGAGCTGCTCGGTAAAGCCCATGAGGTCCTGGTAGTTCCAGTAGGCCGCATAAAACTCCATCATCGTGAACTCGGGGTTGTGGCGCACCGAGATGCCTTCGTTGCGGAAGTTGCGGTTGATCTCGAACACGCGCTCAAAGCCACCCACCAGCAGGCGCTTCAAATACAGCTCGGGCGCGATGCGCAGGTACATCTCTTGTTCGAGCGCATTGTGGTGCGTGATGAAGGGCTTGGCGTTGGCGCCGCCCGGGATGGGGTGGAGCATGGGCGTCTCCACCTCCAGGAAGCCATGCTGCACCATGAAATCGCGGATGCCGCTCACCGCCTTGCTGCGCGCCACGAAGCGCTTGCGCGCGGCCTCGTCGGTCATCAGGTCGATGTAGCGCTGGCGGTATTTGACCTCCTGGTCGGCCACGCCATGAAACTTGTCGGGCATGGGGCGCAGGCTTTTGGTCAGAAGGCGCAGGGTGGTCACCTTGACCGACAGCTCGCCGGTCTTGGTCTTCATCAGCGTGCCTTCGGCGCCGATGATGTCGCCCAGATCCCAGTGCTTGAAGGCCCCATACAGCTCTTCACCCAGCGCGTCGCGCGTGATGTAGAGCTGGATGCGCCCCCCGGTTTCGCCCAGCGAGCCGTCCTGCACGGTGGCAAAACTGGCCTTGCCCATCACCCGTTTGAGCATCATGCGCCCGGCCACGCTCACATGAACGGCGTGGGTTTCCAGCGCTTGCGCGTCCTTGCTGGCGTGCTGGTCCTGCA
>DCVY01000198.1 GCA_002327945.1 Acidovorax delafieldii | reverse complement strand
TGGCACTGGCGGGGCCAGCCTCCAATTTCCTTCAGGCCGTGCTGTGGGCGATTTTGCTGGTGACCCTGGTGGGCTCTGGCGTGGACGAGCGCTTCTTCGTCGAGATGGCGCGCGCCGGCGTGCTGGTCAACCTGGTGATGTGGGCGTTCAACCTGTTTCCGCTGCCACCGCTCGATGGCGGGCGCATCCTGGTGGGCCTGCTGCCCTGGAAGCAGGCGCACATGGTGTCGCGCATCGAGCCCTGGGGCTTTTTCATCGTGATGGGGCTGGTGATTGCCGGTGTGGTGGGCGCGCTGTGGCTGCGCCCGTTGATGGGCCTGGGCTACGCGGCCATCAACCTGCTGCTCACACCGCTCACCGCCCTGCTGAGATGAAACACCCCCTGAGTCGCCTTCGGCGCCTTCCCCCTCTCTCGCTTCGCTGCGCGACACGGGAGGGGGACGCCCCCAGCGCGGCGGGGCGGCCCTTGCGCGGGGGCGCTGGCATGGGCCGCGCCGGTTGCATGGGCTCCGT
This sequence comes from Acidovorax delafieldii, assembly GCA_002327945.1. GTDB lineage: Bacteria > Pseudomonadota > Gammaproteobacteria > Burkholderiales > Burkholderiaceae_C > Acidovorax > Acidovorax delafieldii_C. Next base: position 3,554 of record DCVY01000198.1, on the reverse strand, counting down.
CCAGTACACGACACCGTGCAAGGCCCGTTTGCCTTTTCTCTTCCTTTCTTGCTGATTTCGTTCCCATGAGCACCACGCGCTTTCTCACCGGCATCACCACCACGGGCACGCCCCACCTGGGCAACTTCGTGGGCTCCATCCGCCCCTCGGTGGCGGCCAGCCTGCGACCCGGCGTGCAGAGCTTTTACTTTCTGGCCGACTACCACGCGCTCATCAAGTGCGAGGACCCGGTGCGCATCCAGCGCTCCACGCTGGAGATCGCCGCCAGCTGGCTGGCCGCGGGGCTGGACCCGGAGCGCGTCACGTTCTACCGCCAGTCCGACATCCCCGAAACCACCGAGCTGACCTGGCTGCTCACCTGCGTGACCGGCAAGGGCCTGCTCAACCGCGCCCATGCCTACAAGGCCGCGCAGGACAAGAACGCCGCCGCCGGGCGTGAGCCCGACGACGGCGTGACGGCCGGCCTGTTCATGTACCCCGTGCTCATGGGCGCCGACATCCTGATCTTCAACGCCCACAAGGTGCCCGTGGGCCGCGACCAGATCCAGCACATCGAGATGGCGCGCGACATGGCGGCCAGCTTCAACCACCTCTACGGCGAGCACTTCACGCTGCCCGAGGCCGCCATCGACGAGCATGTGGCCACGCTGCCGGGGCTCGATGGCCGCAAGATGAGCAAGAGCTACGACAACACGATTGCGCTGTTCTCGTCGCGCGAGCAGCTCAAAAAGCTGATCGGCGGCATCCTGACCGATTCGCGCGCCCCCGGCGAGCCCAAGGAGGTCGAGGGCTCGGCCTTGTTCCAGATCTACCAGGCCTTTGCCACGCCCGCCGAGACCGAGGCGCTGCGCCAGCAATACGCCGAGGGCATTGCCTGGGGCGATGCCAAGCAATTGCTGTTCGAGCGCATCGACCGCGACGTGGCCCCCATGCGCGAACGCTATGACGACCTGATGGCCCACCCCGAGAAGATCGAGCAGACCCTGCTGGCAGGTGCCGAGCGAGCGCGCCAGATTGCCACGCCATTCGTGCGTACGCTGCGCTCTGCCGTGGGGCTGCGCAGCCTGGCCCAGACCAGCGCCCCCCCCAAGGCCGCCAAAACCACCAAGGCCGCGCTGCCCAGCTTCAAGCAATACCGCGAAGCCGACGGCCAGTTTTACTTCAAGCTCGTGGCCGCCGACGGCCGGCTGCTGCTGCAAAGCACGGGCTTTGCCGCGCCCAAGGATGCAGGCCAGGCCATTGCCCGCCTGCAGCAGCAGGGCGAAAGCGCTCTTACCGCCCTGGCGGGCCAGCTGGTGCCCGTGGAAGGCGTGCCGACTCAGGAGGTGGCCGAGGCCCTGCAACAACTGGCCGACGCGGCCAACGCCTGAAGGGCGAAACTTGATGCTATTTTTTTAATAGCTACTGGCGTTTATACATAAGCGCCAGAGGCCAAGATGCCCCACAAGCTTGCCCTCACCCTGCTCTGCACAATGGCTCCCATGGCCTGCGCCCTGGCGGCGCCGCCCGCGGCGCCCGGCCCCACGGTCTGGACCAATACGCTCGGCATGGCCTTCGTGAAAGTGCCGGCGGGCAGCTTCTGGATGGGCAGTGACGAATCCCCCGACACGCTGGCCCAGGCCTTCCCCCAACTGGAGCGTGAGCGGTTCACCCAGCTCGCCGACGAAGCCCCGGTGCACCGCGTGCGCATACGCCGTGCTTTCTATCTGGGACAGCATGAAGTCACTGTGGGGCAGTTTCGCCGGTTCATTGAAGCCTCGGGTTACCGCCCAGAATCAGTGACCGACGGCACCGGCGGCTATGGCTACAACCCCGACTACGACCCCGACACCACCACAAGCGGTGACGCCTTTGAGGGGCGCAGACCGCGCTATTCCTGGCGCAACCCGGGTTTCGCGCAGGGCGATGACCACCCCGTGGTCAACATCACCTGGAACGACGCCCAGGCGCTGGCCGACTGGCTCCGTCGCACCGAAGGCCACCGCTACCGCCTGCCCACCGAAGCCGAGTGGGAATACGCCTGCCGCGCCGGTAGCCGCACCCGCTACCCCCACGGCGATGCACCCGCCGGCCTGGAGCTGACGGCCAACGTGTTCGACCAAGCCGCCGTGCCCTACTGGCCGCACTGGCCTCACTGGCAGCAGCATGCACTGGCCGGCAGCGACGGCCATGCCTTCACGGCGCCGGTGGGCAGCTACGCGCCCAACGCCTTCGGCCTGCACGACATGCTGGGCAACGCCTGGGAGTGGGTGTCCGACTGGCATGGCGACAATTACTACGCCCAGTCGCCTGGCACCGACCCACAAGGCCCCGCCGATGGCAGCGTGCGGGTGCGCCGCGGCGGCTCGTGGCACACCTGGGCGTTTTATGCCCGCTGCAGCTACCGCAACTGGAACAGTGCGAGAACGCGCTACACGCTGGTCGGCATGCGGCTGGTGCGCGAAATCGGGCCGCGCTGAAAGCCTGTTGCCTATCTGGGCAGTTGCACCGCCAGGTGCCGCACTGGGTCACGCAGGTGCATCGCTACCAGCCATGCCGTCACCAAACCGTCATGAGACTGCCATCGAGGCAGGCGCTAATACCGTTTGAACTTGCGGAGAATTGATTGATGCTCAAGGAAAAAGCGGTTGCATCCCTGGGGCAGCCCTCGCTGCTGATGCCGGCGTGGATCAAGGCGGCCCTGGCGGCCAATGACCGGCTCAAGCTCTACCTGACCCTGCTGCAATCAGCGGCGCAGCATGCGTCAGCGCCCGATGGGCCTGCGGGACGCTGGGACAATGACATCGCCCAAAGCGGGTTGCAGGATGCCCCTTGGGCCCAGGAGCTGGTGAGCGGCGCTTACTACGACGACGACCTGCTCATCCTGCCCCGCATGGAGCACCTGCTGGAGGCGTTGTCCAACGACCTGGCCACCATGGCCCGCCCCGTGTGTGACACCGGGCAGGCCAGTGCCTGCGCCATCGCCGTGCGGCGCGACCACTGGCTGCAGCAACTGCACGCCCTGGCCGACAACGAAGGCTTGCGCCGCGCGGCATTGAATGAACTCACCCACGGCGACCGCCAGCGCGGCGACAGCTTGCACCTGCTGGTGATGGACCTGCACAAGCAGATCAACGCCCTTTCGAGCGAACTGGCCACCGAAGATGTCGATGGCGCCCACGCCTGGCAGGTGCACGACGACGACCGACCGCTGATCCAGGCCTTCATGCGCGGGCTGCACCGCACGGCCGCTCTGAAGTTTTCGCACCCTGGGCTGGACACCGCCGTCACGCGCGACGGCAAACGGCTGCTGATCCAAAACGACATCGGCACCAACGACGTCCATGTACTGGTCATCGAGGTGCAGGACAGCACCATCTCGCTCACTTATTCCGATCTGCACACGGGCCGTTTCGGCTTTTTCCGGCAGATGCTCGAAGACATGGGGTTTGCCTGGAAGGTCTTCGACCCCCGGGTCTCCGAAGGGCTCAACGCCGGCAAGCCCTATATGGTGGGCCAGGCCCGTTTGCAGGCACAGAGCAGCGCCGAGTTGCACACCGGCCTGGAGAACATCG
>DCVY01000136.1 GCA_002327945.1 Acidovorax delafieldii | reverse complement strand
GGCATTTTGCTGACCTGGTTCACCACGCCGCCGGTCGAGCCCTTGCCGAACAGCATCGAGGCCGAGCCCTTGAGCACCTCCACGCGGTCGTCGTTGAAGGTGTCGCGCTCGTACAGCGGGGCGTCGCGCATGCCGTCGATGTAAAGGTCGCCCGCCTGCATGAGCGAAAAGCCGCGCATGCGCACGTCCTCCTCGCCCGTCTCACCGGCCTGGAAGGTCACGCCCGCGGTGCTGCGCAGCACGTCGCGCAGGTCATCCTGATTGCGGTCGGCCATGAGCCGCTCAGTGAACACCGTCACGGTCTGCGGAATGTCGCGCAGTTCCTGCTCGCCTTTGCCGATGCGCGATTTTTCCACTTTGAGTGTGTCCTTGGCCTGGACTTGCACGCTCTCGCGCACGGTGACCGTGGAGAGGGTCGGGCTGCTGGCGTCACTGGCCTCCTGCGCCCACGCGCCCATGGATGCCGAGGCGGCCAGCATCAATGCGCCTAGGAGCCTGTCGGACTTTGGAATCGTCGGCTGCGAATGCGCCGCAGCGGCCCATTTTTTACCGGCTTCTTGCCCCATAGTCCCGCTATGGGGNNCCCAAAGCCCGACAGGCTCCTAGCAACCGGTCCGGCGCTGGATGTGCGCTGCCCCAAGGCTGATGGGCCGGCAGGGCAATGCCTTGCGTGGATGGTGCGGGCCTTGCGGAGCCTGCCATGGAGGCATGGTGTTGGGTGGGCGGTGTCAATCCGATCTCCTTGCAAAAAATTGCGCCGGTCTCGCTGTCCGGCAGGGCTGCGCCGCATGCGCACAAAGAGGCATGGGCACGGGAACTGAGGATGGATCATAAAGCAAATGCGAGTCATTCCCATTCGAATGTTTATCGAAGCCAAAAAAAAGCCGGCAGAGCCGGCCTTTGGGTAGTGTGTGCCGGGCCGCGTGCCCGGCGGGTTTCAGGAGACGTGCTTGCCCACCAGTCCCGCGAGCTCGAACATCGTGACCTGCTTTTTGCCGAAAAAAGGCTGCAGCTTGGCGTCGGCGTTGATGTTGCGTTTGTTCTTCGCGTCTTGCAGATCGTGGGCTTTGATATAGACCCACAATTTGCTGATGATCTCGGTGCGCGGCAGCGGGGCCGAGCCCACGATTGCGGCCAGCGCGGGGCTGGGCGTGAGGGGCTTCATGAAGGCGGCGTTCAGGGTACGCTTTTTGGCAGGCGCGGCAGCTTTGGCCTTGGGTGTCTTGGCAGGCGCTTGGCTGGCGCTGGGGGTTTTGGCGGCGGCCTTCTTGGCCGGGGCTTTTTTCGCTGTTGCCATCTCGGGATTCCTTGTTGGATGTGGATTGCGCCAGCCCAAACCGAGTCTGACCGGTTCTGTTGCTGGCAGCATTCGATGCTATAGGGAATTCAGCCCTTTTCCTACGCGAGACAACCCCTGCAAGCCCCATTTTGTGTGAAAAAAGGGACAAAAATTGAGCAAAAAGCGCCGCTGCGCCCTGGGGACGGTGGCTGTCTGCAGGACAATCGCCCGCGTTTTCCCTGTGACGAAAGGCTTCATTCCATGACGACCAGCTCCGCTTGCACATTCAGCACCTGTGATTTCTGCGACGTCCACAAAGGCGACGACAGCGGCGCCTTCCGCGTGCTGCCGCCGATGTTCCAGCACTTTGGGGGCGTGGCGGCGTTTTGCGGCCCGGTGAGCACGGTGCAATGTTTCGAGGACAACAGTCTGGTCAAGGCGGCCCTCGATGCGCCGGGGCAGGGGCGCGTGCTTGTCGTCGATGGCGGCGGCTCGTTGCGCCGTGCCCTGGTCGGCGGCAACCTGGCCACTGCTGCGGCGCGCAACGGCTGGGCCGGCGTGGTGGTCGATGGCTGCGTGCGCGACTTCGCCGAGCTCAACGCCGCTGCCGTGGGCATACGCGCGCTCGGGTTGATGCCCATGCCGACGGAAAAACGCAACACCGGACTGCGCGACGTCGCTGTGCGCATCCAGGGCATCTGGATACGGCCCGGCGATTGGCTCTATGCCGATGCCGATGGCATCGTCGTGAGCGCCCGGCCCTTGCACGGCTGACTTGCACGGCTGCCGAGCGAGCGCGCACCTCGGGCAATCCTGAATCATGAGAATTGCTTTTTGCAATGTGAGAAAAGGAAATGCTGCATTGCCGCAAAATTTCTCGATACGAGAGATAACTTTTTTTATTGCGAAAATTGTCGGATAAGNNATGCTGTCGGCGCACATCTTGCTGCCCGACGTGTTCCCAACCCACGGAGTGATTTCATGTCGCAATCTCGCACCACATTGACCCGCCAACAGCAAATCGAAGCCCTGGAAAAAGACTGGGCGAGCAACCCGCGCTGGAAAAACGTCAAGCGCGGCTACACCGCCGCCGACGTGGTGCGGCTGCGCGGCTCGCTGCAGCCCGAATACACCTTGGCGCAACGCGGCGCCGAAAAACTGTGGGAAAAGATCAACGGCGGTGCCAAAAAGGGCTATGTCAATGCCTTTGGCGCCATCACCGCAGGTCAGGCCATGCAGCAGGCCAAGGCCGGTCTCGAAGCCGTCTATCTGTCGGGCTGGCAGGTGGCGGCCGACGGCAACACGAGCGAAACCATGTACCCCGACCAGTCGCTCTACGCTTATGACTCGGTGCCGACCATGGTGCGCCGCATCAACAACACCTTCAAGCGTGCCGATGAAATTCAATGGAGCCGCGGCATCGGCCCAGGTGACGAGGGCTTCATTGACTTTTTCCTGCCCATCGTGGCAGATGCCGAAGCCGGCTTCGGTGGTGTGCTCAATGCCTTCGAACTGATGAAGAACATGATCGCCGCAGGTGCGGCCGGCGTGCACTTTGAAGACCAGCTGGCCGCCGTGAAGAAGTGCGGCCACATGGGCGGTAAAGTGCTCGTTCCCACGCAAGAGGCCATCGAGAAGCTGATCGCCGCGCGTTTTGCTGCCGACGTGATGGGCGTGCCGACCATCGTGCTCGCCCGCACTGACGCCGAGGCCGCGAACCTGATTACGAGCGATCACGATGCCAACGACAAACCTTTCCTGACCGGCGAGCGTACCCAGGAAGGCTTTTACCGTGTCAAGAACGGTCTGGAGCAAGCCATCAGCCGTGGCGTGGCCTACGCGCCCTATGCCGACCTGGTGTGGTGCGAAACCGGTACGCCCGATCTCGGCTTTGCGCGCGAATTCGCCCA
>DCVY01000010.1:9604-18938 GCA_002327945.1 Acidovorax delafieldii | reverse complement strand
GGTCCAAAAACCGTCCCTGGCGTCGTTGCTCCGTCTTGCCGTAGCGTTGCTACTGTCTGCGAAGGAGGCGCCTGGCCAGGGACGGTTTGTGAACCGCTGGAAACATTTCTACTGACGCGGCTCGTTGTTCCAACTTGCCGCGTTTTTGTATCGCTCGCTGGAGACACTCCATGGTCGAAAAAGTCATCGCCACCCCCGCCGCGCTGGAGCTGGTGGCCTTTCTGCAAGCCAAATACGGACCCGATCTGATGTTCCACCAGTCAGGCGGCTGCTGTGACAACAGCGCGGCCAACTGCTATCTGCCCGGCGAGATCACCATGGGTGCGGGCGATGTGTACCTGGGTGATATCGGTGGCTGCCCGTTCTACATCGGGCGCTCGCAGTACGAGACCTGGAAACACACGCAGCTCATCATCGACGTGATTGAAGGCACCGGCGGCACCTTCTCGCTGGAGGGGCCTGAGGGCAAGGCCTTCCACACCCGCTCTCGCGTGTTCACCGCGGTGGAGCTGGCGGAGCTGGCAGTGCAAGACCACCGGGGCGCTACACCGTCACCGCTGTGAAACAGCGGAAAATAGCGCCAAAACAGCCTCAAGCGCTTACCCAGTAAGCGCAAACAGCTATTGAAGTTGTAGCGACTGGCGTGTGCGCTGCAGCGATGCCTGACCCAGGTGGCTGCCGCCTTCGTCTGCCAGCCGGAACACAGCCACCACCTGCACCAGGTCTTCGGCCTGGTTCTGGAGGCTGCTGGCGGCGGCCGCCATTTCTTCCACCAGGGCGGCGTTCTGCTGGGTGACCTGGTCCATCTGCGACACGGCCTCGCCCACCTGGGCCACGCCCAGCGATTGCTCGTGGCTGGCTGCGCTGATCTCGCCCACGATGTCGGTCACGCGGCGGATGGCGCCCACCACCTCGCTCATCGTGGCGCCGGCGCGGTCCACCAGGGCGCTGCCCTGGGCCACGCGCTCCACGCTGGCACTGATGAGCGCCTTGATCTCGCGCGCGGCCTCGGCGCTGCGCCCGGCCAGGCTGCGCACCTCGGTGGCCACCACCGCAAAGCCCCGGCCCTGCTCGCCAGCGCGGGCGGCTTCCACGGCGGCGTTGAGCGCCAGGATGTTGGTCTGGAAAGCAATTGAGTCGATCACGCCAATGATGTCGGCGATCTTCTGCGACGAGGCGTTGATGCCATGCATGGTGTCCACCACCTGCGCCACCACCTCGCCGCCCTGCACGGCCACGGTGCTCGCGTTGGCGGCCAGCTGACTGGCCTGCTGGGCGCTATCGGCGTTTTGCCGCACGGTGGCGTTGAGCTGTTCCATTGACGCGGCGGTTTCTTCCAGCGCGCTGGCCTGGCTTTCGGTGCGGGCCGACAGGTCGGTGTTGCCCTGGGCGATCTGCACGCTGGCGGTGGCTACGCTCTCCGACCCGCCGCGCACCTTGCGCACCACGGTGGTGAGTTGCTCGCGCATTTGTAGCAGGGCTTCCAGCAACTGGCCGACCTCGTTGGTGCCGTGGGCGATGGGGCCGCCACCCAGGTCGCCCTGCGCCACGGCGCGCGACAGCTGCACGGCCTGCGCCAGCGGCTGCGTCATGGAGCGCACAAACACCAGGGCCATGCCGGTGGTGAGCGAGAGCGTCGCAACCAAGGCCACCGCCACCCACAGCAGGCTTTGCTGCAGAGCGGCCACGCGGCCCTTCAGCGCCTGCGTCAGGTTGTCTGCGGCCTGGGTGTTGAGTGCATTGAGCGCTTCGATGGTGCGGGTGAAATGGTCGAAATAGTCTTTGGCCGGCAGCTTCAATTCGGTGGCGTTGATCACCTCCCCCTCCAGCAGTTGGAGCGACTGTGTGATCAGGCCCTGGATCTCCTGGGTCTTGCCCCCCAGCGATTGCCGAAACTGCGGGTTCAGCTCCAGTGCCCGGTCAAAACTGCGCAGGGTTCCGGCCTGCAGTTCGGTCACGCCCTGGCGCAGTACCAGCAGCTGCCCCTTGTCTTGCGGGGGCAGCTCGCCGCGCCCCAGATGCCCCGAGCCCTGCGCGCGCAGAACGCCCAGTTTTTCGCCCAGCATCGGGGCGTGCACCAGCGCGGCCTGGATGAGGGCATGGGTGTCGGCGTCGGGGTCGGTCTGCAGGCCGTAGGCATGCAGCAGACCCTCGTTGATCAGCATGATGGAGGCAATCAGCTGCGTGTGCTGCGCCGTGCTTTGCGCGGTCTGCAGGCTGCGTGCGGCCACGGCCTGCTCCAGGGTTTTCCAGGTCTGCAGGGCCTGCGCCCACGCGGTGGCTTGCGCGGCGGGCACCTGGGCTGCGGCAAAGCTGGCCGCCACTTCGCCCATGGCTTTTTCCAGGGCCTCGCGGGTGGCGGGCCGGCGTGCTGCCAGTGTCTCATCCCCGCTGAGCATGCCGGCCGACAGGCCGCGGTGCACCTGCATCAGTCGCACCACCTTGTTCAGCACGATCGCGGGCGCAGCGCCCACGGATTCATGCCGCGCCGCCGCAATCGACTGCAGTGAATTGCTCACATAAAGGAACGTGGGCAGGGCGCTCATCATCAGACCGATCGTTCCCAGGATCATGAATTTCTGCAGCAGACCAAGGCGATGGAGGAGAGACATGGCAAAAAGCGCACACATGTGCGGGTCGAGAAAACACAAGGGCCGAGCAGGTTGTCGGCAACGGGCAGGCAGTAAACCCTTGTCGGGCGTCGCAGTATGTAACGAAGTGTAGGGATGCTGGCACAAAGTGATATTGATGCATGTCAAGTTATGACTTCGACTTGCCGGTGGCCCGGTGGCCCGGTGGCCGCACCCCTTCTGTCTCGCCTGCTGCACGGACCCATGGAACGCAGGCAATAATGCCCTGACGGTCCCTTTTGCGGAGATTTTCCTGCATGCATTCCATCACCCTGCGTTTTCTGGCTTCTTGCGGCGCGCCTTCGGCGTCCGGCTGCATCCAGGGTGGGACGGTCTTGCTCTGGGCCGACGAGGCAGGCCTGGCCTGCGCCAGTGCCTGGGCGCACTGTGCCTGCGCAACAGCCTTTGTGGGCAGCACGAGTTTTCTGCGGCCCGTCCGTCCGGGTGATCTGGTGGAGGTGGAGGCCCGCCTGGCCTTCACCGGCAGCAGCAGCATGGGCCTGGCCATTGAAGTGCGGGCCGGCAGCATCCAGAGCCGGGAACTGCAACCCGTGACCCATTGCGTGGCGGTGTACGCCGCCGTGGATGAAGCAGGCCAGCCCCGCGCGGTGGACACCTGGATGCCCGAGACCCCCGGCGACATCGCGCTGGCCCAGCGTGTCAAGGCCCATATCGAGGCGGCGCGCGCAGCGCAGTGAGCCGCGCATGCCGAAGCTGCCAGGGCCGATGCGGCCCCGCGATCTTCTGGCCACGTGGGCGGTGGTGTTGCTCGGGGGCGTGAACTTTCGTGGCCAGGCAATGGGGCCTGCGCAGCTTCAGATCGTAAACACGTTCTTACACCCTTTCGGCTGGGCACCTGGCGCTACCTGTGCGCGGCCCTGCCCCTGGTGTCGGGCCTCGCGCTGGCGGGGCTGGGTTGCTGTGCTTTGCCATCAACTATCTGCAACCCGGCGATGCTGCGGGCGGCACCACGCTGGCGGGCCTGTGGCTGACGCTGTGCGCGGCAGCGGCATGGGCGGCGTCGAACATCGTCTCGCGGCTGGCGCAGCAGACCTCGCTAATGCAGTGTTTTGCGCTTGCTGGCACCAATAAAAAAAAGGGGTTTTGGGTTCTGGCAAGGCGCAAACCGCANNCGGGTGCGCAGCGCTTCGTGGCGCGCTGCGGTGGCGAAATCGTCTCCGCCCGAGGCATACAGGATGGCCCGCGACGAGTTCACGATGATGGGGCCATCAGCGCGCAGGCCGGCCCGCACGGTGGCCACCGCATCGCCGCCCTGTGCGCCCACGCCGGGGATCAGCAGGGGCAGCGTGGGGGCGATGGCGCGCACGCGCTCGATTTCCTGGGGGTAGGTTGCACCCACCACCAGGCCCAGCTGGCCGTTTTTGTTCCAGGGGCCTTGCGCCAGGCGCGCCACATGTTCGTACAGCAGGGGCTGGCCGTCGATGCTGGCCAGGCGCTGGTTTTGCAGGTCATCGCCGCCGGGGTTGGAGGTGCGGCACAGTAAAAAGGCGCCCTTGCCGTGGTAGGCCAGATAGGGTTCGATGGAATCCAACCCCATGAACGGCGAGAGTGTGACGGCGTCGGCGCCATAGCGCTCGAAGGCCTCCTTGGCATATTGCTCGGCGGTGGAGCCGATGTCGCCGCGCTTGGCATCCAGGATCACCGGCACCTGGGGCGCATTGCAGCGCATGTGCTGCATCAGCCGCTCGAGCTGGTCTTCCGCGCCATGCGCGGCAAAGTAGGCGATCTGGGGCTTGAAGGCGCAGGCTACATCGGCCGTGCTGTCAACAATCGCGGCGCAAAAGTCATAGATCTTGCGCGGGTCGCCACGCAGGCCTGCGGGAAACCGGGTGGGTTCAGGGTCCAGTCCCACGCAGAGCATCGAGTTGTTCTGGGAGGATGCATTGCGCAACATGTCGAGAAAGGTCATGGGGCGCAATTTTAGGCGGGCCAGTGTCAATATCGGGCAGGCCAGTCAGGCAGCCCGTTTCTCGAGGATCTCGAACGCCGGCAAGGTCTTGCCTTCGAGAACTTCCAGGAACGCGCCACCGCCGGTGGATATATAGCCCACCTGCTGCTCGATGCCATATTTGGCAATCGCTGCCAGCGTGTCACCACCGCCTGCAATGCTGAATGCGGGGGATTGCGCAATGGCCTGGGCAATCTCGCGCGTGCCGTTTTCAAAGGCAGGAAACTCGAAGACGCCCACGGGCCCGTTCCAGACGATGGTGCCAGCCGATTTGAGCTGGGCGGCCAGCCGTGCGGCGGTTTCGGGGCCGATGTCCAGGATCAGGTCGTCCTCGGCCACATCGGTGGCGGCCTTGATGGTGGCGGGCGCATCGGCGGCAAAGGTCTTGGCGGTGACGACGTCGGTGGGAATCGGCACCTCGGCGCCACGCGCCTTCATGGCGGCCATCACGGACCGGGCGGCGTCCAGCAGATCGGGCTCGGCCAGGCTCTTGCCGATGGGCAGGCCTGCGGCCAGCATGAAGGTGTTGGCAATGCCGCCACCCACGATCAGCTGGTCCACCTTGTCGGCCAGGCTTTGCAGGATGGTGAGCTTGGTGGACACCTTGGAGCCCGCCACGATGGCGGCCAGCGGGCGCTGGGGCTGGGCCAGGGCCTTGGTCAGGGCGTCGATTTCGGCCGACAGCAGCGGGCCGGCGCACGCAATGGGGGCGTATTGCGCGATGCCATAGGTGGTGCCCTCGGCGCGGTGGGCCGTGCCAAAGGCGTCATTCACGTAGATGTCGCACAGGGCGGCCATCTGACGGGCCAGTTCTTCCTTGTTTTTCTTTTCGCCCACGTTGAGACGGCAGTTTTCGAGCAGCACGACCTGGCCGGGCGCAACCTGTACGCCGCCGGTCCAGTTGGCGACCAGGGGCACCTCACGGCCCATCAGCTCGGACAGACGCTCGGCCACCGGCGCCAACGAGTCTGCGGGGGTGAACTCGCCTTCGGTGGGGCGGCCCAGGTGGCTGGTCACCATCACGGCGGCGCCCGCGTCCAGGGCCATGCGGATGCATGGAATCGAGGCGCGGATGCGGGTGTCTTCGGTGATGTGGCCGGTGTCGTCCTGAGGCACGTTCATGTCGGCGCGGATGAAAACACGTTGGCCTTGGACTTTGCCCTGGGCGCACAGATCGGAAAAACGCAGGATGTTCATGGAGGAGGGCGTCAGCGGTTGGGAGGGAATGGGATGAGGGCCACCATTTTAGTGAGCGAGCCTTTCGAGCTGGCGTGCCCGAGGCCAGCGGGCGCCGTGGAACTGGCTTTGCCAGGCCACTGGCGGCGTCCCCCTCAGGGGGAAGCCGCGCAGCGGCTCAGGGGGTGCACGATGATCACCAGCCCCAGCCGATGTGCAGTGGCAGGTACACCAGCATTCCCACCACGATGGTGCCCAGAATGCCGCGGCGCCAGAAATAGTAGGCCACGGCGCACAGCACGGCCGGCAGGCGCGCGTCTTTCAGCGTGGTGATGAACTCGCCGTGCGACATCAGGATCTCGGGCGCAATGACGGCCGTGAGCGCGGCCAGGGGCGCGTATTTGAGCCCGCGCTTGAGCCAGTCGGGCATGGGCAGCTCGCGCTCGGGGATCATGAAGAAGGCGCGCGTCACCAGGGTGAGCGCGGCCAGGCCCACCACCGCGATGAAGGATTCAAACCCATCCCAATTCATGGATGCAGTTCCTCGCGCCGTGCCACTGCGTCGCCCGCCTCGACCTGTTCGAGCTCGTCGGCGCTGATCATGCTGTCGGCCGGCACCAGCAGCACCTCGGGCTTGTGGCGGCGCCGGTCCACCGCCTCGATCAGCAGGCCCACCGTGACTGCAGCGGCAATGGCCACCAGGATGTTGAGCTTGAGCGGCAGGGCAAAGGCGGCAATGGCGGCCGTGGCGGCCACCCCCGTGGCCAGCCAGGTGGCGCGGTCGAACAGCAGCGACAGCAGCACCCCCAGCAGCGCCAGCACACCGGCAAACCCCAGGCCCCACGACAGCGGCACGGCCTTGGCCAGCAGGATGCCGGCGATCGACGGCACCTGCCAGGCCAGCCAGTTGGTGGTGGCGGCGCCCCAGAAATAGGGCGCCTGGTCGGGTGCGGGCTGCGGTTCGGGAAAGCGCTTCATGAAGGCCACAAAGATCACGTCGCCACTGAAGTAGCCAATGGCCAGGCGCTGGCGCAGGGGCAGGTGGGCAAAGTAGCTGCGCCACAGGCTGCTGAAGATCACGAAGCGCAGGTTCACGCACGACGCCGTGAGCCACACCACCCACAGCGGCGCGCCAGTGGCCAGCAGTGGAAGCACGGCCAGCTGCGCGCTGCCGGCATACACCAGCAGCGACATGAAAATCGCCATGGACATCGGCATGCCGCTTTTGACCATGGCAACGCCCGTCACCAGGCCCCAGGCGGCGATGCCTAGCGAGGTGCCGGCCATGTCGGTGATGGCCAGGCGAAACGCCGGGTGGCGCACGGTCTGGCGGACCGTCTGCAGGCTCATGGCGCTATCGTTGCGCCGGTGGTGGCGCCGGGCGCTTGCTCGGCACCCAGCACCATGCCGGTCTGCAGCGGGAAGCCGCGCAGAAAATCGGAGGCCGGCAAGCGCTTGCCGCCGGCGCGCTGCAGGCTGGTCAGGCGCAGGGCATCTTCACCGCAGGCCACGAGCACGCCGGTGTTGTCGATGGACAAAATCTCGCCGCAGCGCTGGTCTGGCAAACGCTGATGGCCATGGATTTCATAGTCCCAGAGTTTGATGGTCTCGCTGCCCAGGGTGGTGCTCGCACCGGGAAAAGGATCGAAGGCGCGGATTTGCCGGCCAATCGCCTGCGCCGGCATCGACCAGTCCACCGCGCTTTCGGATTTTTCGATCTTGTGGGCATAGGTCACGCCCTGCTCCGGTTGCACCACCGGCTGCAGACCGCCACACGCGGCCAGCTTGAGCGCCTCCACGATCATGCGCCCGCCCAGGTCGGCCAGGCGGTCGTGCAACGTGGCGCTGGTGTCACGGGGGGCGATGGGCATTTTTTCGGTCAGCAGCATGGCGCCGGTGTCCAGGCCCGCGTCCATCTGCATGATGGTGACGCCCGTTTCAGTGTCGCCCGCTTGAATGGCGCGGTGGATGGGGGCGGCGCCGCGCCAGCGCGGCAGCAGGCTGGCGTGGATGTTCAAACAACCCAGACCATGGACCCCCACGCTCCCCGCTGCGCGTGGTTCGCTGCCCCCCGGGGGGGCTTTCGCGCCTTCGGGCGGCCGGGCGGCGCTGATCAGTGCCCCCACGCTCCCCGCTGCGCGTGGTTCGCTGCCCCCCGAGGGGGCTTTCGCGCCTTCGGGCGGCCGGGCGGCGCTCATGGCATCCAGCACCCACTGCGGCAGGATCAGGCCGTAGGCCGCCACCACCATGGCATCGGCCTGTGCGGCCAGGAGTGCCGCACGGGCGGCGGCAGCGTCTTCGGGAAACTTGCCGTCCAGGCGCAGGCTGCGGGGCTGGGCCACTGCAATGCCATGCTCCAGTGCGCATTGCTTGACGGGCGAGGCCTGCAGTTTCATGCCCCGGCCCGCGGGGCGGTCGGGCTGGGTGAGGACGAGGGGGACGGTGAACCCCGCGCTCAGCAGACGTTGCAATGCCACGCGGGCGAATTCGGGGGTTCCGGCAAAGATGATTTTCATGAAAAAAATGGCGGGTGGCGGCGGTCAGAAATCCCTGCCATCGCCCGGGGGCTGGTCATCGGTGAAGACCCGCTGGCGCACGGTGCCGGCGCGGTCGATGTGGATGTGCGCCAGGCGCGGTGCGTAGTCGTCCATGAACCGGTAGGTCCAGACGTCGCCGTCAAAGCGGGCCATCCGCTCGACCCGCATTGGCGGGCTGAAGGTGCGCTCCACGTTGCCCCGGGTCCATTGGTTCGGTGCAATGCCCGAAAAACGGGCCAGGGTCAGCACCTGCTCGACGTGTTCAAGGCGCCCGGTGGCATCAAAGTCCAGGTGAAATACCTGGCGGCCGGCCGGCAAGGTGGAATACAGCAGGCGCTCTCGGGTGCCTTGCAAGGCAGAGACGCTGTACGGTGCGCCCAGCCCGGTCAGCACGTCGGCGCGATGGGCGCCGGGTTTCTCCAGGTCGGGTGAGGTGCATGCCGACAGCAGCACCCCCAAAACCAGCGTACCGACGCCGATGCCAGGTCGGCGCCTCCTGGTGCTCACTCGCCGGCTTCCCGCTGTTGCTTGAGCAGCTTGGTCTTGATGCGGTTGCGCTTGAGGGGGGAGAGGTATTCCACAAACACCTTGCCCATGAGGTGGTCCATCTCATGCTGGACGCAGACGGCCAGCAGGCCTTCGGCTTCCAGGGTGCGTGACTGTCCCTGGGTGTCCAGGGCGCGCACATGCACGGCCGCTGCGCGCTCGACGCCGTCGTAGATGCCCGGCACCGAAAGGCAGCCCTCGTCGCCGACATGCTTGTCCGGGCTGGTCCAGACAACCTCGGGATTGATCAGCACCAGGGGTTCATTGCGCTCCTCGGAGACGTCGATGACCACGATGCGCTCGTGCACGTCGATCTGCGTGGCCGCCAGGCCAATGCCGTGGGCGTCGTACATCGTGGCGAGCATGTCCGCAACCAGCGCCTGGATGCGGGCATCCACGGCCTGAACTGGCTGGGCGACCTTGTGAAGTCGAGGGTCCGGATAACAGAGAATGGGAAGAATTGCCATGGATGAAGG
>DCVY01000010.1:1265-9542 GCA_002327945.1 Acidovorax delafieldii | reverse complement strand
GCCTTGGGCGCGTTGACAGTACTGGCCGGCGCCATGCTTGCCGCTCCGGCCCAGGCGCAGAATTACCCGGTCACCAGTGGCCAGCGGGCCACGGCGCAACAGGTGGCCGAACGTGGTGTTCCTTTGTCTGAACTGGCGCCGTCAGCCCCCGACACCTATGTCGTCAAGCGTGGCGATACGCTCTGGGGTATTTCGGGCATGTACCTCCAGCGCCCGTGGCGATGGCCCGAGCTGTGGGGCATGAATCTCCAGGCCCTGCCCAACCCCCACCTGATCTATCCGGGCCAGACGCTGCATCTCGAAAAAAACGGCGGCTACGCACGCCTTCGCACCAGTGCCCGCAGCGCGCCTGAAACGGTGCGGGTGTCACCGCGCACGCGCAGCGACAGCCTGGCCGACACCGCCCTGCCCACACTCAAGCCCCACCTCATCGAGCCCTTCCTGGTGGAACCGCTGGTGGTGGACGCCGAGGTGCTGCAGCGCGCCCCGCGCATCGTGGCCACGGTGGATGAGCGCGTGCTGATGGCCGACGGCGATCGGGCCTATGCCCGGGGCGACGCGGCCAATCCGCTGCGTGTGGAGCCCGGTGTGCCCCGCCATTACCGGGTTTTCCGGGATGCCATTGCCCTCAAGGATCCGTTGACGGGTGAAATCCTGGGCTACGAGGCGCAGTACGTCGGCAAGGCCGAGCTGGTGCGGGGCGAGTCGGTCGAAGAAACGGCCAATGGCAAGGGCGGCATTGCCTACGACCATGTGCCCGCCACCGTGGAACTGACAGCAACCAAGGAAGAGGTTCGCGCGGGCGACCGGCTGCTGCCGGCACCGGCGCGCGCCTTTGTCAGCTACACGCCGCGCGCCCCCCAGGTAAAGGTCGATGCGCGCGTGGTCTCGATCTATGGCGGCAACTCGGTGTCCTACGCAGCGCAGAACCAGGTCGTCGCCATCAACCGGGGCACGCAGGACGGCATGGAGGCCGGCCAGGTGCTTCATATCCTGACCAAGGGCGACCGCATGAAGGACGGCACGGACGTCGCAAAGACGGTGATCAAGCTGCCCAGCGAGCGCAATGGCCATGTCATGGTGTTCCGCACCTTTGACCGTGTTTCTTACGCCTTGATTTTGGAAATCAGCACCGGCGTGCGGGTGGGTGATCGCCTGGTCAATCCCGAATAAGGATGGAATCGGAGCCCGCGCGGTTGCCGGGGGAACGAGTCCCTCACGGCCCCATCCCAGCCATCGACCGCGATGAGCTCGCCGGCTGGTTGCGACTGACGCTGACCCCGGGCGTTGGCAACGGCACCGCCCGCCGCCTTCTGGCGGCCTTTGGCCTTCCTGCGGCCATTTTTCAGCAGTCCGAGGGCATGCTGGCGAAGTGCGTGACGCCGGCGCAGGCGCAGGCCCTGCGGCAGCTTCCGGCGGACTTCGCGCAGCAACTGGAGACCACCTGGGCGTGGCTCCAGGGCCCGACGCCTGAAGGGCCCGCACGGGTTTTCCTGACGCTGGGCGATGGCCGCTACCCGCAGGCCCTGCTCGACACGGAAGACCCTCCCCTGGTGTTGTATGGCATCGGGCCGGCAGCGCTGTGGGCCGCCAATCCCTTTCCCGCTGGCCAGTGCCTGGCCATCGTGGGCAGCCGCAACCCCACCGCACAGGGCGCTGAAAACGCGCGGCAGTTTGCGCGCGCACTGCATGCGGCGGGGCTGACCATCGTGTCCGGGTTGGCGCTGGGGGTGGACGCCGCCGCGCACGAGGGGGCGCTGGACAGCGCGGTGGCGGGTGCCACCGTTCCCGCCACGATTGCGGTGGTGGGAACGGGGCTCGACAGGGTGTACCCCCGTCAGAATTCGGGGCTGGCCAGGCGCATCGCCGCCCATGGCATTCTGGTCAGTGAATATCCCTTGGGCACGCCGCCCCTGGCTGCGAATTTTCCCAAGCGCAACCGCATCATCGCGGGTCTTTCGCAGGGAACGCTGGTGGTGGAAGCGGCATTGGCATCGGGTTCGCTGATCACGGCCCGGTTGGCGGTGGAGCAGGGGCGAGAAGTGTTGGCCATTCCGGGCTCCATCCACGCGCCCCAGTCGCGTGGATGCCATGCCCTGATACGGCAGGGCGCCAAGCTGGTGGAATCTGCGCAGGACGTGCTGGAAGAGCTCCAGCCTCCTGTCCCAGGTGCAGCGCCGAAGCCGGACGCACCCGGCACGGCCCCCGCCGGTCCGCACGAAAGTGCACTGCTCCAGGCGATGGGGTTTGATCCGGTGGGGCTGGATGCACTGATGGCGCGCACGGGTATGGATACCGCTGCCATGCAGGTGCAGCTGCTGGAGCTGGAGCTGGCCGGTGTCGTGGCCCGGTTGCCGGGCGGCCTGTTTCAGCGCATGGGCAGCGCCTGAACGGAACGCTGTTTGCCGCTGCTGCCGGGGACGTGCGGGTCAGCCCAGCAACCGTTCTGGATTGGCATCCAGCTTGGCCAGCGCGTCGCGCGTGGCGCGCAGGGTGATGCCTTCCTCGTCCTGTGCCACCAGCAGTCCGGATTGCAGGTAGGCCGCCAGTCGGCGCAGCTGTATCAGGTAGCTGCTGCCGTCCGTGGCGGCAAAGAGGTGCAATTGCCTGCGCTGGCTCTGCCAGGCGTACTGCACCTGCGCCGACGATCCGTTGTGGTCCAGGGTGAACCATGTGCCCCGTTGCAGCTCCTGGGCCCAGGCCACCATGGCCGCGTCCACCGGCGCTCCGTTGTCGGCAATGACGTGGATCGAGGACGCATCGATACCGAGCATCATTTCGATGTTGTCGGCATTGAGCGGCAAGTCCCCCAGCGTGGCATCCCCGATGAAGTCTTCGAGGTTGGCCAGGCGCTTGGCCATGGCGTCGATGTGGGCCTGCGGTATGGAAGCCGTCTTGGACAGGAAGGCATCGGCCAGGGTGTCGGTCAGTACCTTGATCTGCGCGTCCTGCGCTGCTCCTTCGATCCCCATCAGCGCCAGACCCTGGCGCAGGCGCTGCAGCAGGCCGGGCAGGCCCTGGATGACCTGCGCACGGTCGCTGCGGTGGGGCTTGGCGCTGGCCGCCCACACCAGATCGGCCGCAGTGCGTTTGAAGGTGACGGTATCGGCATGCTGCGGGCCATCGCGCACGGCCGAGAGGGCCAGCACCTCGGCCCAGGTCTTGAAGAGGAACTCCCGAATCTCGTCGCGCACTGGCATTTCGCGCAGCATGGTGCGCAACTCGATCGTGTACTGGATGGCCAGCGTTTCTTTCTGCTCCACCTGTTGGGCCACGCTCACAAGGCGCGACGTGGCCTGTTTTTCGGTCAGGAATTTCGACAGGAATTTCTCGAACTCGTCGTACACCAGCTGAAAGACCCGCCGCCCGGTTTCGGGGTATTGCTCGATCACCTGCACCACACGGCGGATTTCTGCCTCCAGGGCGCTGCCATTGATCGTGGTGGCATCAAATCCCATGACGCAGGCGCCCATGCGGTCGATGAGCTGGCGCGCCGGGTGGGCGATGTTGCTGAAGAACTCTGGCTCTGCCAGGGCCACGCGCAGCACCGGCACCTGCAGGCGCGCAAACCACACGCGCACAGCGGGAGGAATGCGGTCCTCGGCCAGAATGCTCTGGAACATCAGTGCCACCACCTCGATGATGGCTTTTTCTCCTGCCGTGGAGGCCTTTTTCTTCAACTCGGTGGAGCGCTCCCGTACCGTGCCCGCCAGTTGCACCACCGCGGCAGGGCTGTAGTCTTCGATGAGCGTGGCGACCCCGCTGTAGTAGGTGTCGGCCTGGACGCGGTAGGCCGTGAGGGCATGCGCCAGCGCCGCCGAGGCGGGCGGTGCGTTGACCAGGTCAAAGCCGGTGGCGGGCTGGGTGAGCAGCCGCCGCAGTTGCCCCATGACCCCCTGGGCCCGCTGGCGCGCACGCAACAGGGGGGTCATGCCGGTGGCGAAAGCTGTTCCCATTCCCTGGGGTTGGGATGGCCTCGGTGGCCCTGCGCGCGCGGCAGCCATGGCCTGGCGGGTTTGCGCCAGTGCCTGCGATGCCAATCCGTCCGCAGCGGCATCGCTGCCTGCCACGGCACCGCCCTCGGTCCGGCGCACGCGCCCCCGAAGGTCGGTTGGTGTTGTGATGCCCTGCTCTTCATAGAACGCGTTCACGGCCTGGTACTGCTTTTGCAGGAGGTTGGCCAGGTCGCGCTGCAAGGGGTCCACCACGGTCAGCAGGTCGGTGCGCGGCAGGCCCGCCTTGCCCCATTGCTCGACGACGATCAGGCAGACGGCCTCGGGGCGCAGAATGTCATTGCTGTCAAGGTCCTGGCCTTCCAGCGACTGGGTTTGCTGCCGTACCGTGTCGAGCTGGTGGCTGACCTGCTCCGTGACCGTGAGCGCCATGCGGGAGGCGGCGATCTGGTTTTCCACCACCTCGTCGCTGAGCAGCTCGAAGTGCCCGCCAGCGGCCTGGGCGCCGCGTGTCGTGCTGATGGGGGGGAACAGTGCCTCGCGCAGGGCCCGGTTCATGTGTGCCACCCATTCGGTGTGGCGCTGCTGGTAAAGCTGCCAGGCATCGCGCCGCGACTGCATCTGGCGCTGCGTACCGGTCTGGGACATCAGCTGGGACAGAAAATCCAGAACCACCTTGTCCACCCCAGGCAGCCCGGCGCAGAGTCCTTCCACAAACTTCTGGCGCGCCTGGCGGGCCAGGCGACGCTGCGAAATGGACGGGGGGGGTGCGGGCATAAGTCAATGGTAGCGCGTCAGACTGTGGCCCCTGCGTTGGGATCGTTAGGGTCTTCATCCTTCCTGGCCACCTTGACCAGGTCTTCCCGCTTCACGCCCAGCCACATGGCAATGGCCGCTGCCACGAACACCGACGAATAGATGCCGAACAGGATGCCGATGGTCAGTGCCAGCGCAAAATTGTGCAGGCTGGGGCCACCAAAGAAGAACATCGACAGCACCATCGCCTCGGTGGAGGCGTGGGTGATGATGGTGCGGCTCATGGTACTGGTGATGGCGTGGTCGATCACCTCGTGCGTGTTCATCTTGCGGTATTTGCGGAAGGCCTCGCGGATCCGGTCGAAGATCACCACCGATTCGTTCACCGAATAGCCCAGCACGGCCAGCACGGCCGCCAGCACCGACAGCGAGAACTCCCACTGGAAGAATGCGAAGAAGCCCAGGATGATCACCACATCGTGCAGGTTGGCGATGATGGCGGCCACGCCGTACTTCCACTCGAAGCGAAAGGCCAGGTAAACCACGATGCCCACCACCACCATGGCCAGCGCCATGAGGCCCCCCTGCACCAGCTCTTCGCCCACCTGCGGGCCGACAAATTCGGTGCGCCTGAGCGTCACGGACGGATCGGCCGCCTTGAGCGCGGCAATGACCTGATCGCTTTGCTGGGCAGAGGTCACACCCTTTTGCACGGGCAGGCGGATCATCACGTCGCGCGAGGTGCCGAAATTCTGCACCTGCACATCGGCGTAGCCCATGCCTGCCACGGTTTCGCGCACCTTGGCAAGTTCGGCCGGCTGGCTGTAAGCCACCTCCATCACCGTGCCGCCGGTGAACTCCACCGACAGGTGCAGGCCGCGTGTGAGCAGGAAGAACACGGCCAGCGCAAAGGTGATGAAGGAAATCGCGTTGAAAACCAACGCGTGCTTCATGAAGGGGATGTCTTTTTTGATACGGAAAAATTCCATGGCCGCAGTCCTTTAGTTCGTTTTGGCCACAGCGGTGTCGGCGTCTGGTTTCCAGACCTGTCCGATCGACAGGCTCTTGAGCTTTTTCTGGCGGCCATACCAGAGGTTCACCACGCCGCGCGAGAAGAACACCGCCGAGAACATGCTGGTCAGGATGCCGATGGTGTGCACCACGGCAAAACCGCGCACGGGGCCAGAGCCAAACGCCAGCAGGGCCAGACCCACGACCAGCGTGGTCACGTTGGAGTCCAGAATGGTTGCCCAGGCGCGGTCATAGCCCATGTGGATGGCCGCCTGGGGTGACACGCCCTCGCGCAATTCCTCGCGGATGCGCTCGTTGATCAGCACGTTCGAGTCGATCGCCACACCCAGTGCCAGTGCCATGGCGGCAATGCCGGGCAATGTCAGCGTGGCTTGCAGCATCGACAGGATGGCCAGCAGCAGCAGCACGTTCACCGACAGTGCCAGGGTGGAAAACACGCCAAACAGCCGGTAATACACGCACATGAAGGCGGCCACGGCCACCATGCCCCAGACCACGCTGTCGATGCCGCGCGCGATGTTGTCGGCGCCCAGGCTCGGGCCGATGGTGAACTCCTCGATGATCTCCATCGGTGCGGCCAGCGAGCCGGCACGCAGCAGCAGCGCGGTGTCATTGGCTTCGGCGGTCGTCATGCGGCCCGAGATCTGCACACGGCCACCGCCGATTTCGCTGCGGATCACGGGGGCCGTGACCACCTCGCCTTTGCCCTTTTCAAACAGCACGATGGCCATGCGTTTGCCAATGTTTTCGCGTGTGATGTCGCGAAAGATGCGCGAGCCCTTGGCATCGAGCGTGAGGTTGACCGTGGGTTCCTGGGTCTGGCCGTCAAAGCCGGGCTGCGCGTCGGTGAGGTTTTCGCCGGTCAGGATGACCTGCTTTTTCACGATGACAGGCTGGCCGCCGCGCTCCAGGTAGCGCTCCGAGCCAAACGGCACGGGGCCCTGGCCGGCTTCTGCCGAGCGCGCTTCGGTGCCTTCGTCGACCAGGCGCACTTCCAGCGTGGCCGTGCGGCCCAGAATGTCCTTGGCCTTGGCCGTGTCCTGCACGCCGGGCAACTGCACCACGATGCGGTCCAGGCCCTGCTGCTGGATCACGGGTTCGGCCACGCCCAGTTCGTTGATGCGGTTGTGCAGCGTGGTGATGTTCTGCTTGAGCGCCTGCTCCTGCACAAGGCGCGTGGCCTCGGGCTTGATGGTGGCGCGCAGCTTGAACTCGGTGCCGTCGGGCATGCTGGTGGTCTGCAGGTCGGTGAACTGGTCGGAGATCAGGTTGCGGGTCGCCGTCTGCGTGGCTTCGTCGCGCACCTTGATGTCGATGGCCTGGCCATCGCGGCTGATGCCACCATGGCGGATGTTCTTGTCGCGCAGCGCGGTGCGGATGTCGCCGGCATAGGACTCGGCCTTCTTGGTCAGCGCGGCCTGCATGTCCACCTGCAGCATGAAGTGCACGCCACCGCGCAAGTCCAGCCCCAGGTACATGGGGCGCGCATGCAGCGCGGTGAGCCAGGCCGGCGAACGCGACACCAGGTTCAGTGCCACGATGTACGAGGGGTTGGCCGGGTCGGGCACCAGCGCCTTCTGGATGGCGTCGCGGGCCTTGAGCTGGTTGTCGGGCGTGTCCAGGCGCGCACGCACCGAGCCACCTTCGAGCGTCACCAGGTCGGGCGCGACACCCGCAGCCTTCAGTACGTCCTCCACCCGCTGCTGCACCGCAGCATCCACCTTGACGGTGGCCTTGGCCGACGAAACCTGCACCGCAGGCGCTTCGCCAAAGAAATTGGGCAGGGTGTACAGGGCACCTGCCAGCAGCACGATCACCAGGATCGCGTACTTCCAGACCGGATAACGGTTCATTTTTACGCCTCTTCCGCGCCCTGCCAGCAGACGCTGCGCAGCGCCTGCGGGGGATGTTCATTGATTACTTGACCGTACCCTTGGGCAGCACCTGCGCCACCGCACTGCGCTGGACCTGTACTTCCACGCCGCTGGCAATCTCGAGGTGCAGGAAACCTTCGGACAGGCGTGTGACCTTGCCGATGATGCCGCCAGCCGTGGCCACTTCATCGCCCTTGGCGATGGCGTCGATCATGGCGCGGTGTTCCGTCTGGCGCTTCATCTGGGGGCGGATCATGACGAAGTACAGCACCACGAACATCAGCACCAGGGGCAGCATGCCCGTGAGCGAGGACATGATGTCACCGCCACCAGCGGCGGCGGCAGGAGCGGTCTGGGCGAAAGCAGAAGAAATAAACACGGACTGGACTCCACAAACGGATGGTCAAAATTCAGAAAAACCGCCAGCAGCAAGCACCAATGAGCCTGCCAGGGCACAACGGGGCATTGTATGCGGCGCCCCGTCTGCCGCCCCAAGAGTAAGACCCAAACCGGTGGCGGGTGTTTGCCAGGGCGGGCAGCCCCTGCCCTGATGGGCGATTGAATATGTGCAAAAGCCGATCAGTTCACGAGGTTGCTGGTGTGAGTCGAAAGCACACGTTTTAGCCTAAAAACGGCCGTTGGATGCGCCTGCCGGTGCCGTG
>DCVY01000010.1:0-1217 GCA_002327945.1 Acidovorax delafieldii | reverse complement strand
ATTGCATGCGGCTTGCGAAGGGATGCAAAGCGGTCAACTGCCGTTTCTAGGTTTAGACCACAGCCGCTTCAAAACCAGTTCGCAGCGACCTGCGAGGGCTGGCTACGCGCGAAACAAGGACAAGCCGATGTTGCGAGGAATACGAATGCCTCGAAATGCGAAAGACTCTCAATTTCGAGAATTTCGTCCGCTTGAAGGCTCGCACCTTTTGAATTCGGCAAGTGGCTCAAGTGAAACGATTTCCTCCAGCCTCTTTCGACTGATACAAGGCCATATCTGCCTGCCGCATAAGTTGATCTCCGGACGCGGGTTTTTGGTGGCTGAAATACGCGACTCCCATACTCGCAGACACTTGCACCTGACCTGCGTCAAGTAACACCGGCTCTTGAATGGTGTCAATCACCCTCTGAAACGCCACTGGGTTCTGTACATCGCGAAATATCAGCGCGAACTCATCCCCACCCAACCTCGCCACCGTATCACTAGCTCGCATCACACGCTTGATGCGCTTTGACACTTCGACCAGCAACTGGTCGCCAGCTTCATGACCGTAGGTGTCGTTCACCGGCTTGAACTTATCAAGGTCCAGCATGGCAACGGCTATATGTTCTCCGGTTCGGCGCGCCTGTGCCACGGCTTGTTCCAGTCGATCTTCCAGCAACCGTCGGTTTGGCAGTCCAGTCAATGCGTCGTAATGAGCAAGCCGCTCCAACTCCGCTTGATGCACCTTCAAGTCCGTGATGTCCGTGGCGGCGACAACATAATGCAAGGGGGAAGGCCCAGACTCCTCCACCGGGGACAACGACAACAGGACTGGCAACTCTCTACCCTCTGCCGTTTTCCACAAAGCTTCGCCATAGCGATGTCCCGATGACACTGTCCAAGTTTCTTCGGCGAGGGCAAACAAGCGATCAATAGGATGCCCGAAAAAATCAGGGTGCCTGTAACCCGTCATCTTCGAGAAAGCTGGATTCATCGACGTGACCAGACCATGTTGGTCCAGGATGAGCACACCATCCGATGTGGAGTTCAACACCGCTGCCGCCAAAACAAGTGCTTCCCGACTGGCCTGCATTTCGGTGATGTCGCGAATGAATCCGCTCCAAGAGGTGCTGCCATCTGCATGCCTGACCGGTGTCGCACTGCCCTCCAGCCAAATCATGCCTTTTTCAGGGTGGGTGACGCGATAGGACGTGTGCCATGTTTGCAGGGTATCA
>DCVY01000011.1:4492-6141 GCA_002327945.1 Acidovorax delafieldii | reverse complement strand
GGGCCTGAGGCGAGCGGCCAGCAGCGCACTGTGCGCAGCCGCAGCAAACTGCACACGCCCGCCACCACTGCAAAAGCCGCAGCAAGCAGCAATGCCACCCATTCGCCTGTGCCATCGTGCGAGGGCCACGCGGTAAAGATGGCGGCCAGCATCACAGCCCCCAGGGTCTGCCCCGTCAAGCGGGCGGTGCCCAGCATGCCGCTGGCCGCGCCACTGCGGTGCAGTGGGGCCGATGTGACGATGGTATGGTTGTTGGGCGACTGGAACAACCCGAAACCGGCACCGCACAGCGCCATGCGCCAGGCCATGTCGATGGAGGATGGATGGGCCGGCAAGGTGGCCAACAACAGCAGACCGCAGGCAAAAATAGCCATGCCAATGGCTCCCAGCAGGCCATCGGCGTAGCGGCCGATCAGGCGGCCCGCAACGGGTGCCGTCACGACAATGGCCACGGGCCAGGCAGTGATCAGCAACCCCGCCTCCAGGGGGCTGCGGCCCAAGCCGTCCAGCAGCAAAAAGGGGAGCGCCAGATAGGCCAGGGTCTGCGCACAGAAAGCACCCACCGACGACGCCATGGACAATGCAAACACGGGAATGCGCAACAGATCCACCGGGAACAGGGGCGCGGTCAGGTGCCACTGGCGGCGCAAATACACCCAGCCCACCGCCACACCGGCGGCCAGCAAGGCCCAGGCTGCCGGCGAGGCCACGCCCTGTCCGGTGCTGCTGCTGGCACCCAGCCGCTCGCCGCCCACGAAGATCAACGTGAACATCAGCACGTTGAGCACCACATCCAGCGCCGCCGGGCGCGCCTGCACCACCGTGCTGGGTGGATTGAAGGGCAGCGCGCGCCAACCCAGCCACAGCGTAAAGGTGCCCAGGGGCAGGTTGAGCGCAAACAGCCAGGGCCACGGCGCCACCGACAGGATGCCCGCCGCCACCGAGGGACCGGCCACTGACGCCAGCGCCACCACCATGGAATTGATTGCCAGCCCGCGGCCCAGTTGTGCGCGCGGATAGGTCAGGCGCACCAGGGCGGAATTCACGCTCATGATGCCGGCCGCGCCCAGCCCCTGCAGGGCCCGCGCAACAATCAGCGTGGCCAGCGAATCCGCCAGCATGGCCCCCACCGAAGACACCGCGAACAGCGCCATGCCGACGAAATACACGCGCCGATACCCCAGACGCTCACCCAGCGACGCCAGCGGCAGCAGCATGACCAGCGTGGCCATCTGGTAGGCGTTGACCACCCAGATCGCGTGGGCCGCGCTGGCGTTGAGCTTGCGGGCAATGCCCGGCAGCGCGAGGGTGACGATGCTGCCGTCAAGCACCGCCATCGCAATACCCAAAATGATGACCAGCATGGCCCGGTTGCGCGCCGGCAGGGGCAATCCATCGGTCGGCGCGTCGGCGGCCTGGGTGATTTTGCTGACGTGCTCCATCAGTTCAGAAGCCGCCGCGCGGCGCCGATCCGGGTGCCCCGGTGGGCGGACGGGCTCAGTCGACACGCAATGCGGCGCGCAGTTGCGCCCCCCAGCCCGGGTTTGTCGGCGAAGGGGTGGGCGGGGTTGCGGGCCTGTAGGATGTCTTGCATGCGTGTCTGCGCGGCCCCTATCGCCTTGGGATGGCTGTCGATGCAGAACTGGTTG
>DCVY01000011.1:907-4390 GCA_002327945.1 Acidovorax delafieldii | reverse complement strand
TCCGCAGCGAGTTGCTCCAATTGGGCGGCGCTCGACACATCCATCTTGCGGGCCAGCACCACCTGGGCGCCGGCGGCCTGCATCTGGGCAGCGGCGGCATTGAGTGCGTCCTGCTGCACATCCACCAGCACCGGGTTCATGCCCAGGCGCGCGTCAATGCGCGCGCATTCGAGCCCGAAGCCCGAACCTGCGCCCGTCAGAACCGCCGTCTTGCGGGTGAAGTTGTCGATCATGTGTGTATTTCCTTGCGTTGTCTGCTGATGAATAGAGGGCGGCCGAAACTGGCGTTGCCGAGGCCAGCGACCGCAGCGCAAGGGTCGCCAAGCCGTGCAAGCGGCGCAGCCGCTCAGGGGGATGTTCTTAATACATAGCCGATACGGGGAAAGTGCACATGCACCGTGCCGGCACGCGGATCGGTGCGGCGCAAGGTGTAGCGCGTGCGCGTGGCGGCAATGAGGGTTCCCGCCGTGGGCTCGGTGCCAAAGCTCTCGGCCGACACCGTGACCTCGGTTCCCAGCGCGATGCCGTGCTCGTCCTGAAAGACGTCATTGAGCAGCGGCCAGGGCTCTGCACCTGCAGCCACCGTGATGGCATCGGCCGCGCTGAACTTCTCCACGCGACCATGCCCGAGCGCCGCCACCCGGTCCATCCACTCCAGCACGGCCGGCGTGGCCTGGAAGATGTCGGCCATCACCGGAACGCACTGGCGCGTGAACCACAGCGGGTGGTAGGCGGCGAAGTCGGCCACGCAGGGCTCGGCACCAAACGTGAAATCATGCTCTTCCACCATGTGCGCCAGACGCCGCAGGTACGAGCGGTAGGCCGCCGTGGCATCGGCCGGGCGCAGGCGCTGCATGCCGGCGCTCATCTGGCGGCGGTCTTCGCCAAAGGCTTGGGCCGCCTCGGGCGCCACAGTGGCAAACAGCGCCTGGGCACCGCGCGGTTGCAGGTTGTAGGCCATGGCAGCCCAGAACAGCGTGCTGTCAGCCCATTGGGCAAACACGCGCGACACGCCCTTGAGGTGGGGCGGATACAGCACGGGCTCGGGGTGCTCGTGTTCGAGCACCTCGCAGATCAGCGCCGAGTCGCAATAGATGTCGGCGCCGATTTGCAGCAATGGTGTCTTGCGATAGCCGCCCGTGAGGGCCACCACATCGGGCTTGGGCGCGATGCTGGGGATGACCACCGACTTCCATGGCAACTGCTTGAAGCCCAGCACGAGCCTTATCTTTTCAGAGAACGGCGATGAGGGGTAATGGTGCAGGATCAAGGCGGTCATGGGCAATCTCCTGATAAAGCGTCGAAACAGGCAAGCATGAATGGATCAAACACCAGGACCCGCTCAGCGCGGGCTCCACAGCATCTCGATGTGGGGGATGTCATCTTCCAGATAAACCTCGGACACCGCCACAAACCCCAGGCTGCCATAAAAGCGCTGCAGATGCGCCTGCGCGCTGATGCGCACAGCCCTGCCCGGCCACACCTGGTGGCAGCGGGCCAGACCCTGCTCCATCAGCGCGCGACCCACACCGCCGCCGCGCGCCTCGCGGGCTGTCACCACGCGCCCGATAGAGGGCTCGGGGTAGTTCACACCCGGGTCCGCCACACGCAAGCAGGCCTGCAAGGCTCCGGCCTCGTCATACCCTAACAGATGCCATGCGTGCTTGTCGGCGCCATCCGGGTCCTGGTAGGGGCCTTGCTCCAGGATGAACACCTTGCAGCGCAAGGCCAGCGCATCGTGCAGCGCGTGCACGCCCAGGTCGTCAAAACGGGACCATGTCCAAAGCAATGCGGACGACAAGCTGCTCATGCTCAGATCAGTTTCACCAATTGCTTGCCGAAATTCTTGCCCTTGAGCAGACCCCAAAAGGCCTCGGGCGCAGCGGCGATGCCTTGTGCCATGGTTTCACGCGGGCGCAGCTTGCCTGTGCCCACCAGCGTGCCCAGTTCCTTCAGGGCATCGGGCCAGACTTCCATGTGTTCGCTGACAATAAAGCCTTCGATCTTCATGCGGTTGATGAGCATCAGCGCCAGGTTGGCCATGGGCAGCGGCGCCCCGTCGTAGCCGGCGATCATGCCGCACAGGGCCACGCGGCTGAAGGCGTTCATGCGCAGCATGACGGCGTCCATGATCCAGCCACCCACGTTCTCGAAGTAGCCGTCGATGCCGTTGGGGCAGGCTTCCTTCAAAGCCTTGGACATGGCCTGCACGTCACTATGTTCCTTGTAGTCAATACAAGCGTCAAAGCCCAGTTCTTCCAAGGCGTAACGGCACTTTTCGGTACCGCCGGCAATGCCCACCGCGCGGCAACCTCGGGCCTTGGCCAGCGCGGCAAAAGCACT
The DNA here is from genome assembly GCA_002327945.1 of Acidovorax delafieldii. Taxonomy (GTDB): domain Bacteria; phylum Pseudomonadota; class Gammaproteobacteria; order Burkholderiales; family Burkholderiaceae_C; genus Acidovorax; species Acidovorax delafieldii_C. The sequence continues at coordinate 2,047 of DCVY01000011.1, read as the reverse complement.
GCCCACGGCGCCGGTGGCGGCGCCGATCACCACGGTGTCGCCCGCCTTGGGCGCAATGATTTTCACCAGGCCATACCAGGCCGCCACACCCGGCATGCCCACGGTGCCCAGGTAGTGCGAAAGCGGCACATGGGTGGTGTCCACCTTGCGCAGAGCGCCCACAGCATTGCCATCGACCACGCTGTATTCCTGCCAGCCGCCCATGCCCATCACCTTGTCGCCCGCAGCGAATGGGGGGAGTTGCGCTCGACCACATCGTCCACGGTGCCACCGATCATCACCTCGCCCCGCGGCTGACTGGCCGCGTAGCTCTTGCTGTCATTCATGCGGCCGCGCGTGGAGGGGTCGAGGCGCAAGTGATGGTGGCGCACCAGCACCTCGCCATCCTGGAGCGCGGGGGGGCGACCCGTTTGAAGTTGCTGGCCACGGCTTCGCCCTGGGGGCGGTTGTCGAGAACGATCTGTTGATTGCGCAGCATGAAAGACTCCTTCTTACTACTGTTTTAATAGCTGCTTGCGCTTATAAATAGCGCGCAAGAGTCCGATTTGGCACTGGGTTTAGCTCAACAACAGGCTCCGGGGCATCCATCTGCTGCGGCGCACATCAATCGGTCGAAATCATCCGTTGACCGCCGGCAGCTTCGGCGGGCTGGTGCCGCACATACTTGAACGTGCCTGTGGCATGGCTGCAGATGCGGCCTTCGGCATCGAACACCGTGCCTTCGGCGAACGCCATGCTGGTGGTGCGGTGGATCAGTCGGCCCTTGGCCACCAGGGGGCCGCGCGCAGGCCGCATGAAACTGGTCTTCATCTCGATGGTGACCACGCCAACGTCAGGCGTATCGCTGCGCGCCGCCACGGCCAGGGTCACATCCAGCAAAGTCATCGACGCACCACCATGGGTCACGTTAAAAGAGTTCAGATGCTCTGGGCGCGCTTTGTAATGCAACTCGGACTCCCCTCCCGACATGCGGTGCAGCGTGAAACCAAGATGGCTGACAAAGGGGATTTCTGCACCAAAATTCAACACAGGCAACTCCCGGGTTCATGAAAAGACGCAAAGCATAGCCTTTGTAGCGCTGCGGCGGCTTTTGAGGCAGGTCTTGGCACATGGCTCCTGCAGTTGCGAGCCGCAAGTCCG
>DCVY01000011.1:0-785 GCA_002327945.1 Acidovorax delafieldii | reverse complement strand
TCTTCACCCATGGCCTTGAGGGTGCCCACCGTCATCTTGCTGGGAAAGAACCCCGGACAGATGGCATTGACGCGGATGTTGTACTTGCCCCATTCGGCGGCCAGCGCCCGCGTGAAGTTGATGACTGCGCCCTTGGAGGTGTTGTAGGCAATGGTGTTCATGCCGCTCGGGTTGCCGCCCAAGCCCGCGATGGACGCCACGTTGATGATGCTGCCGCTGCGCCGCGCGATCATGCTGTGCTTGGCGATGTGCTGGCTCAGGATGAAGTAGCCACGCACGTTGAGGTTCATCACCTTGTCCCAGGCCTCGACCGGGTGGTCTTCGGCGGGCGCGCCCCAGGCCGCGCCGGCATTGTTGACCAGAATGTCCACATTACCCATGCGCTGCAGGGTTTCATCGGCCAGGCGCCGCAGGTCAGCCTCCTGCGCGCAGTCGGCGGCGATCCAGCGCGCATCGATGCCGGCGGCCTGCAGGTCGGCTGTGGCCTCTTCCAGATCCGACGCCTTGCGCGAGCTCAGCATGATCCTGGCGCCGGCCTCGCCCAGCGCATGCGCCAGCTGCAGGCCCAGCCCGCGCGAGCCACCGGTGACAAGAGCCGTCTTGCCGGTGAGGTCAAACAATTGCTGGATGGTGCGGGTCATGTCATCGTCTCCTGGGTTGAATAGGGCTGCTGCCGGCAAACAGCCTGGCACTGCGGTGCATTGTGCGATGGCGCGGCCACCGGGGCGTGTCGCCTCAGAGACCAATGCTCTGCGGCATGCCCTAGTCTTACTGTGTCAATAAAA
>DCVY01000225.1 GCA_002327945.1 Acidovorax delafieldii | reverse complement strand
TACGTCAAGTCCGTCAAGCAGAACTACGACCAGATATGGAAGGACGTGCGCAGCTCGGTCGTGGCCTTTGGTTTCAAAGAAAGTGCCGTACCGGCCATGAGCGTGTCGGAAGAAGAGCGCCGGGCCGTTTACCAAAAAGCCTGGGAGACCGGCGGCGGCTTTCGCTTCATGTTCGAAACCTTCTGCGACATTGCAACCGACGAAGCGGCCAACGAAACCGCCGCCGCGTTCATTCGCGGCAAGATCGCCGAGATGGTCAAAGACCCGGAAACCGCCCGCAAGCTGACGCCGACCGACCTGTATGCCAAGCGGCCTCTGTGCGACAGCGGTTACTACGCCACGTTCAACCGCGACAATGTTTCGCTGGTGGACGTGAAGGCCAACCCGATTGCCGAAGTCACGCCCAAGGGCATCAAGACAGCGGACGGCGTGGAACACGAACTCGACGTGCTGATCTTCGCCACCGGCTTTGACGCGGTGGACGGCAATTACACCCGGATCGACCTGCGCGGTCGCAATGGCCTGACGATCCAGGAAAAGTGGAAAAGCGGCCCGACCAGCTACCTGGGCGTGACCAACGCCGACTATCCGAACCTGTTCATGATTCTCGGGCCCAACGGCCCCTTCACCAACCTCCCGCCCAGCATCGAGACCCAGGTCGAGTGGATTTCCAATCTGATCAAGCACATGAACGACACCGGTCGCCAGGTCGTTGAAGCCACCCGCGCAAGCGAGGATGGCTGGACCGCCACCTGCAAGGAAATCGCCGGCTACACGCTGTTCCCGAAAGCCGATTCATGGATCTTCGGTGCGAACATTCCGGGCAAAGCCAGGACAGTCATGTTTTATCTGGCTGGCCTGGGCGCCTACACTCAAAAACTGAACGAGGTGGCAGGTAGCGGCTATCCGGGTTTTGATATCCGCTAAAACCAAGTTCATCGACGGTCGGTCAATCACCAGCCAATCCGGCAAATCACAGGAGTTACTATGAATCGCGTACAAGACAAAGTCATTCTCGTCACCGGCGGCGCCATGGGAATGGGCAAATCGCACAGCGAGCTGCTGGCCAGCCAGGGCGCCTGGGTGTTCGTTGGCGATATGGACGCCGCCCGGGGCCAGGCCACGGTGGACGGCATTCGCAAGAGCGGGGGAAAGGCCGATTTCCTGTCGCTCAACGTGACCCAGGAGGCCGACTGGAATGCCGCCTATGCCCAGATCATCGAGAAGGCCGGGCGCATCGACGTGCTGGTCAACAACGCTGGCATTCTGATCTTGAAGCCGGCGCTGGATACCACCAACGAGGAATGGGACCGCATCTTCAACGTCAACGTGCGCGGCCTCTTCCTGGGTACCCGGGCGGTGATCCCGCTGATGCAGAAAAACGGTCGCGGCAACATCATCAACATTTCCTCGATCTACGGTCTGGTCGGCGCGCCCGGCGCCAGCGCCTATGAAGCCTCGAAAGGGGCTGTGCGCCTGTTCACCAAGTCCTGCGCGGTTGACCTGGCGCCCTTCAACATCCGTGTCAATTCGGTTCATCCGGGCGTCATTGAGACCGAGATGACGAAGGACTTGCTGGCCGATCCGGCCATTCGCCCGGCTCTGCTCGGCCCCACCCTGCTGGGTCGGCCTGCCCAGCCGATCGAGGTGTCGCAGGCAGTGCTGTTCCTGGCGTCGGACGAATCGTCCTTCATGCATGGCGCGGAGCTGGTGGTCGATGGCGGTTACACCGCCAACTGAGTAAAAACGTGGATGGTGCCGGCCCTCGGGTCGTGCGCCAGCTGATTTCGGAGTCGTTGATCAGAAACGTGATCAAGCGGTCCAATTTTTTTCAAGGCTAATATGAATTACCGCTGCGCTCATCGCTGGGCCTTTCCACGCTGGGGTGCCGCCCTGAGCGAACACNNTTCGACATGGGTGGTGGCAAGCTCACTTCGCTGGAGCGCGCCGGGGCCACGCTGCCGCTGACCATGGGCCATGAAATCGGCGGCGAGGTGGTGGAAATCGGCCCCGAGGTCAGCGGCGTGGCGCTGGGCGACAAGGTCATCGTCTACCCCTGGCTGGGTTGCGGCCAGTGTGCCGTGTGCCTGCGCGGCGATGACCACCTGTGTCCGCGCGCAGCGCGCAACCTCGGCATCCAGTTGCCCGGCGGCTATGCCGACATGGTGCGCGTGCCGCACAGCCGCTACCTGGTGCCGATCGGCACGCTGGAGCCGGCGCGTGCCGCCACCTTTGCCTGCGCCGGCATCACGGCCTACGGCGCCATCCGCAAACTCAACCCGATGACGGCCGAGGACCATGTGGCCATCATCGGCTGCGGCGGGGTGGGCATGACCGCGGTGGCGTTGCTGTCGGCCACCTCGCAGGCGCGCATCGTCGCCATCGACCCCGATCCGGCCAAGCGTGAAGCCGCCTTGCGCTACGGTGCATCACTGGCTTTCGACCCGAACGAAGAAGGCGCACTGCGCACCATCGGCAAGGCCTGCAACAACGACATCGCCGGCGTGGTGGACTTTGTCGGCGCCGAGTCCACGTCGTCGCTGGCCGTCAACCTGGTGCGCCGCACCGGGCAGGTGGTGATCGTCGGCCTGTTCGGCGGTGAATTCCGCATGCCGCTACCGATGTTCGCGATCAAGTCGCTGCAGATCACCGGCTCCTATGTGGCCAGCCTGCAAGACCTGCGTGAATTGGTGGCGCTGGCGCAGCGGGTCGACCTGCCGCAGATTCCGCTGGATCTGCGGCCGCTGGCCAGCGTGAACCAGGCGCTGGACGACCTGTCGCATGGCCGTGTCGTCGGGCGTGTGGTTTTGCAGCCGTGAACGCGCCAGAGCGTCGATAGCGAAAACCGAAGGTTTCACCCCAATCGGCCCCGGCGAGGACGGTTTTTGCCAGATTTGCAGCCCCATAGCCCGGTTATGGGGCAAAAAACGGTACAAAATGGACCGCTGCGGCCGATTGGCAGCCGGCGATTTCCAAGTCCAACAGCCTCCTGGTGCAGTGTTTTGCGCTTGCTGGCACCCATAAAAAAGAGGGGTTTTTGCTTCTGGCAAGGCGCAAACCGCAGCGATACCGGGTGGTATCGCGAGGATTTGCAACACGGCCAGGGCCAAAAGACGCTTTTTTATGTGCCAGATAGCGTGAAACACTGCACTGGCACACCCTGATCTGCCGTGGGAGCCGGTGCGATGCCTGAACCAGTTTTTCCGCAAAGGGCGTTCAAGATTCCAGAGTCGGTACTGGTCGTGATCCATACGCCCGCACTCGATGTGCTGCTGATCCGCCGTGCGATGGATGCGCCCGATGGCCAGCCATTCTGGCAATCGGTCACCGGCAGCAAGGACAGCCTGCAGGAAGACTGGCGCGAAACGGCGGTGCGCGAGGTGCTGGAGGAAACCGGCATCAGCGCAGATGCACCGGGTTGCACGCTGCGTGACTGGGGTCTGGAAAATGTGTACGACATCTACCCGCAGTGGCTGGACCGCTACGCACCTGGGGTGCGGCGCAACACCGAGCATTTGTTCAGTCTGCAATTGCCCGCAATCCAGCCTGTGGTGTTGAGCCCGCGCGAGCACACCGCATGGGCCTGGTGGCCGTGGTGTGAGGCGGCGGACCGCTGCTTCTCGCCTTCCAATGCCGAGGCCATCCTGTTGCTGCCACAATTTGCCTTGCCATGAACCCATCCCACCCCGTTTCCGACATTCTGCGCATTGCCACCTACAACATCCACAAGGGTGTGCAGGGTCTTGGCCCGGCGCGCCGGCTGGAGATACACAATCTGGGGCTGGCCGTGGAGCAGCTCGATGCCGACATCGTCTGCCTGCAGGAAGTGCGCAAGCTGCACCGCCGCGAAGCTGCCTATTTTCAGCGCTGGCCCGATGTGCCGCAGGCCGAGTACCTGGCGCCCGAGGGCTATGAGGCGGTGTACCGAACCAATGCGTTCACGCGCCATGGCGAGCATGGCAACGCGCTGCTCTCGCGCTGGCCGGTGATCGGGCACCAGCACGAGGACATCTCTGACCACCGCTTCGAGCAGCGCGGCCTGTTGCATGTGGAGGTGGATGCGCATGGCCGCCGTGTGCATGTGATCGTGGTGCACCTGGGGCTGATTTCTGGCGGCCGGGTGCGGCAGGTCGATCGCCTGCAGCAGTTCATCGAGCGCGAGGTGCCCTCAGGGTCGCCGGTGGTGGTGGCCGGCGATTTCAACGATTGGGGGATGCAGATCAAACGCATGTTGTCGAATTTTGGCCTGTATGAGTTTGATGCGCCGCGCGCCTTCACCTATCCCGCCCGGCTGCCGCTGGCGCAGCTCGACCATGTCTATGTGCGCGGGCTGGAGCCGATCGGGCTGCATGTGCCGAGGGGGCGTATCTGGTGGCGCATGTCCGACCACCTGCCGCTGATTGCCGAGTTCAGGCTCTGACCGGCCCATGAAGCGGGTGGCCGATTTCGCCAAAGACCATCGGGTGCGCCTGCTCCAGGGCGCGCAGGAGCTTTTTCCCGCCATGATCGAGGCGATGGATGCGGCGCTCTCCGACATCCAGTTCGAAACCTACATTTTCGATTTCACCGGGGCGGGGGCGCAGGTGGCCGAGGCGCTGATGAGGGCCGCGCAGCGCGGCGTGCGCACCCATCTGGTGGTGGACGGCGTGGGCACCGGGCCGCTGCCCAGGGCCTGGCGGCAGCGCATGCGGGCGGCGGGTGTGCAGGTTCGGGTGTATTCGCCGCTGGGGCCCCTGGGGCTGTTGCTGCCCCACCGCTGGCGCCGCCTGCACCGCAAGCTGTGCGTGGTCGATGGCCTGCAGGTGTTTTGTGGCGGCATCAATGTACTGGACGATCTTTACGACCCCAACTACGGCACGCTTGATGCGCCGCGGTTTGATTTTGCCGTGCAGGCGACCGGCTCGCTGGCGGCGCAGGCCAGCCAGGCCATGGAGAGCCTGTGGTGGCGCCTGCAGGCGGTGCGCGACGTGCGCCTGCGCCGCTTGCCGCAAGCCGTGCGCGACCTGCGTGCCGCCAGCGCCACCCGGCACGCCAGGCAGCAGAACCCGGACGCAAGCGGCATGCGGGCTGCACTGGTGCTGCGCGACAACGTGCGCAACCGCAGCCGCATCGAGATGGCCTACCGGCGCGCCATTGGCGCGGCGCGCCACGAGATCATCATCGCCAACGCGTATTTTGTGCCCGGCGGCAAGCTGCGCCGCGCGCTGATTTTGGCGGCAAACCGGGGTGTGCGCGTGCAGCTCTTGCTGCAGGGGCGCTACGAATACTTCATGCAGTACCACGCGGCGCGGCCGGTGTATGGCGCGTTGCTGGCCGCCGGCGTGGAGATCCATGAGTACGAGCCCAGCTTTTTGCACGCCAAGGTGGCGGTGATCGACGCCCACGGCGACAAGCCCTGGGCCACGGTGGGCTCATCCAACCTCGACCCTTTAAGCCTGCTTTTGGCGCGCGAGGCCAACGTGGTGGTCGAAGATGCCGCCTTTGCCATCGACCTGCGCCAGCGCCTGGCGCACGCCATGCAGCACGCCGGGCGCCGCATGGACCCGGCCCGCTACGCCGGNNGCATGAATTTGCTACTGAATATGTAGCTATTGGCGCTTTCTACATAAGCGCTTGATCCCTAAAACCCTTGAACATTGCAGATGGGCGTTCGCTGGTAGGATGCAGGCATGTCCAGTCAACCAGTCGCCGATATGATGCCCATTCCACCGGATGAAGGTACGCCTGTTTCCGTGAAAATCCGCGAGCGCATCGCCGCTGCGCGCAAGCGCTTCAACGCCAACGACAACATTGCCGAATTCATCGAACCGGGCGAGCTCGAACAGCTGCTCGACGAGGTCGAGGTCAAGATGCAGGGCGTGCTCGACAGCCTGGTCATTCACACCGAGGGCGACCACAACACCAACGACACGGCACGCCGCGTGGCCAAGATGTACCTCAACGAGGTATTTCGCGGCCGCTATGTCGAGCAGCCACCGATCACCGAGTTTCCTAACGCAGAGCACCTCAACGAGCTGATGATCGTGGGCCCGCTCACCGTGCGCAGTGCCTGCAGCCACCATTTTTGCCCCGTCATGGGCAAGATCTGGATCGGCATCATGCCCAACGAGCACACCAACGTGATCGGCCTGTCCAAATACGCCCGCATCGTCGACTGGATCATGGGCCGCCCGCAGATCCAGGAAGAGGCCGTGGTGCAACTGGCCGACCTGATCATGGAAAAAACCCAGCCCGACGGCCTGGCCATCGTGATGGAAGCCAGCCACTTTTGCATGTCCTGGCGCGGCGTGCGCGACATGGACAGCAAGATGATCAACTCTGTCATGCGCGGCGTGTTCCTGAAAGACAGTGCACTGCGCCGCGAATTCCTCTCGCTCATTCCAGGAAGGAACTGACATGCTCGTACGCCTGCTTTATGCCAGCCGCGCGGTCGACGCTTCACCTGCCGCCATCGAGGCCATCCTCACCCAGTCGCGCCAGCACAACCCAGGCAGCGGCATCACGGGCATCCTGTGCTATGGCGGCGGGGTTTTTCTGCAGGCCATCGAGGGCGGGCGCTCGGCGGTCAACGAGCTGTATGGCCACATCCAGCGCGACCCGCGCCACCAGAACGTGGAGCTGCTGCATTACGAAGAGATTGCCGAGCGGCGCTTTGGCGGCTGGACCATGGGGCAGGTGAATCTGTCCAAGATCAACCATTCCATCTTGCTCAAATACTCCGAAAAGCCTGAGCTCGATCCGTATGCGATGTCGGGCAAGGTGTCGTTTGCGCTGCTTGAAGAACTGATGGCAACGGCCTGCATCATCGGCCGCGCCTGAAAAGTGGAGCGCTTGGGCCACTGCGCCGGACTGATCCGGGGCCGGCAGTGCCCGATCCCGGTGCTGCTCAGGCGTTGTTGCGGACCAGCACCTCGCCGCGCAGCGTGTAAGCCTTGGCTTCGGTGATGGTCACATCCACCATCTGCCCCACCAGCCGGGGCTGGCCCACGAAGTTGACCACGCGATTGCATTCGGTGCGGCCCATCAGTTCGGTGGCGTCGCGCCTGGAAGCCCCCTCCACCAAAATGCGCTGCACTGTGCCCACGCGGCTTTCGCTGATGGACTTGATGTGGGCGTTGATGGCGGATTGCAGGTGCTGCAGGCGGCGCAGCTTCACGTCGTGCGGGGTGTCGTCGTGCAGGCCCGCAGCGGGGGTGCCCGGGCGGGGGCTGAAGATGAAGCTGAAGCTGTTGTCGAAGTGGATGTCGTCGATGAGTTTCATCATCTTGTTGAAATCGTCCTCGGTCTCGCCCGGAAAGCCCACGATGAAGTCGCTGCTCATGGCCAGGTCGGGGCGGATGGCGCGCAGTTTGCGCACCGTGCTCTTGTATTCCATGGCGGTGTAGCCGCGCTTCATGGCCATCAGGATGCGGTCGCTGCCGTGCTGCACGGGCAGGTGCAGGTGGCTGGCCAGTTTGGGGATGTTGGCGTAGGCCTCGATCAGCCGCGGCGTGAACTCGTTGGGGTGGCTGGTGGTGTAGCGGATGCGCTCGATGCCCGGAATGTCAGCCACGTATTCGAGCAGCAAGGCAAAGTCGGCAATTTCTGCCGTGTCGCCCATCTTGCCCAGGTAAGCGTTGACGTTCTGGCCCAGCAGTGTGATTTCCTTCACACCCTGGTCGGCCAGGCCTGCCACTTCCACCAGCACATCGTCAAATGGGCGGCTCACTTCTTCGCCGCGCGTGTAGGGCACCACGCAGTAGCTGCAGTATTTGCTGCAACCTTCCATGATGGACACAAACGCCGATGCGCCCTCGACACGCGCAGGCGGCAGGTGGTCGAACTTTTCGATCTCGGGGAAGCTGATGTCCACCTGGGGCTTGTTCAGGCGCTCGCGCTGGTTCAGCATCTCGGGCAGGCGGTGCAGGGTTTGCGGGCCAAACACCACATCCACGTAGGGTGCGCGCTTGATGATCGCGGCGCCCTCCTGGCTGGCCACGCAGCCGCCCACGCCGATGAGCACGCCCTTTTCCTTGAGGTGCTTGATGCGACCGAGGTCGCTGAAGACCTTTTCCTGCGCCTTTTCACGCACCGAGCAGGTGTTGAACAGAATCAGGTCGGCCTCGTCTATGTTTTGTGTGGCCTCGTAACCCTGGGCGGCGCCCAGCACGTCGGCCATCTTGTCCGAGTCGTACTCGTTCATTTGGCAGCCGAAGGTTTTGATGAAGACTTTTTTGGACATGGCGATTTCTCAAACGG
>DCVY01000258.1:13304-22429 GCA_002327945.1 Acidovorax delafieldii | reverse complement strand
GGGTCTATAGGTTGAACTATTGATCCGGCACGGTTTATTCCTGAGATTCGATATCGTTCATCCTGAGTTTGTCGCAGAGCTTCCACCAACTCAGTCCAAGCGGGGTTCACGAATAATTCGCGCCAGCTCAATAGTGCAGTGTTTCACGCTTGCTGGCACCCATAAAAAAGACGGGTTTTGGGTTCTGGCAAGGCGCAAACCGCAGCGATACCGGGTGGTATGACGAGGATTTGCAACACCGCCAGGGCCGAAAAGACGCTTTTTTATGTGCCAGATGGCGTGAAAGCACCAGGTTGAAACGGCAGGATTTATTCCTGCACACCATTGGCCCTGGTCTTGTCGAAGGGCTTCGACAAGACGAGCCTGAGGCATGCGTGGCAAGGCCATGTTCTGGGTCACGTCCAGGTGGGGCAGCACATGAAAAGCCTGGAACACAAACCCCACATGGGCGCGCTGCCACAGGGTGTGCCGCGTTTCATCTGGCGGCGCCAGATTGGTGTCGCCATGCACGGTGCGCCCGGCATCCTACCGGTCCAGCCCCGCCAGGCAGTTGAGCAGGGTGGATTTGCCCACGCCCGAGTTGCCCACGATGGCCACGAACTCGCCCGGTTTCACCGTGAAGTGCGCGCTGGCAAACACCGGCGTGCCGCCGTAGTGCCTGGCCAGGGCCTCGACGCGCAGCGGGCCACTCATGGCGTGGGTTGCTCCAGGCGCTGCAGCACGGTTTGCACCAGGCGCGCGGTGGCATCGGGCTGGTCGCAAGCCATGGCATGGCGGTGGGGCATGCTGCGCAGCCAGGTGATCTGGCGCTTGGCAAGCTGGCGGGTGGCGGCAATGCCGCGCTCGCGCAAGCCGGCCAGATCGAGCGGCGCGCCAGGGCCGGCTGCGGCCTGGGCATCGAGCGCTTCCCAGGCCTGGCGATAACCCACGCAGCGCATCGAGGGCAGGTCGGGGTGCAGGTCGCCGCGTGCACGCAACTGGCGCACTTCCTCTACAAAGCCTTCGGCCAGCATGGTGTCAAAGCGCAGGGCGATGCGTTGGTGCAACCAGGCGCGGTCATCTGGCTCCAGGGAGAAAAGAGCGCCTGCGCGGATGGGATCAGCGCAGGCAGTTCTCTTTTTTGACGTGTGAAAGTGCGAGATGGGCTGGCCGCAGACATGCCACACCTCCAGCGCACGCTGGATGCGCTGGCTGTCGGCGGGCGCCAGGCGGGCGGCGGTGGCGGGGTCCACGCGGGCCAGTTCGGCGTGCATGGCGGGCCAGCCGATCTGCGCGGCCTGGGTCTCCAGGCGCTTGCGCACGGCGGGGTCGGCGGGGGGCATGTCGTCGATGCCGTCAAACAGTGCCTTGAAGTACAGCATGGTGCCGCCCACCAGCAGCGGCAGGGCGCCGCGCGCGCGGATGTCGGCGATGAGCCGCTTGGCGTCCTGCACGAATTCGGCGGCGCTGTAGGTCTGCAGCGGCTCGCGGATGTCGATCAGGTGGTGGGGCACGGCGGCCAGTTCGGCGCGCGTGGGCTTGGCCGTGCCAATGTCCATGCCCCGGTACACCAGGGCCGAATCCACGCTGATGATCTCCACCGGCAGGCGCGGCGCCAGCACGGCGGCCAAGGCCAGGGCGCCGGCTGTCTTGCCCGAGGCCGTGGGCCCCGCGATGGCGATGGTGGGCAGGTGGTTGCTCATGCCTTGGCCGGCTCCCCGAATTGCTGCACCAGCGTCCAGGCGGCGAGGGCAACACACAGGCTCCAGAACCAAACGCCCAGGGCGAGTGGCAGCAACGTGCCGTCCATGCGCTGGCCCAGCCAGTGACCCACGCCAAACGCCACCAGCATCATGACAAAGCCGTTCAGCGCGGCAGCCGTGCCGGCGGCGTGCGGGAACGGGCCCACGGCGCCGCTCTGGCTGCACGGCATGTGGATGCCATGCGCAATCTGGTAAAGCACAAAGGGCAGGGCGTAGGCCCAGCCGCTTTGCACGCCGGTGAGCGCAGCCACGCCCATCAGCGTGCCCCCGGTGGCGCTGAGCAGGCCAGCCAGCGCCATGCTGCGGCGCAGGCCCCAGCGCACCAGAAGCCGCCGACACAAAACGGTGCCTGCGATGTACATCGCCGCATTGCATGACAGCAGCAAGCCATAGGCCGTCGGGCTCCAGCCCAGCACCTGGATGAAGGTGAACGACGAGGCCGCCAGGTAAGTGAACAGGCCTGCATAGGTGCAGGTGGTGGTGGCTGCAAAGGCCAGAAACGTGGGGTGGCGCAGGATCTGCGCCCAGGTGCGCAGCAGGTGCGCGGGACGCAGGGCCGGCGGGTTGGGGCGGGCAAGGGTTTCTTCAAAACGCAGCAGGACCAGGAGCAGCGCCAGACCGCCAAAGCAGCCCAGCGCCGCCATCGTGGCACGCCAGCCCAGTTGGCCCGCCAGCAGGCCGCCCAGCTGCGGGCTCAGGCAGGCAATGATGCCCAGGCCCGTGAGGGCGCGCGACATGGCGTGCGCCCCTTCCACCGGGGCATACAGGTCGCGCACCACGGCGCGCGCGCCCATCACGCCGGCGCCCATGGCGGCGCCCTGCACGGTGCGCCAGAAGATCAGCGCTTCCATGGATTGCGCCTGCGCGCAGCCCAACGCGGCCAGTACATAGGTCACCAGCCCCGCCAGCAGGATGGGGCGGCGCCCCCAGCGGTCCGACAGCGGCCCCCACACCAGTTGCGAGCAGCCAAATGCCAGCAGCAGCGCCGTGAGCGTGAGCTGGGATTGCGCCACGCTGGCCTGCAGCTGCTCTTTGAGTGCGGGGAGCGCGGGCAGGTACAGATCGGTAGTGACGGGCTGCAGGCCCAGCAGCAGCGCCAGCAGGCCGATGACCAGCCAGGCTGGCATGGCCGAAGCGCCCGTGCGTGGTGGGGCGGTGGAAGCGTCAGACATGCGCTGGAGGGTATCAGATGCCAGGACGGATCAAGGCCTTGCCAGACCCCGGCGCAAACCGCGGCAGAGCGTGCTCAGGACAGGCGCGACGCTGGCTGCAAGGGCGTGGAAGTGTCAATCGACAGCTCCCCTGCCTCAGACGTGCTCACACCGGCTGCCAGCCGCACGCGCAGGGCCAGATCGGTACGGGAATCGGCATTGTGCAGGGCCTCCTCCAGCGCGATCCGTCCTTCCGTGTAGAGCGCGTACAGCGCCTGGTCGAAGGTGCACATGCCGATTTCGGTGCTGCGCCCCATGGTTTCCTTGATGCTGGCGAACTCGCCCTTGGCGATCAGGTCGGCGATGTAGGGGGAGTTGAGCATCACCTCGACCGCCGGCACCAGCTTCGCGTGCAGGCCCGGAATCAGCCGCTGCGACACCACGCCCGCCAGGTTCAGGCTCAGGTCGATGAGCAGCTGGTGGTGCGCGTCTTCGGGGAAGAAGTTGATGACCCGTTCCATCGCCTGGTTGGCATTGTTGGCGTGCAGCGTGGACAGGCACAGGTGGCCGGTTTCTGCGTAGGCGATGGCCTGCTTCATGGTGTTGCGGTCGCGGATCTCGCCAATCATGATCACGTCGGGCGCCTCGCGCAGCGCGTTCTTGAGCGCCTCTTCGTAGGACAGGGTGTCGATGCCGACTTCCCGCTGGTCCACCACCGAGCGTTTGTGGGTATGCAGAAACTCCAGCGGGTCCTCGATGGTGAGGATGTGCCCGGTCACGTTTTCATTGCGGTAGTTGATCATCGAGGCCAGCGTGGTGGACTTGCCCGAACCCGTGGCGCCGGTCACCAGCACCAGACCGCGCTTGCGCAGCACCAGCTTTTCCAGCACTGGGGGCAGGCCCAGCGCGGCCAGCGGCGGAATCTTGTTCTTGATGTAACGCACCACCATGCCGGTCTCGCCGCGTTGCACGAACACATTCACCCGAAAGCGCCCCAGGTTGTCGGCGGAGATGGACAGGTTCATCTCCATCTTGGCCTCGAACTCGGCGATCTGCTTTTCGTTCATCACCGAATAGGCCAGCAGCTTGACCTCTCCGGGCTGCAGGGGGGGCATTTTCAGGGGGTGGGTGACGCCTTCAATCTTGAGATTGACGGGCGCGCCCACGCTGAAAAAAAGGTCAGACGCGCCCTTTTCGATCATGGCGCTCAAGAAGCTGAATATTTCCACTGTGAATCCCGTGATGTGCGGCCATTTTTATAGGATCGGAGCATAGCCTGCCAGTTCTCCAAACCAAGGCCCCAAAAAGACCCCGTCCCAATGACGGGTTGCAGGAGTCATCTACCGGTAGGCCACTCAACGAGAAGGTCTGCATCGACACCCAAGCCTTTGAGCATGGGCTGGCGCAAGCGAGCCAACTGAGCCGCGCGCAAAGATCCACCACCCTGCGGGTGCTGCACAAACCCGCCGTCATGGCCGTTGGGCAAGAGCGCCTGCCAGATTGACCGGCATGCCCTCATTGCCAGGCACCACCAGCGCAACTGGCCCCCTGGGGCTGGAGCCGAGGCCTGCGGCATTACCACTGCCGTGCCTGCGGCCGTACCTGCACTACCTTGACCAGCACCGCCTTAACCCGCATATTTCACCCATGAGAGTCGGCGGTCCGGCCCGAAAGCGCATTGTCATGGGTATCGGATGCCCCCCCCCCACCACATGGGACTGCCAATGCCCAACTGTACTGAAGAAGCTGAGAGGCTGAGACAAAGGAGCCTCTTGCAAAACTCCCCGGCGAACTCCGTTGTCGGGGCGGCGTACGCCCTCGCGGAGCGTGACATTGGATGGGTCTGGGTCATTGGCTGCGTGCGCTGCGTAAATGGCTTGCTTTTCAAGCGGCTGAACGCGTCTGCTCCTGCAAACCGGTTGCAAGGGGCCAAGTACGGGCGCGCGCGGCTCACATTGTCGCAANNGAGCGTTGCTGCGCTCGGCTGCGGTGCGCTCGCTGTGGCGGATGGCTTCATGCGGAGCGAATTCGATCTTGGTTCCCGCACATGTCAGATTGGCTTGCCGCCCATGCATTTTTCTTACATCACCAGCGCCCGGCCCAGCATGACCAACCAGTCCCACGCCTGCAGGCGCGGGCGGGTGTGCAGGCTGGCGCCCTGCAATGCATCGACCTTGTCGAGGATGCGCAGGCCGCCTTGCACTACCAGGCGCAGTTCCCAGCCCGCGCGGCCGGGTACGCGGTGCACGAGGGGGGCGCCGTGCACCATGCTGTTGCGGGCCCACCGGGCGCAGTCGGCAATCAGGCGCGCGTTTTCGGGGGTGCTTTGCAGCGCCTGCAGTTCTGCCGGGCCTGCGCCATGGCGGGTGCAGTCGGTGTGGGGCAGGTAGTGGCGGCCGCGGGGAATGTCAACGCTCAGGTCTTGCCAGAAGTTGATGAGTTGCAGGGCGGTGCAGATGGCATCGCTTTCTTCCAGGGCTTGTGCATCCGACACGCCATACAGGTGCAGCAGCAGGCGGCCCACGGGGTTGGCGGAGCGGCGGCAATAGTCCAGCAGTTCGGCGCGGTCGGCGTAACCCTGGGCGTCGCGGGTTTTTTGCACGTCCTGGATGAAGGCGCTGAGCAGGTCGTCGAGCAACGGCACCGGTAGCTGGTGCTTGTGCAGCACGGCCTGCAGCGGGCCGAACACGGCGACCCAGCGCGCTGCGGGGGGCTGGCCTGCGGCCACGCGGGCCAGTTCGGCGCGGTAGGCAGCAAGCTCTGCCAGGCGCTGCGCGGGCGTTGCGTCGCCTTCGTCGGCAATGTCGTCGGCCGTGCGGGCAAAGGCGTAGATGGCTGCGATGGGCTGGCGCAGGTGCGGCGGGCACAGCAGCGAGGCTACGGGAAAGTTTTCGTAATGCGTGACCGGCGCAGCGACCAGGGGGGCAGGCGGCTGTGGTGCTGCGGCAGTATGGGGGGCTGGGGCGGGCGGGCGTTGGTTCACAGCCGGGATTGTCGCTTGACATTGCCAGGGCGACCCTCTAGATTACTAACCGGTCAGTCAGTAAAAGTTTGCGGTTTGGTTGCGTTGTCCCGTTGACAACAGAGGGCCCTTGGGGCGGCGCTTTGATCGTCGTCGCGTGGGTGCAGTGCAGCCCCCGTTCTTACCCCGGATTTCTTATGCGCACACCCTTCACCCGGCGGCCTTCGCTGCGGTACTTTTTTCTTGTGGCCTCTGCCGTGTTGCTGGCGGGGTGTTCCCGACCGGCGCCAACCGAAGAGCCCGTGCGTGCGGTCAAGTTGCTGACGGTGGGCGTGGGGGCATTGCAGACCAGCCTGGAATATTCGGGCGAGGTGCGGGCGCGCACAGAGTCGCGTCTGGGCTTTCGCGTGGCGGGCAAGATCGTGCAGCGCCAGGCCGAGCTGGGCCAGCAGGTGAAAGCCGGGCAGGTGCTGGCGCAGCTCGACCCGCGCGACTACCAGCTGGCCACCGATGCCGCGCGCGCGCAACTGGCATCGGCCACCACCCAGCGCGACCTGGCCGCTGCAGACTACAAGCGCTACCGGGCGCTGAAAGACCAGAACTTCATCAGCGGCGCCGAGCTGGAGCGCCGCGACGCGGCGTTGAAGGCCGCACAGGCCGCGCTGGACCAGGCGCGTGCACAACTTTCTGCCCAGGGCAACCAGACGGCCTACACCACGCTGGTGGCCGATGTGTCGGGCGTGGTCACGGGCATTGAGGCCGAGCCGGGCCAGGTGGTGTCGGCGGGCACGCCCGTGGTGCGCATTGCGCAAGACGGCGCGCGCGACGTAGCGTTTGCCGTGCCCGAAGACAAGGTGGCGCAGATCCAGCCCGGCCAGGAGGTGGTGGCGCGGGTGTGGTCGGGTGGCGCGCCGCTGGCAGGCCGGGTGCGCGAGGTGGCGGCCAGCGCCGATGCGGCCACGCGCACTTACCAGGTCAAGGTGGCGCTGGAAGCGGCCGTGGTGCCGCCCCTGGGCTCTACGGTGTATGTCACGCCCAGGGCCTTGAGCCATGCGGGGGGTGCAGCCATCAAGCTGCCGACCAGCGCAATGCGCCAGGAAGGGCAGGACACGGCGGTGTGGGTGTATGACCCGGCCACCAGCACGGTGAAGTCGCAGGTGGTGCAGATCGCCACGGTCGATGGCAACGATGCGGTGGTGGCGTCTGGCCTGACGCCTGGCATGCAGGTGGTGGCCACCGGCGTGCATGTGCTCTCGCCGGGGCAAAAGGTTATGGTTTATCAGTCAAAAACGGCTGTAGCGCCTGCGCCTAAAGCGCAGACAGCTCTGAATTCAGTGGCTGCTCCGGCAGCGTCTGCCGCATCTGCACCGGCTGCGGCAGCTTCCGCAAAACAAGGCCGGCCATGACCCGACAACAACCCCGAGAGGGCTTCAACCTCTCCAGGTGGGCGCTCGACCACCCTGCGCTTACTCGCTATCTCATGGTAGTGCTGATGTTGCTGGGTTTTGCGGCCTATTTTCAGCTGGGGCAGGATGAAGACCCGCCTTTCACCTTTCGGGCCATGGTGGTGCGCACCTACTGGCCGGGTGCCACGGCACAGCAGGTGGCCGAGCAGGTCACCGACAAGATCGAGCGCACGCTGCAGGAGGTGCCCTACGCCGACAAGATTCGCAGCTATTCCAAGCCCGGCGAGTCGCAGATCATTTTCCAGATCAAGGATTCGTCCAAGGCTGGCGAGGTGGCCAATGTCTGGTACACCGTGCGCAAGAAGGTGGGCGACATGCGCCACACGCTGCCGGGGGGCATCCAGGGCCCGTTCTTCAACGACGAATTTGGTGACGTGTATGGCGTGATCTACGCTCTGGAGTCCGATGGCTTCAGCTACGCCGAGCTCAAAACTTTTGCCGACGACGCGCGCCAGCAGTTGCTGCGCGTGCCCGATGTGGCCAAGGTCGAGCTGTTTGGCGTGCAGGACGAAAAGCTGTTCATCGAAATCTCGCAAAAGCGCCTGGCGCAGCTGGGCCTGGACATGGGCCAGGTGCTGCAGCAGCTGGGCCAGCAAAACGCCGTGGAGGGTGCCGGCGCCTTCCAGACGCCGCAGGACCAGGTGCAAGTGCGCGTGGCTGGGCAATTCAACGCCATTGAAGACTTGCGCGCCATGCCCATTCGGGGGCCATCGGGTGCGCAGCTGCGCCTGGGTGATATTGCCGAGGTCAAACGTGGCTATGTGGAACCGGCCACGGTGAAGGTGCGCCACCAGGGGCGCGAGGTGATTGCGCTGGGTGTGTCGATGGCCAAGGGCGGCGACATCATTGCCCTGGGCAAAGCCTTGCAGGGCGTGACCGGGCACATCAACGGCTTGCTGCCTGCGGGTGTGAAGCTGGTGAACGTGCAGGACCAGCCCAAGTCTGTGGCCAGCTCGGTGAACGAATTCGTCATGGTGCTGATCGAGGCGGTGGTCATCGTGCTGGCGGTGAGTTTCATCAGCCTGGGGTTGCACAAGCGCCCAGGCAATCAGCCACTGTGGAAACGCTGGTACATCGACCCGCGCCCGGGACTGGTGGTGGGCATCACCATCCCCATGGTGCTGGCCGTGACCTTTTTGGCCATGTGGTACTGGAATATCGGCCTGCACAAGATTTCGCTGGGCTCGCTCATCATTGCGCTGGGACTGCTGGTGGATGACGCCATCATTGCGGTCGAGATGATGGTGCTCAAGCTCGAAGAGGGTTACGACAGGGTGCGTGCCGCCACCTTTGCCTATGAACTCACGGCCATGCCCATGCTGACGGGTACGCTCATCACCGCAGTCGGCTTTCTGCCCATCGGCATTGCCAAGTCGGTGACGGGCGAATACACCTTTGCCATCTTTGCCGTGACGGTGATTGCGCTCGTGCTGAGCTGGATCGTGTCGGTGTATTTCGTGCCGTACCTGGGCGCGCTGCTGCTGAAAGTGCCGCCGCATGTGCTGGCGGCGCAGGCCAGCCAGGGCATCACCGACGACCCGCACGAAGTGTTTGACAGCCCGTTTTACACGGCCTTTCGCCGGCTGGTGCACTGGTGCGTGGAGCACCGCTGGCTGACCATCGGCGCCACGGTGCTCACTTTCGCGCTAGGGATCGTGGGCATGGGCAAGGTACAGCAGCAGTTCTTTCCGGATTCGAGCCGCCCCGAGATCCTGGTGGACATCTGGTTTCCCGAGGGCACTTCGTTCGCGGGCAATGAAGAGGTCACCCAGCGGTTGGAGCAGCGCCTGCTTTCCGAGCCTGG
>DCVY01000258.1:8042-13285 GCA_002327945.1 Acidovorax delafieldii | reverse complement strand
CGCGAATCGCTGCGCAATAAGCTGCCGGCACTGCTGGCGCAGGAGTTCCCGGAAGTGCGTGGCCGCATCAAGCTGCTGCCAAACGGCCCTCCGGTGCCTTATCCGGTGCAGTTCCGCGTGGTGGGGCCAGACCCGCTGGTGCTGCGCGAGCGTGCCGACGAGGTGAAGGCCCAGCTGCGCCAGAACCCCGACATGCGTGGCGTGAACGACAACTGGAACGAGTCCGTGAAGGTGCTGCGCCTGGAGGTGGACCAGACCAAGGCGCGCGCGCTGGGGGTGACGAGCCAGTCGATCGCGCAGGCGTCCAAGACCATCCTGTCGGGCACGCCGGTGGGCCAGTTCCGCGAGGGTGACAAGCTGATTGACATCGTGCTGCGCCAGCCTCTCGATGAGCGCAATGCCATCACCGACATTGCCAATGCCTATCTGCCCACGGCTTCAGGCAAGTCGATTCCGCTCACGCAGATCGCCAAGCCCGTGTTCACCTGGGAGCCGGGTGTGATGTGGCGTGAAAACCGCGACTACGCCATCACCGTGCAGGGTGACGTGACCGAGGGGCTGCAAGGTGCCACGGTGACTGCAGCACTGCTTCCGGCCCTCAGGGAGATCGAGGCCCAATGGCGGACTGCGGGGCAGGGGGGGTATCGGATCGAGGTGGCGGGGGCCGTGGAAGAAAGCTCCAAGGGCTCGGCGTCGATCGCGGCGGGCATCCCGATCATGCTGTTCATCACCTTCACGCTGCTCATGCTGCAACTGCACAGCTTCAGCCGCGCGATGCTGGTGTTTGTGACCGGGCCACTGGGGCTGGCGGGCGTGGCTGCGGCCCTGCTGCTGCTGAACCGGCCGTTTGGTTTCGTGGCCTTGCTCGGCGTGATTGCGCTCATGGGTATGATCCAGCGCAACTCGGTGATCCTGATCGATCAGATCGAGCAGGACCGCGCCCGGGGCGTGCCCGCGTGGGACGCGATTGTCGAGTCGGCAGTGCGGCGTTTGCGCCCCATCGTGCTCACGGCCGCTGCGGCGGTGCTGGCCATGATTCCGCTGTCGCGCAGCGTGTTCTGGGGGCCGATGGCTGTGGCCATCATGGGCGGACTGGTGGTGGCCACCGTGCTGACGCTGCTGGCGCTGCCGGCCATGTATGCCGCGTGGTTCCGCGTGCGGCGCCCCATGCCCGAGGTGGCATGACTGCGCCGATTCAAACCGTCTCCCACATCAGGCTAAAATAGAAAAAACTGACCGATTTCATACGGGCGGCTGGCATGACCAGCCGCCTGTTTGTTTATAGAACCGCGCGGGTGGCGAAATTGGTAGACGCACCAGGTTTAGGTCCTGACGCCAGCAATGGTGTGGGGGTTCGAGTCCCCCCCCGCGCACCACCCATGTGAGACTTTGCGGAGCACGGCGCCGCTGCGCTGCAGCCAGCACGATCCACATTCATACGAGGAAGAGCGATGTCCGTTACTGTTGAAACACTTGAAAAGCTTGAGCGCAAGATCACGCTGAGCCTGCCCCTGACCAGCATCCAGACCGAAGTCGATTCGCGTCTGAAGCGCCTGGCCCGCACTGTGAAGATGGACGGTTTCCGTCCCGGCAAAGTGCCCATGACCGTCGTCACCCAGCGCTACGGCTACTCGGTGCAATACGAGGTGCTCAACGACAAGGTGGGCGAGGCCTTCGCCGTGGCCGCCAACGAGGCCAAGCTGCGCGTGGCTGGCCAGCCACGCATCACCGAAAAGGAAGGCGCTCCCGAAGGCCAAGTCACTTTTGATGCCATTTTCGAAGTGTTCCCTGAAGTCAAGATCGGTGATCTGGCTGACGCAGAAGTGCAAAAGCTCTCGGCCGAAGTGACCGATGCCGCCATCGACAAGACCATCGACATCCTGCGCAAGCAGCGTCGCAGCTTCGCCCAGCGCGCGCTGGATGCAGCGGCACAGGACGGCGACCGCGTGACGGTGGACTTTGAAGGCAAGATCGACGGTGAGCCGTTTGAAGGCGGCAAGGCCGAAGATTTCCAGTTCCTGGTCGGCGAAGGCCAGATGCTCAAGGAGTTTGAAGACGCCGTGCGCGGCATGAAGTCGGGCGAAAGCAAAACCTTCCCCCTGGCATTCCCCGCCGACTACCACGGCAAGGACGTTGCCGGCAAAACAGCCGACTTCCTGGTGACCCTGAAGAAGATCGAAGCGGCCCATCTGCCCGAAGTGAACGATGCCCTGGCCAAGTCGCTGGGTATTGCCGACGGCTCGGTGGAAGGCCTGCGCGCTGACATCAAGAAGAACCTGGAGCGCGAAGTCAAGTTTCGCCTGCTGGCCCGTAACAAGGCTGCCGTCATGGACGCCCTGATCGCCAAGGCCGAGCTCGACCTGCCCAATGCCAGCGTGCAGGCTGAAGTCGCCCGCCTGCTCGAAGGTGCTCGCGCCGAACTCAAGCAGCGCGGCATCAAGGACGCAGACAAGGCGGAGATCCCGGAGGACGTGTTCCGTCCCCAGGCAGAGCGCCGTGTGCGCCTGGGCCTGGTGGTGGCCGAGCTGGTGCGCGCCAATGAACTGCACGCCAAGCCCGAACAGCTCAAGGCCCACATCGACGAACTGGCAGCCAGCTACGAGAAGCCCGAAGACGTGGTGCGCTGGTACTTTGGCGACCGCCAGCGTCTGGCCGAAGTCGAAGCCGTTGTCATCGAAAACAACGTGACCGATTTCGTGCTGGGCAAGGCCAAGGTGATCGACAAGGCCGTGTCGTTTGACGAACTGATGGGCCAAGGCTGAGGCCGGGTCTTCGAGCGCGTCCCTTGCGGATGATCTCGCGGTAGCCGCCCGTCAGGGGCTTGTGCTTTCGTGCACAAGCCCCAATTCATTTCTGGGTACAGTATCTGCTTGACTGGAGAAAAAAATGAGCGCATTGGAAACACAAGGCCTGGGCATGGTTCCCATGGTCATCGAGCAGTCGGGCCGCGGCGAGCGGTCTTACGACATCTATTCGCGCCTGCTGAAGGAGCGCGTCATTTTCCTGGTGGGCGAGGTCAATGACCAGACGGCCAACCTGGTGGTGGCCCAGTTGCTGTTCCTGGAAAGTGAAAATCCGGACAAGGATATTTCCTTCTACATCAACTCCCCCGGTGGCAGCGTCACGGCCGGCATGTCGATCTACGACACCATGCAGTTCATCAAGCCGGATGTTTCCACGCTGTGCGTGGGTTTTGCCGCCAGCATGGGCGCGTTCTTGCTGGCTGCAGGCGCCAAGGGCAAGCGCTTTTCGCTGCCCAATTCCAAGGTCATGATCCACCAGGTGCTCGGCGGTGCGCGTGGTCAGGCCACCGACATTGAAATCCATGCGCGCGACATCCTGCGTACCAAGGACCAGATGAACCGCATCCTGGCAGATCGCACGGGCCAGCCACTGGAAAAAGTCAAGGCAGACACCGAGCGCGACTACTTCCTCACGGCCGACGAAGCCAAGGATTACGGCATCATCGATCAGGTGATTCACAAGCGCTCCTGAGACGGCCCCTGGCGGCCGTGCGGCGTTTTCCCGCAGGGAAGACGCCGTTTTTTATTTGGGTATCATCCCGACAACTTTCTGAAACAAGGCATTGCCCCCATGGCCGAGAAAAAAGGCTCTTCCAGCGAAAAAACCCTTTACTGCTCTTTTTGCGGCAAAAGCCAGCACGAAGTGAAGAAGTTGATCGCCGGTCCGTCGGTCTTTATCTGCGACGAATGCATTGACCTGTGCAACGAGATCGTTCGCGACGAGCTTCCAGCGGGTGATCTGGCGCGTGAGGGGCGCAGCGACCTGCCTACGCCGGTCGACATCAAGACCAACCTGGACAACTATGTCATTGGTCAGGATCAGGCCAAGCGCACGCTGGCGGTGGCGGTGTACAACCACTACAAACGCCTGCGCCACAAGGACAAGGCCCACAAGGACGATGTGGAACTGGCCAAAAGCAATATTTTGCTGATCGGCCCCACGGGTTCGGGCAAGACGCTGCTGGCGCAAACTCTGGCGCGCATGCTCGACGTACCTTTTGTCATGGCCGATGCCACCACGCTGACCGAGGCCGGCTATGTAGGCGAGGACGTCGAGAATATCGTCCAGAAACTGCTGCAAAGCTGCAACTACGACGTTGAGCGTGCCCAGCGCGGTATTGTTTACATCGACGAGATCGACAAGATCTCGCGCAAGTCGGACAACCCCAGCATCACCCGCGATGTGTCGGGCGAGGGCGTGCAGCAGGCGCTGCTCAAGCTCATCGAAGGCACCATGGCGAGCGTGCCACCCCAAGGCGGTCGCAAGCACCCGAACCAGGATTTTCTGCAGATCGACACGACCAACATCCTGTTCATCTGCGGTGGGGCGTTTGCGGGGCTTGAAAAAGTCATCGAAAATCGCACAGAGGCTTCGGGTATCGGGTTTGGTGCATCGGTCAAGAGTAAGAAGCAGCGCTCGTTGTCAGAGGTGTTTACCGAGATCGAACCGGAAGATCTGATCAAGTTTGGCCTGATCCCCGAACTGGTGGGCCGCATGCCCGTGGTGACAGCACTGGCCGAGTTGAGCGAAGACGCGCTGGTGCAGATCCTGACCGAGCCCAAGAATGCGCTGGTTAAGCAGTACAGCAAGCTCCTGGCCATGGAAGGCGTGGATCTGGAGATCCGCCCCGCAGCCATGAAGGCCATCGCCCGCAAGGCGCTGGCGCGCAAGACGGGGGCCCGCGGCCTGCGCTCCATCCTGGAGCAATCGCTGATCAGCACCATGTTCGACCTGCCCAATACCAGCAATGTCGAAAAGGTGGTGGTGGACGAGTCCACCATCGAAGAAAACAAGCCGCCGCTGCTCGTTTACCGCGAGGCGGCCAAGAAAGCCTGAAATGCCCGGTGCGGGCGCCTTGTCGCTGCCCCCTGAACCATCAACCCTTGCAGCAGCGCGGCTGTGTGCAAGGGTTGAAAATCCCCGTATGTGGACCATATTCCACAGAGTACTTTGAGGATTTCCATGTCCGGACATACCCCCCTGCCAGCCAACCCGATTGACCTGCCTCTGTTGCCCTTGCGCGACGTGGTGGTGTTCCCCCACATGGTCATCCCGCTTTTCGTGGGACGCCCCAAGAGCATCAAGGCGCTGGAGTTGGCGATGGAAGCCGACCGCCGCATCATGCTCGTGGCCCAGAAGGCCGCCGCCAAGGATGAGCCGTCGGTCGAGGACATGTTCGCTGTGGGGTGCGTTTCCACCATCTTGCAGATGCTCAAGTT
>DCVY01000258.1:3573-8029 GCA_002327945.1 Acidovorax delafieldii | reverse complement strand
GAGATTCTTACCTCCATCTCCAGCATCGACGATCCGGGGCGTCTGGCCGACACCATTGCAGCCCACCTGCCGCTCAAGCTGGAAAACAAGCAGGTGGTGCTCGACCTTTCCGACGTGAAAACCCGTCTGGAAAACCTGTTCGAGCAGCTTGACCGTGAAGTCGACATCCTGAATGTCGACAAGAAAATCCGCGGGCGCGTGAAGCGCCAGATGGAAAAGAACCAGCGCGACTTCTACCTCAACGAGCAGGTCAAGGCCATCCAGAAAGAGCTGGGCGAGGGGGAAGAAGGCGCCGACATTGAAGAGATCGAAAAGAAGATCAAACTGGCCAAGATGCCGGTAGAGGCTCGCAAGAAGGCGGAAGCCGAGTTCAAGAAGCTCAAGCTGATGTCGCCCATGTCGGCCGAAGCCACGGTGGTGCGCAGTTATATCGATGTGCTTACCAGCTTGCCGTGGAGCAAAAAAAGCAAGATCAAACACGATCTGGGCAATGCCGAAACGGTGCTGAACGAAGACCATTTTGGTCTCGACAAGGTCAAGGACCGCATCCTTGAATACCTTGCAGTGCAGCAGCGTGTGGACAAGGTCAAAGCCCCCATTCTTTGCTTGGTGGGGCCGCCCGGCGTTGGCAAGACCTCGCTGGGGCAATCGATTGCCAAAGCGACCGGGCGCAAGTATGTGCGCATGGCTCTGGGTGGCATGCGCGATGAAGCGGAAATTCGTGGGCATCGCCGAACCTACATCGGCGCCATGCCGGGCAAGGTGCTGCAGAGCCTTGGCAAGGTGGGGGTGCGCAACCCGCTGTTCCTGCTGGACGAAATCGACAAGCTGGGCACCGATTTCCGGGGTGACCCGTCGAGTGCGCTGCTGGAGGTGCTGGACCCCGAGCAGAACCACACCTTCGGGGATCATTATGTGGAGGTCGATTTCGATCTGAGCGACGTCATGTTCGTTGCCACGTCGAACTCCATGAACATTCCATCCGCCTTGCTCGATCGCATGGAGGTGATTCGTTTGTCGGGTTATACCGAAGACGAGAAAACCAACATTGCCATGAAATACCTGCTGCCCAAGCAGCTCAAGAACAACGGCGTGAAGAATGAGGAACTCCTCATCACCGAAGGTGCCGTGCGCGACATGGTGCGCTACTACACCCGCGAGGCGGGGGTGCGCTCGCTGGAGCGTGAACTTTCCAAGATCTGCCGCAAGGTGGTTAAGGGGTTGCTGTTGAAGAAGCTGCAGCCGCAGGTTGTGGTGAATGAAGACAACCTGCCCGACTTTCTGGGTGTGCGCAAATACACCTATGGTCGCGCGGAGCAGCAAAACCAGGTCGGCCAGGTGGTCGGACTTGCATGGACGGAAGTCGGCGGCGATTTGCTCACCATCGAGGCGGCCACCATGCCGGGCAAGGGCGTCATTACCCGCACCGGCTCACTGGGCGACGTGATGAAAGAGTCCGTCGAGGCCGCCCGCACAGTGGTGCGTAGCCGGTCACGCATGCTGGGCATCAAGGATGAAGCCTTTGAAAAGCGCGATGTCCATATCCATGTGCCCGATGGCGCCACGCCCAAGGACGGACCCAGCGCGGGTGCCGCCATGACCACTGCATTTGTGTCAGCCCTCACCGGAATTCCGGTGCGCGGTGATGTCGCCATGACTGGTGAAATTACCCTGCGCGGTGAGGTCACTGCAATTGGCGGGCTCAAGGAAAAATTGCTGGCGGCATTGCGCGGTGGCATCAAGACGGTGCTGATTCCGGAAGAGAACATGAAGGATTTGCAGGAGATCCCTGACAACGTGAAGAGCGGGTTGGAGATAGTCCCGGTCAAGTGGATCGACAAGGTGCTCGAAGTTGCACTGGAGCGCAAGCCTGTTCCATTGACGGATGAAGAGGTGGCTGTAGTGGTGGCGTCGGCTGCTGAAAAGTCAGCCGTGGGTGCAGCCAACGCCGATCCGTTGAAACATTGATGAAAAAAATCCTGGCGCACCCTGAAAATTGCGCTACAATTCATCTTATCGAAGCAAGCGATGTATAATGTAGAGCTTCGGTAAAATGCGGGAATAGCTCAGTTGGTAGAGCGCAACCTTGCCAAGGTTGAGGTCGAGAGTTCGAGACTCTTTTCCCGCTCCAATTTCCAAAAAGGGAAGCGCTAGCTTCCCTTTTTTGTCAGGGAAAATGATTTTTCTGGCGCGGTAGCAAAGCGGTTATGCCCCGGATTGCAAATCCGGTTAGTCCGGTTCGACTCCGGACCGCGCCTCCAGAACACCATCGGTTCAATTCGATGCAACAAGGTACCTTCGGGGCCTTTTTTGTTTGCTTCGGCAGTTTGTCGAGCAAAATTCTTTCAAAATTTCTTCAAAACTACTGGCGAGTTTGAAAATAACGCTATAATTTAAGACTTGCTGATGCACACTGAAGGTGACGACAGAGTGTAAGGTAAATGCGGGAATAGCTCAGTTGGTAGAGCGCAACCTTGCCAAGGTTGAGGTCGAGAGTTCGAGACTCTTTTCCCGCTCCAGATATGCAAGGGAAGCTTCGGCTTCCCTTTTTTCTTGGTGATGGCGATTGGCTGGCTGTTGTGCTGGCGTTGCCAGCATCGGATGCAACAGGGGCATTGCGTGTCCGCACGGCCCGGGTTACGCTGTGACGCAGGTGTGCGTTGCACAGCCGGCGCCCCGATGGTGAAATTGGTAGACACTGCGGACTTAAAATCCGCCGCTTTCCTGAAAAGGGGCGTGCCGGTTCGACCCCGGCTCGGGGCACCACTACGATTCAATCATGTCAAGTTACAACGCTCCCTTTGAAATCCACGTCCACGGACAGGTCCAGTTGCGCGCCGACGCCAGCTTTGACCAGCTCCAGGAGGCGCTCAAACCCCTTTGGAAATACGCCGGAGCCCACTCGCTGGCCGATGGTGCGGCCAGTGCCTACGAAGAAGAGCCAGGCATCAAGTTCGACGCGCAAGAGCATCTTTTGCAGATCTGCTGGACGGTGCGTGGCGACGAAGATTTTCGCCAGTCGCTCGACGAGATGTGCATGAGCCTCAACGAGATTGCCGAATTGGGCGCTGCCATCGAGGTGACGTTCTATGACGCCGATTTCGATGAAGATGAGGAAGACGACGGCACCGAATCGCGCGACGATTTCGTGATGCTGTTCGTGGGGCCCACGCCAGCGGCCATCATGCAGGTTCAGCGCGACTTGCTGGTGCAGGATGTCGTGAACATGATGGAGCGCCACTTCGATGGCGCCGAGTTGGGCGGCGTGGTGGCCGAGATCGACAAGCTGTTCACGCAGCGTTTCGATGCCTTGGTCAATTCGCTGGAAATTGGCAAGCCTCCGCGTGGATCGGGCGGGCCAGGCGGCTCGGGTGGTGGCCATGGCGGCGGGCGCCGGCCGCGCCATCTTCACTGACAACGTTGATTCAGTGGCTGCAGTGCCACGGGCTTCGCCCGGCATGCAGCACGCGCAGCCCTTTGCCGGTGACTTCGTGAAAACCGATCTGCCTTACCTGCGCACCTACCCCGCGTCGTTGCAAGACCAGGCCCGGCAACTGCTGGGCGAGGGGGCGCTCGGCACGGCACTGCAGCGCAAATATCCCCAGCCTCATGCGGTGCGCAGCGACAGGGCCCTTTACGACTACGCTGCGGAACTCAAGGCGCGCCATCTGCGCAACGCAGGCACGGTGAGCAAAGTTGTTTTTGACAGCAAGCTCCATGTCGTGCGCCATGCGCTGGGCTTGCATACCGCGGTGTCCCGCGTGCAGGGCAATAAACTTGCGGCCAAGCACGAGATCCGCGTCGCGGCCATGTTCAAGCAGGTTCCAGACGAGTTCTTGCGCATGATCGTGGTGCACGAACTGGCCCATTTGCGCGAAAAAGACCACGATAAGGCGTTTTACAAGCTGTGCGAGCACATGGAGCCGCAATACCACCAGTACGAGTTTGACGTGCGCCTGTACCTCACGCACCTGGAGCACGCGGGCGAGCGTTTGTGGGGGGTGGAGTAGCTATCTGTTCAATAGCTGCTTGCGCTTTGCCTGTGTGCGCTACAGCCTGATTTGATCTGATTTCATGGGATGGTGACGGTGCCACAGCAGTCGGGCGGAAGCTGTAGCCAGCGCTCTGCCGCAGCCTTCAGTGGCGCGAGTGCCCCCGTGGTGAGCAGGTGGATGCAAGCGTGCGCATCGGCGGCCGCATCCTCGGTGGCCAGCAGTGCATCTTTGTGCAGCAAACGCCGCGTCTGCCGTGCCACCGGCTCGCCGGTTTCAATCAGCCGCACCTCCGGGCCAACCAGTGAGCGCAACTCGTCCGCCACAAACACATAGTGCGTACAGCCTAGCACCAGCGTGTCGATCTGGCCTGCTTCGGTGCCAAATGGACCCATGGCGCTGATATAGCGTGCGCAGAGTGCTCTTGTTTCGGAAGCTAAAGGATCGGCGGGAAGGGGCAGCGC
>DCVY01000258.1:799-3530 GCA_002327945.1 Acidovorax delafieldii | reverse complement strand
TCCAGGCCCACCGTCGGCAGGTCGGGCTGACTGCTGCGCACTTCATGGATGGCGGCGGCCGTGGCCGTGTTGCAGGCCACCACCAGCGCCTTGATGTGGTACTGCTCGCGCAGGTAGCGCGTGATGGCGTGCGTGCGGGCGCTTACAAAAGCATCGCCACGCGCGTCGCCATAGGGCGCGTTGCCGCTGTCAGCCAGGTAGACGAAGCGCTCGTGTGGCAACTCGGCCCGCAGCGCCTGCAGCACGCTCAGGCCTCCGATGCCACTGTCGAAAACGCCGATGGGTTGCGCAGCACGGTTCATGGTGTCAGGGCGGATAAGAAAAATGGGGGGCATGGCGGCGCGCCACCCGCTGTGCGGGGATGGAGCCTCTGCCCTTAGAACGTGAACACGTTCTAAGGGCGTGCCGCCATGCCCCGCAGCATCAGGCTGCCGCGACTTCAATGCCCTTGAATTCGCCCGTTGCGATGCGCTTTTGCCACTCGGCTGGGCCGGTGATGTGGGCGCTGGTGCCGCCGGAGTCCACGGCCACGGTCACGGGCATGTCCACCACGTCGAATTCGTAGATGGCTTCCATGCCCAGGTCTTCAAAGCCCACCACCTGGGCTGTCTTGATGGCCTTGCTGACCAGGTAGGCGGCACCGCCCACGGCCATCAGGTAAGCCGATTGATGGTTCTTGATGGATTCGATGGCCACGGGGCCGCGCTCGGCCTTGCCGATCATGGCGATCAGGCCCGTCTGCTCCAGCATCATGTCGGTGAACTTGTCCATGCGCGTGGCGGTGGTCGGGCCAGCGGGGCCCACGGCCTCGTCGCGCACCGGATCGACCGGGCCCACGTAATAGATCACGCGGTTGGTGAAGTCCACGGGCAGTTTCTCGCCCTTGGCCAGCATGTCCTGGATGCGCTTGTGCGCAGCATCGCGGCCAGTCAGCATCTTGCCGTTGAGCAGCAGGGTGTCACCGGGCTTCCAGCTGGCCACTTCTTCCTTGGTGAGGGTGTCGAGGTTGACCTTCTTGCTCTTGTTGTAGTCGGGCGTCCAGTTGACGTTGGGCCACAGGTCCAGGCTGGGCGGCGTGAGGTAGACGGGGCCCGAGCCATCCATCACAAAGTGCGCGTGGCGCGTGGCGGCGCAGTTGGGGATCATGGCAATGGGCTTGCTTGCCGCGTGCGTGGGGTACATCTTGATCTTGACGTCGAGCACCGTGGTCAGACCGCCCAGGCCTTGGGCGCCAATGCCCAGGGCGTTGACCTTTTCAAACAACTCCAGGCGCAGGGCCTCGACCTTGTCGAGCGCCGGGCCACCGGTCTTGGCGGCTTCGGCCTTGGCCTGCAACTCGTACATATCGAGGTCGTCCATCAGGCTTTCCTTGGCCATGAGCACGGCTTTCTCGGCCGTGCCGCCAATGCCGATGCCCAGCATGCCGGGCGGGCACCAGCCGGCACCCATGGTGGGCACGGTTTTCAGTACCCAGTCCACCACGCTGTCGCTGGGGTTGAGCATGTACATCTTGGACTTGTTCTCCGAGCCGCCGCCCTTGGCCGCCACGGTGATGTCCACGGTGTTGCCGGGCACGATCTCGGTGAAGATCACGGCGGGGGTGTTGTCCTTGGTGTTCTTGCGGTCGAACTGCGGGTCGGCCACCACGCTGGCGCGCAGGGTGTTGTCGGGGTGGTTGTAGCCACGGCGCACACCTTCGTTGATGGCGTCGTCCAGACTGCCGGTGAAACCTTCCCAGCGCACGTCCATGCCCACCTTCAGGAAGACGTTGACGATGCCGGTGTCCTGGCAAATGGGGCGCTGGCCCGTGGCGCTCATCTTGCTGTTGGTCAGAATTTGCGCGATGGCGTCTTTGGCCGCAGGGCTTTGTTCGCGCTCGTAGGCGCGGGCCAGATGGGCAATGTAGTCGGCGGGGTGGTAGTAGCTGATGTACTGCAACGCGGCGGCGATGGACTCGATCAGGTCTGCTTGGCGAATGGAGGTCGTGGTCATGGCAGGTGGGGTCAGTGGGGTAAATCGCGAACCCTGAATTATCCCCCTGCGGGCTTGCGCGCTGCTGTCAGGGATTGATGGAAGGCTGCGTGCCACCGCGTGGAGGTGGCGCACCACGGCGTTTCGTGGGTATGCTGCGACTTGGTGTTCCGACCCCTTCACTCCATTCGCTCACCGAGCGACAAGGCAGAACCGTGATGACATCCCGACCTGATGCGACCGCAGTGCGCACCGAAAAAGACAGCTTCGGCCCCATCGAGGTGCCCGCCCAGCGCCTGTGGGGGGCGCAGACCCAGCGGTCGCTGCAGCATTTTGATATCTCGGGTGAGCGCATGGCGCCGGAGTTGATTCGCGCCCTGGCGCAGGTCAAGCGCGCCAGCGCCTATGTGAACAACGCGCTGGAACTGCTCGACACAGCCAAAACCATGGCCATCGTGGCAGCGGCCGACGAGGTGATAGCAGGTGGCCACCTGCAGGAGTTTCCGCTGGTGGTGTGGCAGACCGGATCGGGCACCCAGACCAACATGAACATGAATGAGGTGCTGGCCAACCGTGCCAGCGAGCTGCTGGGCGGACCGCGCGGCGAGGCGCGCTTGGTGCACCCCAATGACGATGTGAACAAGAGCCAGTCGAGCAACGATGTCTTCCCCACGGCCATGCACCTGGCCGCGGTGGATGCGCTGATGCACCGGCTGCTGCCCGCCCTGCAGCAGCTGCGCGCCACGTTGGTGGCCAAGGC
>DCVY01000258.1:0-783 GCA_002327945.1 Acidovorax delafieldii | reverse complement strand
GGCACCGCCGTGGGAACCGGGCTCAATGCACCCGCCGGCTATGCCGCGGCGGTGGCCCGCGAGCTGGCCGACCTGACGGGGCTGCCATTGATCACCGCGCCCAACAAGTTCGAGGCCCTGGCCAGCTGCGATGCGCTGGTGCATGGCCACGGTGCGCTCAAAACGCTGGCGGCCAGCCTGATGAAAATTGCCAACGATGTGCGCTGGCTGGCCAGCGGGCCGCGCAGCGGGCTGGGCGAGATCAGCATTCCCGAGAACGAGCCGGGCTCGTCCATCATGCCGGGCAAGGTCAACCCCACGCAATGCGAGGCGCTGACCATGCTGTGCGCCCAGGTCATGGGCAACGATGTGGCCATCAACATCGGCGGGGCTTCGGGCAACTTCGAGTTGAATGTTTTTCGCCCCATGGTGATACACAACTTCTTGCAGAGCGTGCGCCTGCTGGCCGACGGCATGGCCAGTTTCGACCGCCATTGCGCCCAGGGCATCGAGCCCCATCGTGCGCGCATGGCTGAGCTGGTGGAGCGTTCGCTGATGCTGGTGACCGCCCTCAACCCGCACATTGGCTACGACAAGGCCGCGCAGATTGCCAAGAAGGCGCATACCGAAGGCAGCAACCTGCGCGACGCGGCCATTGCCTCGGGCCATGTCACGGCCGAGCAGTTTGATGCGTGGGTGGTGCCGCAAGACATGGTGGGTCGATAGCCTACACCCACCAGTGCACGTCGCATCGCGTGCCGGCAGCCTTGCGGTACGGGATTATCCTAAAACCGGCAGTTGACC
>DCVY01000050.1:820-3709 GCA_002327945.1 Acidovorax delafieldii | reverse complement strand
CCTGAGCCTGCTGCCTGCCTGCCCATAGTCTCTTTCATTATCGGGGGGGGGGGAAGCTGCACCATGAACGTTAGGGTAACCACCGTGGCGCGTTACGAGCCACCATCCAGGCCCCCACTTCCCGCGGAGCAGAGCCTTGGGTAGACTCCACGTCACCAGGCAGGCGGGGCAGCCTTCAGCCCATCCAGCAGTAACAACAGATCAGCCACGGCAACCTTCCAATATGTTCATTGCACGCCATGCACTGCCCGCATGGATCGTGCTCTCCAGCATAGCGACAACACCATGCCACCCACTTCGTCCCAACGTTCTCCCCGGGCTGGCCGCCATTGGCTGCTGGCCGGACTCATGGCTGCCGTGGGCGCCATCGTTGCTGCCTGCAAATCCGCCCCTGAAGCCCCGCCTCCTCCTCCCGACAGCAGCCTGCCCAGCACCGGCGCAGGGCAGGCACCGGGCAGGTCGGCTTTGCCCGGCCCCTCGGCTGCCAGCACCGCGCGGGCCTATCGCCGCGATGCGGCAACCCACCTCTACAACCTGAACAATCAGCGCGTTTTCAAGGGCAAGCTCCCACCCATGCTGTACGCCATTGGCGTGCTGGAAGTGGATATCGACCGCAGCGGCCGCATCACCAAATTGCACTGGATGCGCGCACCGCGCCATGCGCCCGAAGTGGTTGCCGAGATTGAGCACACTGTGCGAGCCGCCGCGCCATTCCCGGTGCCAGCCCGCATGGGCCGCGTCACCTACACCGACACTTGGCTCTGGGACAAGAGCGGGCATTTCCAGCTCGACACCCTGACTGAAGGCCAGCTCTGAAACGCTGCGTTCATAAATAAAGAGCGGTTTGCGCTTGATTTGATTGATCTTTAAGCGCTTTTATGAAAAAGATTAGCGCAATAAAGCGCAACCAGTTCCTGTTTCAGGGGCAAATCCTCATGAACCCCGGTCAGTGGAATGGCTTCAAAAAGGCGCCATTTGCAAATAGACTTCTGACTTGTAGCGCTTCGAATTTGCTGATGAATCAACCCTGGAAAGCTGAAAGTCCGGCACCCTCCTGTTGATCCGGCACGGTTTATTCCTGAGATTCGATATCGTTCATCCTGAGTTTGTCGAAGAGCTTTTACCAACTCAGTCCGAGCGGGGTTCACGAATAATTCGCGCCGAATCAATAGTGCCGTGTTTTGCGCTTGCTGGCACCCATAAAAATAGAGGGGTTTTGGTTCTTGCAAGGCACAAACCGCGGCGATACCGGGTGGTATCGTGAGGATTGGCAACACCGCCAGGGCCGAAAAGACGCTTTTTTATGTGCCAGATGGCGTGAAACACTGCACCAGGGATGACCTGCATACCTCCCTGCGGTCTGTGGCAGCGCGGCCTCGGACGGTCTGCTGCGTTGCTTTTCTTGCCAAGAGCCCGGCTATTGGATTTTTGGTTGCAAAATCACGCCTTGCGGCCCATCCCGATCCGCACTACCACCGACACGCGAGGGTGATGCAGGTCATCCCTAGAGACCCATAACACTGCAAAAAAACCATGCTCACCGTCCAGAACATCAACCAGTACTACGGCGGCTCCCACATCCTGCGCGACGTGAGCCTCACCGCTCAGCCCGGCAAAGTCACCGTGCTGCTCGGCCGCAACGGCGTGGGCAAGACCACGCTGCTCAAAAGCCTCATGGGTCTGGTCCCCATCCAAAGCGGCTCCATCCACTTCGATGCCAAACCCATCGACAAGGCCACCCCCTATGACCGCGCCCGCGCCGGCATCGGCTTCGTCCCCCAGGGCCGCGAGATCTTTGGCCGCCTCACGGTGGAAGAAAACCTGCGCATGGGCCTAGCCTACAAGAGTGGATCGACGCCCGTGCCTGCGCACCTGTACGAGCTGTTCCCCGTGCTCAAACAAATGCTCAAGCGCCGGGGCGGGGACCTCTCGGGTGGTCAGCAGCAGCAGCTTGCCATCGCCCGCGCGCTGGCACCCGGTCCGCGTTTGCTGATCCTTGATGAGCCCACCGAGGGCATCCAGCCCAGCATCATCAAAGACATCGGCCGAGTCATCCGCATGCTGGCCGACAAGGGGGAGATGGCGATCCTGCTGTGCGAGCAATACTACGACTTTGCGCAGGAACTGGCCGACGACTACCTGGTGATGGAACGCGGCGAGGTCATAGCGCGCGGCCCAGGCACCGAGATGGAGGCCAAGGGCATTCGCAATCTCGTGGCGATCTGATCGTGGGCCCCATTTCAGGCCTGCATCAGCGCCTGCTGCCTACACGGACCAGATGCGGGGCGGAGCGGCGTCGAGCTGCCACAGGGCTGCACGCCATGCGGCCCGCACCTGCTTGAGCAGTTGCATCGCCGGCTCCACCTGCGGGGCCAGCACGCGCAGCACCACCACCTGTCCGTTGGGGCTGGTGGCGCCTGCGGTGGTCTTGAGCGCATGGGTGTCCATCACGATACGGGCAGCCTCCAGCGCGGTGTCACGCCGGGCCTTGTCCAGCGGAGTGCCCGCCACAAAGAACAGACTGGCTACACAGCGCTGTCCGGCCAGTCCCAGTGGGCTCTGCAGCAGGCGGTGGTCGGCTGCGTCGATCACGCCGCGCTCCAGCCACTGGCCGTGCACCTCGATGTGCTGCACGAAACGGCCCGTTGCAAAGGGCTGCCCGGCATGCGGCAGACCCAGCGCGGTCACGTCCCAGCCGATGCATTCGGCACCGGGGGCGATGTTCAGCGTGAGGTGGTTCTCGGCATTGCAGGCGTTGTAGCAAAGCGCCTCCAGCGGCAACCATTCCAGGCGGGAATCTTCTTCGAGTAGGAGGTGCGTGCGCTGTAGTGCGCGCTCTGCGGCGGAGCGGTAAAAGCGCGTGGCACCCGGCGTGGTGACCAGCCCGTG
>DCVY01000050.1:0-786 GCA_002327945.1 Acidovorax delafieldii | reverse complement strand
CCGTTGTGTTCAAAACGCGCCACCGTGCGGACATTCTCCACGGTGTACTTCAGCTGCAGGCGGGCGTGCCAGGGCATATTGGATGAATCGGTTTGCTACTAAATGAATAGCTAATTATGAACGGTGGTCGTCAGCAACTTGATGAGCGCACCTGGGGAGGTGGGCTGTGCGCGCTTCAGGCCGACCAGAAACCGGTGTGCGGCGCGCTGGATTCCTCCAGCAACGCGGGGCCCAGGCATTTGACAGGGTGCGATGCGGTGGCCAGCACATCGCGGCACGAGAGGTGCAGGCCACGCGGGGCATGGCGGGTGCAGGCCACGCGGGGCATGGCGGGTGCTTTGGATGCCGCGCAGCCGCTGGGTGTCGATGCCGAACACCACCCGGCCGATGCCGCTCCAGAAGATGGCGGCGGCGCACATCGCACAGGGCTCGGCCGATGCACAGAGTGTGGCGTTGGCCCGGGTTTCGCGGGTGAGCTGGCGGCCCAGCTGCCGCAACGCGTTCATTTCAGCGTGGCCTGTCGGGTCGCCGAACTCGGTGGTTGTGCAATACGCATCGGCCAGCAGCATGCCGTCGGCCCTGGCGTTCACCGCCCCAAAGGGGTGATTGCCGCGCGCCCGTGCGGTGCATGCCCAGGCGCAAAGAGGTGCTGTCTGTTTCGCCCAGTGGCGTGGGCTCGTCGAACGCGGGCGGATAGGCTGACATGAAGGTGGGCATGGTTGTCTCCTGCAGTGTATAGGGCGCGCGCGTTGCGCGGGCATGTTCACTGCCAGTCGCCGCCTGGCC
>DCVY01000083.1:8325-10392 GCA_002327945.1 Acidovorax delafieldii | reverse complement strand
CAACCTATGGTGGTATCAAGCCTGACAATTACGTCGAATGGTTCTTACCCCGCGCCGAGCAGTTTCTACGCGTTCTAAAGCCCAGCGGCTCATTCATCCTTAACATCAAGGAAAAGGCTGTAGACGGTGAGCGCCACACTTACGTGCTGGAACTCATCCTTGCCCTTCGCAAACAAGGCTGGTTTTGGACCGAGGAATACATCTGGCATAAGAAGAACTGCTTCCCCGGCAAATGGCCAAATCGCTTTCGTGATGCCTGGGAGCGCTGCCTTCACTTCACCAAGCAGCGCCATTTCAAAATGAACCAAGATGCTGTCAAAGTACCCATGGGCGATTGGGCACAAACCCGGCTGAAATCACTGGGGAAAAATGATACCGTCCGCTACGAATCGCAAGTCGGAAATGCTTTTGCGAAGAATATAGCGAACTGGCAAGGACGCGATTTGGCCTACCCGACCAACGTCTTGCATCTCGCAACAGAATGCGGCAATAAGCAGCACAGCGCGGCATATCCGTCTGCGTTGCCGCGATGGTTCATCAAGCTCTTCACCGACGAAGGTGATGTGGTTCTCGATCCCTTTGCGGGCTCTGGCACCTCGCTGCAAGCAGCTATTGAACTTGGTCGCAAATCGATTGGCATAGACATTTCGCAAGAATTTGCGAGCATGTGCCTAGAAATTGCCAGCCCCCCACAAAACCGCTTGTTGGAACCGAAGAATGCCTATGTCGCTGCTAAGAAAAACAAAACAGTTCGTCGCTGACAATATCAAGCCCGGCTTTCACGACAAACGTCTTGCCAGTTTGGAAAATTTGCGCTTAGAAAAAGTACTAAAGCGCAAGAATCCGTACCTCTTTCGCGCAAAGGCCGTTACTGGCGCACCAGATCTTGTGCGACAAGTGTTAGACGCTCATCTTTCCTCGAACGAGGAAACCTTGTTTGGCGAGTTTCTTGAATCCCTGGCCATTTTTGTCTGTGCCGAGAAATTCGGAGGCACGAAATCAACATCAGAGGGTATTGATCTCGAATTTTCTCACGATAGCACACGCTATGCTGTGTCGATCAAAAGCGGCCCTCATTGGGGTAATTCTCGCCAGATCAGCAAAATGGTTACAGACTTCGACCGTATAAAACGGATCGCGGGGCATCGCGCCAGCATCGTTTGCGTCAACGGCTGCTGTTATGGGCAAGACGGTACGCCACACAAGGAAAAGGGCTATTTGAAGCTATGCGGACAAGACTTCTGGTTCCTGATTTCTGGAGAGCACAACATGTACAAAGAAGTCATCGAGCCTCTCGGTTTTCAGGCTCGTATGCGCTGCGATGAGTTCAACGAAGCCTATGGTCGGGTATTGACGCGATTCACACAAAACTTCACGGAGCATTTCTGCCTAGAGGATGGTGCGCTTGACTGGGACAAGCTGGTCGAACTCAACTCGGCCAGCAAAAGTAATTGGCAACCATGATGACGATTGTTTGACACCCATGACTATCAGCACACTTTCATCCTCCAAGCTTGTCCACGGCTACGAAGTCGTCATCGGCTTTGAAACCCACACCCAGCTTGCCACGCAAAGCAAGATATTCAGCCGCGCGCCCACCGCCTTTGGTGCCGAGCCCAACACGCAGGCCTGCGCCGTGGACCTGGCCCTGCCCGGCACGCTGCCCGTGATGAACCGCGAAGCGGTGGCCTGTGCTATCAAACTAGGACTAGCCCTGGGCTCGCAGATTGCGCCCGTGAGCATTTTTGCGCGCAAAAACTACTTCTACCCCGACCTGCCCAAGGGCTACCAGATCAGCCAGTTCGAGATTCCGGTCGTGCAGGGCGGTGAAGTCGAGTTCTTGTTGGGCGATGAGAAGAAAACCGTGCGGCTGGTGCGCGCGCACCTCGAAGAAGACGCGGGCAAGTCGCTGCACGAGGAATTCCACGGCATGAGCGGCATCGACCTGAACCGCGCGGGCACGCCGCTATTGGAGATAGTGACCGAGCCCGACATGCGCTCATCCGACGAGGCCGTGGCCTACGCCAAGGAGCTGCACAAGATCGTCACCTGGATCGGCATCTGCGA
>DCVY01000083.1:7725-8263 GCA_002327945.1 Acidovorax delafieldii | reverse complement strand
GTGCTGTTCGACCCCGACACGGGCGAAACCCGCGCCATGCGCACCAAGGAAGATGCGGCGGATTACCGCTACTTCCCCGATCCGGACCTGCCGCCGCTGCACATTTCAGAGCAATGGGTGCAAGAGCAGCGTGCACTGATGGCCGAATTGCCCCGCAGCATGGCGGCGCGTTTTATGGCGGACTACGGCCTGCCCGAATACGACGCCACCACGCTCACGCAAAGCAAGGCCATGGCTGCCTACTTCGAGGCCGCAGCCGATGCCTGCGGTGCGCCAAAGCTGGCCAGCAACTGGATCATGGGTGAGGTGTCGCGCCGCCTGAACGCAGGCGAGATCGGTATCGAGCAGGCGCCGGTCAGTGCAGCCCAGCTGGCTGCAATGATCGCGCGCATTGCCGACGGCACGATTTCCAACAACGCCGCCAGGCAGGTGTTCGACGCCCTGTGGGCCGGTGAATCGGCAGATGTGGATGCCATCATCGAATCCAGGGGTCTCAAGCAGATGCAAGATACCGGCGCGCTGGAGAAGATCATCGACG
>DCVY01000083.1:0-7698 GCA_002327945.1 Acidovorax delafieldii | reverse complement strand
AACGACCTGCTGCGCGCGCGGCTCGCTTCTGAGGGTTGAACTGAAGGCGCGGCGCGTTCGCGCCCGCCGTTGCGGCCATCAGCGCGCCGAGGCAGGCAGCAACCGGTCTGGGGGGGCCGCCGTTGCAGGCGCCAGCTGTGTGGCCCACAGCCTGCGCAGTTGTGCCAGTTCGGCGTCAAAACGCTGGTGGATGCGGCGTTTTTCCAGGTCCTGATTGGCCACGAAGCGCTGCTGCTCCTCCATGTCCTCATCGTTTTCGGCGATCTTGCGGCGCAGCGCCATCGGCGCCTTGGCGGGGTCCTTCTGGTAGAACTCCATTTCCGTGTCCAGTGCCTTGCGCTGCTGCTGCAGCTCCACCTTGCGTTTTTCGGCGATGGCGGTGACATCGTCCAGCAGCTGAATGGCTGCGGCGCGCTCCACGTCGTGGGCCGCCTTGTCGGGATAGCGGGCGGTAAGAACCCGCTCGCGGCGGCGCTCTTCCTGCTGGCGAGCGCGCTCTTCGGCGTCCTTGCGGCGCTGCACTTCCAGGGCCGCACGCTCCTGTTCGGTGAGCGAAGGGCCGATCTGACGGCGCATGGTGCCCGTGGGGCTTAGTTCGCGTTGTTCGCGGTCCAGGCATTCGGCAATGGGTCGGTCTGCCGTCAGCCGGCGCCCCTGGCGATCGACACAGGTGTAGATGCTGCCGGCACCCGACTGCTGCGCCCACGCGCCTGGCCCCAGCAGGCTGGCCAGCACCCCCACGCCCATGATCTGCGTCCATTTGCTCAACTGGATGGCCCTTCGTTGACTCCGTACCGCTGGCGATAGGCCAGCACCCGTTCGTGGTGTGCGCTCATCTGCGCCCCACCCGTTTGCGAGAGATACAGCAATAAGTCTGCCAGCGTTGCGATGGCGCACACCTGCATGCCCAGTTGCTCGCGCACATACTGCACGGCGCTGTGCTCGACGTCCTGGCCATTTTCGGTGGCTTTTTCCTGGCGGTCCAGCGCAATGGCCACGGCATGCGGGGTGGCGCCGGCCGCGCGGATGAGGGCGATGGACTCGCGTGCGGCGGTGCCCGCCGACATCACGTCGTCAACGATGAGCACCCGCCCCTGGAGCGGCGCGCCCACCAGTGTGCCGCCCTCGCCATGGTCCTTGACCTCCTTGCGGTTGTAGGCGAAAGGCACATTGCGTCCCTGCCGCGCCAGTTCTACGGCCACCGTGGCAGCCAGGGGAATGCCCTTGTAGGCCGGGCCAAACACCATGTCGAATTCGATTCCGCTGGCCAGCAGGGCTTTTGCATAAAATTCCGCAAGACGACCCAGCTTGTCGCCATCGTCGAAAAGGCCTGCGTTGAAAAAGTAGGGACTCAGGCGTCCCGCCTTGGTCTTGAACTCCCCGAAACGCAGCACACCCGCATCGACAGCAAAACGGACAAAATCCTGCGCCAGACGGCCCTGCTCGGGGGTGCGCGCGCCAACATTCACCATGGGAATTCCTTGTTCAAGTTAACCAGCCTCAATCTCAACGGCATCCGATCGGCCACCAGCAAGGGCGTGGAGCGCTGGATCGAAGCCACGCGGCCGGATTGTATTTGCGTGCAGGAAGTGAAGGCCCAGGCAGCCGACGTCGCCACGCGGTTCGAACAGCTTGCCGGCATGCAGGGGCATTTTCACTTTGCCCAGAAAAAGGGCTATTCGGGCGTGGGCATCTACACCCGCCATGAGCCCAGCGACATCATCGCCGGCTACGGTTCGCCCGAGTTCGATGCCGAGGGCCGGTATATCGAACTGCGTTTCGACACACCCGCGCGCAAGCTGTCCATCATCAGCGCCTATTTCCCCAGCGGCTCGTCGGGCGAGGAGCGCCAGTTGGCCAAGTACCGCTTCCTTGATGCCTTCCACCCGCACCTCATGGCCACCAAGGGGGAGCGGGAGTTCATCCTGTGCGGCGACATCAACATCGCCCACCAGCAAATCGACCTGAAGAACTGGCGCAGCAACCAGAAAAACAGCGGCTTCCTGCCCGAGGAACGCGCCTGGATGACAAAGTTGTTACACACAACTGACCCCGGCGGCGGGCTGGTGGACGTTTACCGTCAGTTACAACCTGCCGCAACCGACACCGCCTACACCTGGTGGAGCAACCGCGGCCAGGCCTATGCCAACAACGTAGGGTGGCGCCTGGACTACCACCTGGCCACACCCGCGCTGGCGGCCCTTGCTCGCACCGAGCACATCTACAAGGACGAGAAGTTCTCGGACCACGCACCCATCACGGTAGATTACGCCTTCACGCTCTGACCACCGCCTTCACCGCCCTTCCATGCAGATCGCCTCCACTCCAGAAACGTCAGAGACGCTTGCCACCGCACCGCCCCAGAGCTTTACCCCCCCGGACACGGACGCTCTGTGGAAACTGGTCACCACCCCCCACCCGGTGGTGGGAAAGGCGCGCCATCTGGGTGAAGCCCTTTTGCAGGCCGGCATCATCAGCGAACGCACGCTGCTGGAAGGCTTGCAGACCCAAAAAGCCGAGCAGAAAATAGGCATCCGGCGGCAGATGGGCCAGATCCTGGTGGACCGCGGCGAGGTGACGCAAGAGCAGTTGAGGCATGTGATTGACAGCTGGCTGGGCGAGTACATGGTGAACCCCGGCCGTCTGACACCCGATGCCGTCTCCCTGGCGCTGGTGCCCCGTGCGGTGGCCGAGCGCGAATCCGTGCTGCCGCTGCTGGCCCGTGAAGACGCGCTGGTGCTGCTCATGGCAGACCCCTATGACCGTGTGCTGCTCGACGAACTGCGCTTTTTGACCCAGCGGCGGCTGATTCCGCTGCAGGCAGCGCCCGGCACCCTGATGCCGGCCATCGACAAGGCCTACAGCACGCATCTGCAGCCCCAGGCGAAATCCTGCGCCGCGGCCGGGGGGCGCCAAGGCCCTGCCACCACCTCGCGCGCCACGTCGCAAGAACTGGCCGTCAACCTCACCACGACGGCACCCGACAGTGAGGCCGAGCAGACCGATGTGATCAGCGAGTCAGACAACACACTGGTGCGCCTGATCAATTCGGTGATTGACGAGGCCATCAACCACCGCGCCTCCGACATCCACATCGAAACCGAGCCAGCCCCCCAGAACGTGCGCGTGCGCCTGCGGATCGACGGCGATCTGACGCCCTACCTGGAGCTGCCGGCGCGTTTTCGGTTTGCCATGGTGGCGCGTATCAAGATCATGGCCAACATGGACATCTCGGAGCATCGCAAGCCACAGGACGGCAAGATCGACTTTTCGCGCTTTGGCGGCCCGCCGGTCGAGTTGCGCGTGGTCACCGTGCCCACCTCGCGCGGCCTGGAGGACGTGGTGCTGCGCCTGCTGGCCGGCGCCAAACCCCTGCCACTGGAAGCCATCGGCCTGAGCCCCGCCAACCTGGTGGCCATGCGCAGCGTGATGAAGAAAAGCTACGGCCTGGTGCTGGTGTGCGGCCCCACGGGCTGCGGCAAGACCACCACACTGCATTCGGTGGTGCGCGACATCAACACCGCCGGGCGCAAGATCTGGACGGCGGAAGACCCGATCGAGATCACCCAGAGCGGGCTGCGCCAGGTGCAGGTGAACCCGCGCATCGGCTGGACCTTTGCGGCCGCCATGCGCACCTTTTTGCGCGCCGACCCGGACGTCATCATGATCGGCGAAATGCGCGACGAGGAAACCGCGCGCATCGCCATCGAAGCCTCGCTCACGGGGCACCTGGTGCTGTCCACGCTGCACACCAACTCGGCACCCGAGAGCATTGCGCGCTTGCTGGAAATCGGTCTCGATCCCTTCAACTTCTCGGACTCGCTGCTGGCCATCCTCGCCCAGCGCCTGGTGCGTCGCCTGTGCACGGCCTGCCGCGAACCCTGGGTGGCCGACGAGGAAACGCTGACGGACCTGGCCTCACAATACCTTGCCAGCGGCACCGGCAATACACAAGAAGCGCGCTCTGCGCAGGTGGCGCAGTGGCGCAAGCAACATGGCGACGCCACGGGAAATCTGCGCCTGTGGCGCGCGGTAGGCTGCAAGGCGTGCGAGAACCACGGCTACCACGGGCGCCTGGGCATCCATGAACTGATGCTCAGCGACGAGCCCATCCGCCAGCACATCCGCCACCGTGCACCGGCGGCCGACATTCGCCACTCTGCCCTGGCGGCCGGCATGCTCACCCTGCGCCAGGATGGCATCGAGAAAGTGCTGCAGGGCCTGACCGACATGCCCGAGGTGATTGGCGCAACCAATCTTTGACCGGCTGAAAGCCCAAGGCACTGGCAGCGCTTATCCAATAAGCGCTGCCAGCTATTGGGGCAAGAGCGCCACGCGCATATCCAGACCGGTTCAGCGCCCCAACTCTTTGGCACTGACGCCGGCAATGCCCCAGTTTTCCTTGGGCACGTCGTGGATCCACACGCGCACGTTCTCCCTGGGCGCACCCACGGCCTCGTGCAGCGCCTGCGTAACCTTTTCAATCACGGCTTTCTTCTGGTCTTCGGTGCGGCCTTCGATCATGTAAATCTGTGCAAATGGCATGGTGGTTTCCTTGGGTCTTGGGGAATTGTCCATCGAGCTGAATGCCCCGTTTCTGGATCAGGCTGCCCCAGCGCATGTTTTCGGCGCGAATGAACGCGGCGAACTGCTGCGGCCTGTTGACCTGGATGTCGGCGCCGATGCTCTCGAAAGCCGTCAGGGCGGACTGCGTTGCCGCGCCGGTCTTCCAGGCATCGGCCCGCTGGTTGACGATGTCGCGCGGCGTGGACGACGGCGCAATCAGGCCCAACCAGGTCACCACGGCAAGGCCCTGCCCAGCCACCGCGGCCACAGAGGGCAAGGCGCGCGAACGCTGCGCCGAGGTCACGGCCTATCACCTGGCGCTTGCCCGACTTCACCTTGGGCAAGGTGGTGGTCAGCGGGCTTTCGAAACGCATGGGAATCGTGCCGGCCAGCAAATCGTGGGCAATCTGCTTGGTGCCCTTGCAAGGCACATGGGTTAGCCAGATAGCGTGAAACACTGCACCAGGTTTATACGAATCGAACCGACACGCTGCCCAGGTTCTGGATGCGCAGCGTCACGTTGTCACCCGCCTGCACCGCCACGGCCTCGGTGATACCCCCCGACAGCACCAGTGAGCCCGCCGGCAGCGACTGACCGCCCCGCCCGAGGTGGTTGACCAGCATGGCCACGGCCGCCGCCGGGTGGCCCAGCACCGCAGCGCCGGCACCCATGGCCACGGGCTGGCCGTTCTTCTCGAGCACCACGCCCAGGGTGCGCAGATCCATATCGCGGGCCGAGGCAATGCGCCCGCCCACCACGAAGCGCGCGGCCGAGGTGTTGTCGGCCACTACGCTCTTGAGGTCGAACTTGAAGTCGCGGTAACGGCTGTCTATCACCTCGATGCCGGGCAGCACCACGTCGCTGGCGGCCAGCACGGCGCCGATGTGACAGCCAGGGCCCTTGAGCTCGGTGCGGGTGATGAAGCAGATCTCGGGCTCGACCTTGGGGTGGATCAGGTCGCTGACCTGGATTTCTGCGCCCTCGGGCACGACGAACTCGTCCACCAGAAAGCCGAAAACCGGGTCGGTCACGCCCATCTGCTTCATCTTGGCGTGCGAGGTCAGGCCCGCCTTGTAGCCGACCACGCGGGCGCCGCGCG
Organism: Acidovorax delafieldii; assembly: GCA_002327945.1. Lineage (GTDB taxonomy): Bacteria > Pseudomonadota > Gammaproteobacteria > Burkholderiales > Burkholderiaceae_C > Acidovorax > Acidovorax delafieldii_C. The sequence continues at coordinate 2,032 of DCVY01000083.1, read as the reverse complement.
CGAGCTTGCGCGCCAGGATGCGGTCTTGAATGGCGTAGGCGTCGTCCCAGTCCATGTCGGGGTGCGACGCGGTGATCTTGAGCGTGTCTTGCGCCTTGCGCTGGCAGTTTTCCAGCAGTTCGGCGAGCTGGTCGAGGGTGTGTGCATTCAATGCCATGTTGTTCCTTGGGTTTTCACTTGCGCCGCGCGCCACCTGCAGTCCATGAACTGGCACGCCTTCATTCGTCCGATGGACGCGGAGCAGGCCATGCCAACGGACGCCGTGGAACTGGCTTTGTCAGTGACCACGGGTGTCGTCCCCCTGCGGCGGCAGCACCGAGACGCGAAACGGCTCAGGGGGTGTTTCATTTCAGCGCCGCGCCTTGGCCTGCGCGCGCGGTGTCTTCGATCATGTCTTTCTGGCCACCGACCATGCCGCGGCGGCCCATTTCGACCAGGGTCAGGGCCAGCGCCAGCGCGCCGCCAAAGGAGTTGCCCACCAGACCGGTTTTTCGATGCCCAGCGCATCGAGCACGCCCACGGCCTGCTCCACCCAGGCATCCATGCGGTGTTGCTGGCCCGCCGGGCGATTGGTAAAGACAAAGTCCTCCATGTCGGGGGCAATGGCGCGCGCTTGCTGTGCCAGCTCGGGCATCACCAGGCGCCAGTTGGCCCATGCCGAGACGCCGAGGCCGGAGCCATGGCTCCATCGCACGGGGGTGGCCACTGCCGATATCGTGCACATTGGTGCGGATGCCGGCTGCGATGACAGAACCAGCGATTTCTGGATTGCCCATGGCCTGCTTCCTTAGAGTTTGATGCAGACGTTCTTGAGCTCGGTATAGAACTCGAGCGAATGCACGCCGCCCTCGCGGCCAATGCCCGATTGCTTGGAACCACCAAACGGTGTGCGCAAATCGCGCAGGAACCAGCTGTTGACCCACGACAGGCCGACCTTCATCTTCTGCGCCACGCGGTGGGCGCGCGAGACATCGCGGGTCCAGATGGCGCTTGCCAGGCCATAGACGTTGTCATTGGCCTTGGCCAGCACTTCTTCTTCGGTGTCGAAGGGTGCAATGTGGCAGCAGGGGCCGAAGATTTCTTCCTTGATGACGCGGGCGGTCTCGGGCAGGCCCGTCCAGATGGTGGGCTGCACCCAGGCGCCGTCGGCAAACTCGGCGCCCATATCTGGCACGCCGCCACCCGTAACCACGGTGGCACCCTCTTGCACCGCCAGCTGGTAGTAAGACAGCACCTTGGCTTGGTGTTCCTTGCTGATGAGCGGGCCCATGCCGGTGGCCGCATCGTCGGGCAGACCGATCTTCATGCCCTCTGCGCCCCGCTTCAGTGCGGCAACAAACCGGTCAAAAATCGGCCGCTCCACATACACACGCTCGGTGCCCAGGCACACCTGCCCGCAGTTAACAAAGGCCGAGCGCAGCGTGCCCTCGATGGCCGCATCAAAGTCGGCATCGGCGAACACGATGGCGGCATTTTTGCCCCCCATTTCCAGACTGACCGGGCGCGCGCCGCGGGCAGCGGCCTTCATGATGACTTCGCCCGTGCGGGTTTCGCCGGTGAAGGTGATGGCATCCACGCCTGGGTGGCTGGTGACGAATTCGCCGGCCGAATCGGGGCCGAAGCCGTGCACCACGTTGTAAACGCCGGGTGGAATGCCCGCTTCGTTCATGACCTCGCCCAGCAGGGCCGCGGTTTGCGGTGTCTCTTCCGAGGGCTTGACCACCACGGTGTTGCCGCAGGCCAGCGCCGGGCCAACTTTCCAGGTCATCAAGAGTAGCGGCAAATTCCAGGGGCAGATGACACCGACCACGCCCACGGGCGAGCGGTAACCGTAGTTGATGGCGCCACGGCCATCGGGTGTCGCCATCTCGAAGAACTCGGTGGGCACGTTCTTCACCACATCGGCAAAGATCTTGAAGTTGGCCGCGCCGCGCGGAATGTCGATGTGGCTGGCCAGACTGCGCGGCTTGCCGGTGTCGGCACACTCGGCAGCCAAAAACTCTTCAAAGCGTTTGTGGATGCCGTCGGCCAC
>DCVY01000162.1:3007-4221 GCA_002327945.1 Acidovorax delafieldii | reverse complement strand
GCCTGGTGCATGGCGATCTGGCTGTGCAGCGCGTGCGCGAGCAAGGCCGGCACGCCGCCGCCAGGCTTGCAGCGCACCAGCGCCACGCCGGTTTCGTCGCAGGAAGTCTCGATGCCGAGCACCAGGGCGTCGGCAGGCAGGGCGGAAGGCGGGCTCAGGGGGGCACTCATAGGGGCGTGAGTGTAGGGCGCGGCCTGGGGACGTGCATTCGCATGTGCATTCCCGGCGTGCTTCTTGCTTTTTCTGCGGCCATGACCGAAACCCTGCGCATCGTGGTCGTGGCCCCCGATCTGGCCGTGAGCGACCCTGACGACGAGCACGCCCTGCTGCAGGCCGAGCGTTCGCGCGCGCTGCGCATAGGGCTGCTGGAAAACGGCTACAACCTCGTCGCCACGCTGCCCGCCGACGTGTTCCTGAGCGAGCGCCTGGCCCAGCTGCAGCCCGATTTGATCATCGTCGATGCCGAAAGCGAGGCGCGCGACGCCCTCGAGCACGTGGTGTTGGCCACACGCGCCGCGCGCCGCCCCATCGTGATGTTCACCAACGACGAAGACACCTCGCACGTGCCCGCTGCCGTGGCTGCGGGCGTGACGGCCTACATCGTGGCCGGGCTGGCGCCGCAGCGCATCCGCCCGATTCTGGAAGTGGCCTTGGCGCGCTTTGCCCATGACGAGGCGCTGCGCGCGGAGCTGGCACAGGCGCGCAACGCGCTTTCGGAGCGCAAAACCATAGACCGCGCCAAGGGCCTGCTCATGCAGCGCCAGGGCCTGAGCGAGCAGCAGGCCTACGACAAGCTGCGCAAGCTGGCCATGGACAAGGGACTCAAACTCGGCGAGCTGGCGCAGCGCGTGCTCGACGCAGCGGACTTGCTCGGATAGCCAGGGCATACCCCACGATGGTGCAGTGCACAAAACCCGTGCCCCTCCGCGGTGCCCTGCGCCCGCCCCACGTCCTGCAGGTCTAAATCGCCCAAAGCGCCCATTCGGCGGTCATTAAAAGCTACTCTTTCAAGAGCACACCGAGCGCCAGATAAGACTGGCATGCCGCTTGCTTTGAATAGCCAAGACCAACGCAGGTCTTGCAGGCGGCCCCACCCAACGGCGGGTGGTGGCAGCCCCTTACCGGACAAAGGCGTCCCCATGCGTTTGCGCGCTGCCGCTGGCAGGCGTGAACGGCATGAGGACGCCTTTTTGTTTTTGCCTTTTCAACACCCA
>DCVY01000162.1:1730-2944 GCA_002327945.1 Acidovorax delafieldii | reverse complement strand
GTCATGGCCAGCGTGCTGGGTTTGGACCAGAAGTACGGCGTGAAGATCATCCCCAGCAAGGAAGCCAGCTGGGCCAGCGTGCGCGACAAGCTCGTGAGCGGCGAACTGGACTTCGCCCATGTGCTGTACGGCCTGGTCTATGGCGTGCAACTGGGCATAGGCGGCCCCAAAAAAGACATGGCCGTGCTCATGACGCTCAACCAGAACGGCCAGGCCATCACGCTGAGCAAAAAATTGGCCGAGCAAGGCGCCACCGACGGCCCCAGTCTGGCCAGGCTGATGCGCGGCGAAAAACGTGAATACACCTTTGCCCATACCTTCCCCACGGGCACGCACGCCATGTGGCTTTACTACTGGCTCGCGGCCAACGGCATCCACCCGCTGAAGGACGCCAAGGTGATCACCGTGCCGCCGCCGCAGATGGTGGCCAACATGCGCGTGGGCAACATGGACGGCTTTTGCGTGGGCGAGCCCTGGAACCACCGCGCCATCATGGACGGCATAGGCATCACCGCCACCACATCGCAGGCCATCTGGCCCAGCCACCCCGAAAAGGTGCTGGGCACCACGGCCGAGTTCGTGCAGAAGAACCCGAACACGGCGCGCGCCGTCACCGCCGCCATCCTGGAGGCCAGCCGCTGGATCGACGAAAGCCTGGCCAACAAGAACAAGATGGCCGAGACCATCGCCGCCAAGGCCTACGTGAACACCAGCGTCGATGCGATCAACCAGCGCATCCTCGGGCGTTACCAGAACGGCCTGGGCAAGACCTGGGACGACCCGCTGCACATGAAGTTCTACGACGGCGGCGCGGTGAACTTTCCCTACCTCAGCGACGGCATGTGGTTCCTCACCCAGCACAAGCGCTGGGGCCTGCTCACGGCCCACCCGGACTATCTGGCCGTGGCCAAAAAGGTCAACCGTATCGACGTTTATCAGCAGGCCGCCACCGCCGCCAAGGTGCCGCTGCCCAAGAGCGCCATGCGCAGCCACAAGCTGATCGACGGCGTGGTCTGGGACGGCAAAGACCCTGCCAGGTACGCCGACGGCTTCCAGCTCAAGGCTTGAGAACAGGTTCTGAGCGGCTGCACCCGCCCCACATCCCATCACCCATCCTTCTTTTCCCCCAGGAGCCTGCCATGGTCAGCGCCGTCTTTCATTCCCCGCCGCAAGCCCCTCCAACCGCCGGGCTTGCACCCCAGCCCGCCCAGCCA
>DCVY01000162.1:0-1689 GCA_002327945.1 Acidovorax delafieldii | reverse complement strand
CGCCACCGGGCACAGCATCCCCACGCCGCAGGAGACCTGGGCGCAGGCGCGGCAGGTGTTCAGCGACCCGTTTTACCGCAACGGCCCCAACGACCAGGGCGTGGGCTGGAACGTGCTGGCGTCACTGCAGCGCGTGGCTCTGGGTTTCGGGCTGGCGGCGCTGGTGGGCATTCCGGCGGGCTTCGTGATCGGGCGTTTTCCCTTTTTGCAGCGCATGTGCAACCCCTTGGTCAGCCTGCTGCGCCCGGTGTCGCCGCTGGCCTGGCTGCCCATAGGGCTGCTGGTATTCAAGGGCGCCCACCCCGCGGCCATCTGGACGATCTTCATCTGCTCGATCTGGCCCATGCTCGTCAACACCGCCATCGGCGTGCAGCGCGTGCCGCAGGACTACATGAACGTGGCGCGCGTGCTCCAGCTGTCGGAGTGGAAGATCGCGACCAAGATCCTTCTGCCCGCCGTGCTGCCCTACCTGCTGACCGGCGTGCGCCTGGCCGTGGGCACCGCCTGGCTGGTGATCGTGGCGGCGGAGATGCTGACCGGCGGCGTGGGCATAGGTTTTTGGGTCTGGGACGAGTGGAACAACCTCAACGTCAAGAACATCATCATCGCCATTTTCGTGATCGGCATCGTCGGCCTGCTGCTCGAATACGCCCTCGTCAAGCTGGCCACGGCACTGACTTTCGAAGAGGTGCGCACATGAACGATGCCCTGCACCGCAAATTCATCCAGGTCCAGGGCGTGGCCCAGACCTTCCACACGGCCAAAGGCCCGTTCCCGGCGCTGCGCGACATCGACCTGTGCATTGCCAAGGGCGAGTTCGTCGCCCTGATCGGCCACTCGGGCTGCGGCAAGTCCACCTTGCTCAACCTCATCGCGGGCCTGACCACCCCCACCGAAGGCGTGCTGCTGTGCGCCAACAAGGAAGTCAAGGGCCCAGGGCCGGAGCGCGCCATGGTGTTCCAGAACCACTCGCTGCTGCCCTGGCTGACTTGCTTCGACAACGTGCACCTGGCCGTGGAGCGGGTGTTCGGCGCGCGCGAAAGCAAGGCCCAGCTGCGCGCGCGCACCGATGCCGCCCTGGCCCTGGTGGGGCTGACGCACGCGGCGCACAAGCGCCCCGGCGAAATCTCGGGCGGCATGAAGCAGCGCGTGGGCATTGCGCGCGCCTTGTCGATGGAGCCGCAGGTGCTGCTGATGGACGAGCCCTTCGGCGCGCTCGATGCGCTGACCCGCGCCAAGCTGCAGGACGAGCTGCTGGACATCGTGGCGCGCACGCACAGCACCGTGGTCATGGTGACGCACGACGTGGACGAGGCCGTGCTGCTGTCCGACAAGGTGGTGATGCTGACCAATGGCCCGGCGGCCACCATTGGCGAGGTGCTGAGCGTGCCGCTGCCACGCCCGCGCAGCCGCGTCGCACTGGCCGAAGACCCGCAATACCAACACTGCCGCAAAGCCGTGCTGGACTTCCTCTACACCCGCCAGGCGCATGTCGAACATGCGGCCTGAGCCCGCGCCCCAGGAGACTGCCATGGAAATGCAAATCCCCCCGCAAGCCAAAATGAAACTCGTGCTCGTCGGCAACGGCATGGCCGGCGTGCGCACGCTCGAAGAGCTGCTCAAGATCGCCCCCGACCTCTACGACATCACGGTCTTCGGCGCCGAGCCGCACCCCAACTACAACCGCAT
>DCVY01000204.1 GCA_002327945.1 Acidovorax delafieldii | reverse complement strand
CCCCGCGCTCTGGCGCCGCTTGAACAGGCAGGGCTGGCCCATGGCCAGGGAAGAGGGAAAAACCACTGCGGCAAAAACACTTGCGAGAAGCATGTTTCGGTGCTTCATGGTGCCATTGTGCAAAAAAATGGAGCGCTCTCCCTGAAGCAAGGTCGCTGGCGGGTGCGACGGGCACCATGCCAACGGCCTGAATCCACCAGAATCTTGACGGTTTCAGCCGTGTTTGTCGGCCTCGGAGGTGAAGGCGTCGGCAAAGAACTCGTCGGGCGGCAGGCCGCGCTCGGCGCTGTAGGCGGCGCGTGCCGAATCCACCACGATGGGCGCGCCGCAGGCATACACCTGGTGGCCCGAGAGGTCGGCAAAATCTTGCAGCACGGCCTGGTGCACAAAACCGGTGCGGCCCGTCCAGCCGTCTTCGGGCAGGGCATCGGACACCACGGGCACATAGGTGAGCTGCGGCATTTCTGCGGCGCGTGCCAGCATCCAGTCGTGCAAGTACAAGTCGCCCGGCCGGCGGCCGCCCCAGTAGAGCGTGGTGGGGCGCGTGATGCCCTTGAACTGCATGTGCTCGATGAGCGCCTTGATGGGCGCAAACCCCGTGCCCGAGGCCAGCAGCACGATGGGCTTGTCCGAGTCTTCACGCAGGAAAAAGCTGCCAAACGGACCTTCGATGCGCAGGATTTCCTTTTCCTTGAGGCTGCCGAACACATGGTCGGTGAACAGGCCGCCCGGCATGTGGCGAATGTGCAGCTCCAGCCCCGGCGCATCGGCCTGGGTGTGGGGGGCGTTGGCCATGGAGTAGGCGCGGCGTGCACCATCGCGCAAGATGAATTCAATGTACTGGCCCGCGTGGTAGCGGAAAGTGCCGGTTGCGGGCAGCTGCAGGCGCACCTGCATCACGTCGTGCGATTTTTTCTCGAAGGCGGCCACGCGCACCGGCATCTTCTGGATGGGGTAAGCGCTTTCGTCGGTGACCTGGCGCGATTCGAGCACCACGTCGGTCAGGGGATGGGCGCAGCAGGTCAGCACGAAGCCCGCAGCTTCTTCGTCGGTCGTCAGGGCCTTGGACTGGTGCGCGCCGTGGTGCACGGCCCCGCTGAGCTTCTTGCACTTGCACGAACCGCAGGCGCCGTCCTTGCAGCCATAAGGCAGGCCCACGCCGCTGCGGATGGCCGCGGCCAGGATGGCTTCGTCGGCATTGGCGCTGAATGCGCGGCCGCTGGGCTGCACGGTGATCTGGAACGCTGCGTTGGCAGTCTCGGCGCTGGTCATGTTGTGGGTATCCTTGGACTAAATTTTTCAAGCTGTCTTCATCCGAATGGCCCCGATTTTGCCTTTAGAACCTGATCCTTCACTGAAGGATGACCTGCATCACTCCCCGCGGTCTGTGGCAGCGCGGACTCGGGCGGTCTGCTGCGTTGCTTTTCTTGCCAATAGCCCGGCTATTGGCTGCAAAAAGACGCCTTGCGGCCCATCCCGATCCGCACAACTACCGGCGCGCGAGGGTTATGCAGGTCATCCTTGCTGCCCACAGGCCTGCTGCCGCGTGTGGCTGCCCTGCGCGCCTGCTGGGCGCCAGAGCCACTGCGTGCGCCCTGTCCCGCCATGGTGGGGGGCGCAATGAGCGCCGTGGCCCTGGCCAGCGGGCTGGGCGCACTGCCCTCCCGGTTTCGGCGCGAGCGCCTGTTGATCGTGGGCTATGGCGATGTGGGCCAGCGCGTGGCGCGCAGCCTGCTCGTCGGGCCGGGGGCGCAGCGCCTGCGTGTGCTGGCACTCACCTCGCAGGCCGAACGCGTGGGCAGCCTGCGCGCGCAGGGGGTGACACCGCTGGTGGGCAATCTGGACCACGCTGCCACGCTGCGCCGGCTGTCGGGCCTGGCCACGCGGGTGTTGCACCTGGCACCCCCGCCGGGCGAAGGCGCTGGCGGCACCGCCTGGTGGCGCGACCCGCGCACCGTGGCGCTGGCGCGGGCCTTGCGGCTGCGCAGCCTGCCCGTGTCGCTGGTGTATGCATCGACCAGCGGGGTGTATGGCGACTGCGCGGGTGCCCGGGTGCCCGAAACCCGCACCGTGGCACCCGGCACGCCCCGGGCCCAGCGCCGCGTGAATGCCGAGCGCGCCGTGCGCCACCTGGGGCGTGCGGGCGTGCGGGCGTGCATCCTGCGCATTCCGGGCATCTACGCGCCCGACCGCGAGGGCGGAACGCCCGAGGCGCGGCTGCGCAAGGGCACCCCCGTGCTGATGGAGCCGGACGACGTTTACACCAACCACATCCATGCGGATGACCTGGCCCGCGCCTGCCTGGCGGCGCTGTGGCGCGGCAAGCCCCAGCGGGTTTACAACGCCAGCGACGCCAGCGATCTGAAGATGGGCGACTATTTCGATCTGGCCGCCGACCTGTATGGCCTGCCGCGCCCGCCCAGGGTGCCGCGCAGCACGGCGCAGGATGCGCTGCCGGTGATGCTGCTGAGCTTCATGAACGAATCGCGAAGGCTTGACAACCACCGGTTGCTGGACGAACTGGGCCTGCGGCTGCGCTACCCCACCGTGGCGGAGGGTTTGCGCGCCTGATCTGCGCTTTCGGCGCTGTCCGGGCGTTCAGCGTGGGTAGCTGTTGCCCTGGCTGTCGTAGCAGCGAAACACGTTGCACTGCGTGAACTTGCGCGGTGGCGGCGGTGGGGCTGGCCTGGTGGTATAGACCGGGTGGCGCGGCGGAATCACCACTACCGGGGGGGCCGTCTCCTGCCTCAAAGCGCGGGCTTTTTCCACCTCGGCATACGCATCGGGACCCAGGCAGTCCAGGTCCACCTGGCGCTGTGCGGTTTCCACCCGCAGGTTTTGATCGTAGGTGCCGCTGATGCTGCTGATGACAACATCAAGGTTGCGGCGCGACCGGGCGCACTCGGCTGACCGCGCGTAGTCCTGCGGGCGGGCGGCTGGATGAGTGGCGCGCTCTGCCAGTTCGCGCTCGCGCCGCGCATCGTGATCAGCGTCGATTTGCCGGGCGGCGGCTTCTGCCTGCTGTTGCTGATGCTTGCGTGCCAGGGCTTCGGCAGCCTGTTCGCGCTCCAGCCGGATTTCCTGCGGTGTCTTGCGGGGTTCGACCTCGCGCACCGATGCGGCGCCCGTGCAGGTGCCGTCGGTGTAGGTGACCTGTCCGGTGCGCGCATCGGTGCAGCGCAGCACCTGGGCCTGCGCGGCGAGACACAGAAGCGCCGCACCGGCGGCCAGACAATTGCGCATGAGGGGCATGGTGGTTTTCCTTGAGGGCGTCCTTACTTCCTGGAAACGGCGGCTGAATGCGCCTGCCGGTGCCGTGCGACGCGGCGGGCTGCTATTCGCAACGAGGGGCAGCATTGCATGGCGTGCTGAGCGCGGTGCTGGCGGTTGCATAGCACCCTCACCCATGAGGTGAACCCCATCGGAGCCGTCAACGCGTGATTTCATGCGGGCTGGCATAGGATGCAAAGCGGTTCCGTTTCCAGGAGGCTGTCGGACTTGGAGCGTCGATAGCAAAAACCGAAGATTTCACCACAATCAGCCCCGGCGAGGACAGTTTCTACCGGATTTGCAGTCCCATATCCCGGCCATGGGGCAAAAAGACGGTAAAAAATGGACCGCTGCGGCCGATTTGCAGCCGACGATTTCCAAGGCCGACAGTCTCCCCTGGTGCATTGTTTCACGCTCGCTGGTACAAATAAAAAGAGGGATTTTTGGTTCTGNNAGATAGCGTGAAACGCTGCACTAGGTTAATTGCCCTGGCCGCGCGCGGCATCGCCTCTCCAGCGGGGGTGATCCGGGCGATTTTGCCGCGTGTTGTCGCCCGCCGGGTGGCGTTCGTCATCGCGGCGCGGGCGCTGGGCCTGATCGCGGTTGCCGTGATCTCGCTGGGCCTGGTTATGCTGTCCTTGATCGCGCGCATGATCACGCTGGGCTTGTTCGCGGCGACTTTGTTCACGCGCCTGGTCGCGCTCGCGGTCTCGGTGGGCGTCCTGCTCGCGGCGTGCTTCGTGGGCCTGGCGGGCATCGCGCTCGCGCCGGGCTTCCCGTTCACGCAGGACTTCGCGTTCGCGATGGGCCTCGCGCTCACGCTGGGCCCGCTCGCGTTCACGCCAGTCATTGCGGTCGTCGTGCCGGCGCCCGTAATGGCCGGGTGGCGGGGCCACCGGGTAGCCGTAGGCGCGCGGTGGACTGCCGTAGATATAGGCGGGTTGCTCATACACGCCATAGCCCGAAGGCTGGGGCATGTAATAAGGGTCGTAAGGGTCGCCAGGAACCACGGCGCAACCCGCGACCAGCGCGGCAAGCGCAACGGCGGAAACAATGCGGGCAAGATGGAATGTCATGGTAGTCAAACTCTGACGCCGCGGCAGGCGCTCTGCCTGCTGCGTAAAGCCCTTGAAAAGCGCCCCGGCGGGGCATTGAAACTTCGCGAACCTATGGCATTTATCAAACGCCTGACGACGCTACTTGGTTGACCTTGCCCCGGGCGGGTGCCGTTGCCACCGCCATGGTGTGGGATGGTTCGTCTGCCTGCATAGCGGCGCCAAAACCTGGCGATTGCGCTGGCAGGCAGCAGTGCTGCCGGAGAAACCATGTGGTTTTTATCCCATTTTCCTCAGTTACCCGTCCTCAAGGGATGACCTGCATGACTCCCTGCGGTCTGTGGCAGCGCGGCCTCGGGCGGTCTGCTGCGTTGCTTTTCTTACCAATAGCCCGGCGATTGGCTGATTGGCTTATTGGCTGCAAAAAGACGCCTTGCGGCCCATCCCGATCCGCACTACCACCGACACGCGAGGGTGATGCAGGCCATCCTTAAGAACCACACGAAGCAGGGGCAAGGTCAGTGGGGCGAAAGAACCGTGGCCTAAAGTGTCTGACCGGGTGCGGTTATTGTGTTTCGTCAGAACATCGCCACATAGAATTCATCAGTCTGCGTCGTGCAGGCCAACTAGGAGAGACACAAGATGAATGACCAAGTCACTACCCTGGGCCACTCTGCGGGCTATGGCATCTCGCAGGAAGAGCGCCACAAGGTGCTGCGCAACACTTACTGGCTGCTCGCCCTGAGCATGCTGCCCACCGTGCTGGGTGCATGGGTTGGCGTGGCCACGGGCATCACCCGCTCGCTGAGCGGTGGCTTGGGCCTGATTGTGTTTCTGGGGGGCGCGTTCGGCTTCATGTTCGCCATCGAAAAAACCAAGCGCTCGGCCGCTGGCGTGCCCGTGCTGCTGGCGTTCACGTTCTTCATGGGCCTGATGCTCTCGCGCATGATCGGCATGGTGCTGGGCTTCAAGAACGGCACCGACCTCATCATGACCGCCTTTGCAGGCACCGCAGGCGTGTTCTTCGTGATGGCCAGCCTGGCCAGCGTGATCAAGCGCGACCTGTCGGGTATGGGCAAGTGGCTCATGGTAGGCGCACTGGTGCTGATGGTGGGCGCGGTCATCAACGTGTTTGTCGGCTCGTCGGCCGGCATGATGGCGATTTCGGTGGCTGCCATCGGCATTTTCAGCGCCTACATGCTGTATGACCTCAAGCAGATCCTGGACGGTGGCGAAACCAACTACATCAGCGCCACCCTGGCCCTGTACCTGGACATCTTCAACGTGTTCCAGAGCCTGTTGGCCCTGCTGGGCATCATGGGTGGCGAGCGCGACTAATACCCCGCTGGCATCTTGACCGCCATCTAAAAGGCTTCTTCGGAAGCCTTTTTTCTTGGTGCGCCCAGCATGGGCGCACACTTGCGGGTGCAAGTCCCGCTGCGAGTGGGTCACAGTGA
>DCVY01000121.1:5128-5878 GCA_002327945.1 Acidovorax delafieldii | reverse complement strand
GTGCAAACCTCGGGTGTATCGAGTGCCTCAGTGGGCTCGCGGCGGCGTAGCAGCAAGTCCAGCAGGTCGTTGTCGGCCAGGTCCATCAGAGCGAGCAGGCCTCTGGCGTGGGATTGCCTCAATTCGGATTCGAAGCGGGCAAAGAAGCGGGAGATGAACAAATCGTTTTCGAGCAGGCCGCGCCGGCAACGCCAGTGCAGCTTGCTCAGTTCGCGTTCGTTCAGCAACGCATCAGCAGCGGAAAACGATTCACCCATGGAAGTCCGCAGCATCAGATGGCGCGGCGCACCATCAATTCCTTGATCTTGCCTATGGCGCGTGTGGGGTTCAGGTGCTTGGGGCACACGTCCACGCAGTTCATGATGGTGTGGCAGCGGAACAGACGGTAGGGGTCTTCGAGGTTGTCCAGGCGCTCGCCCGTGGCTTCGTCGCGGCTGTCGGCAATGAAGCGGTAGGCCTGCAGCAAGCCCGCCGGGCCGACGAATTTGTCGGGGTTCCACCAGAAGCTCGGGCAGCTCGTGGAGCAGCTCGCGCACAGGATGCACTCGTACAGGCCGTTGAGCTCCTCGCGCTCTTCGGGCGATTGCAGACGCTCCTTTTCAGGTGCGGGGGATTCGTTGACCAGGTAGGGCTTGATCGAGTGGTATTGCTTGAAGAACTGCGTCATGTCCACGATCAGGTCGCGAATCACTGGCAAGCCAGGCAGGGGCTTGAGCACGATGGTGCCCTGTAGCGAGTTCATGTTGGTCA
>DCVY01000121.1:2093-5052 GCA_002327945.1 Acidovorax delafieldii | reverse complement strand
ATGTACGGCTTGGCGTCCTGGTCCGGGTCGTAGCGGTAGATTTTGAAGGTGCGTTTTTGCATGGTTGTTCTCTTGGGAGGCTGGCGCTTCAGAACGTCCGGACTTTGGGGGGGATGCTTTCCACCGTGAGCGGCTTGAGGTTCACGGGCTTGTAGTCGAGCCGGTTGCCTGCGCTGTACCACAGCGTGTGCTTGAGCCATTCNNCCGCGGCATTCCTTGCGGGCGGCAGCGGACACCATGGTGGCCTGCGCGACCTCGATCAGGTTGTCGACCTCGAGCGCTTCGATCCGCGCGGTGTTGAAGACCTTGGACTTGTCCTTGAGCGTGACGCTGCCAACCTTGGCACGGAGGGCGGCGATTTTTTGCACACCTTCGTCCATGCTTGCCTGCGTGCGAAATACCCCGGCATGCTGCTGCATGGCGGCGCGGATGTCGTTGGCCAAGTCCTGCGCATAAATGCCATCGGTGGATTTCTCGAGCTGGTTCAGACGCTCCAGCGTGCGCTCCGCGGCATCTTTGGGCAGGGGCTTGTGTTCTTTGTTCTGCGCAACGAATTCGACGATATGCCTGCCCGCAGACTTGCCGAAGACCAGCAGGTCGAGCAGCGAATTGGTGCCCAGACGGTTGGCGCCATGCACACTCACGCAGGAACATTCGCCCACCGCATACAGGCCGTTCACGACGGCGTTGTGTACGCCATTGGCTTGCGTGACGACCTGGCCGTGGATATTGGTGGGGATGCCGCCCATTTGATAGTGGATGGTGGGCACCACGGGAATGGGCTCTTTGGTGATGTCCACGTTGGCGAAGTTGATGCCAATCTCGTACACCGAGGGCAGGCGCTTGTGGATGGTCTCGGCCCCGAGGTGGTCCAGTTTGAGCAGCACGTAGTCCTTATTGGGGCCGCAGCCGCGGCCTTCCTTGATTTCCTGATCCATGCAGCGCGAGACGAAGTCGCGCGGGGCCAGGTCTTTGAGCGTGGGGGCGTAGCGCTCCATGAAACGCTCGCCATTGCTGTTGAGCAAAATGGCGCCTTCACCGCGGCAGCCTTCGGTCAGGAGCACGCCCGCACCGGCAACGCCGGTGGGGTGGAATTGCCAGAATTCCATGTCTTGCAGCGGGATGCCGGCGCGCGCCGCCATGCCCAGACCGTCGCCGGTGTTGATGAAGGCATTGGTCGAGGCCGCAAAAATACGCCCGGCCCCCCCCGTGGCCAGCAGTACGGTCTTGGCCTCGAGGACGTACAGGTCGCCCGTTTCCATTTCGAGTGCGGTCACGCCCACCACGTCGCCGTCGGCGTCGCGGATCAGGTCGAGCGCCATCCACTCGACGAAGAAATTGGTTTTGGCCTTGACGTTTTGCTGGTACAGCGTGTGCAGCATGGCATGGCCGGTGCGATCGGCGGCGGCGCAGGCGCGCTGCACGGGCTTTTCGCCGTAGTTGGCCGTGTGGCCGCCAAAGGGGCGCTGGTAGATGGTGCCGTCGGGGTTGCGGTCGAACGGCATGCCGAAGTGTTCTAGCTCGATCACCACGTTGGGCGCTTCGCGGCACATGAATTCGATCGCGTCCTGGTCGCCGAGCCAGTCGGAGCCCTTGACGGTGTCGTAGAAATGGTAGTGCCAGTTGTCCTCGCTCATGTTGCCGAGCGAGGCCGACACGCCACCCTGGGCGGCCACGGTGTGGCTGCGCGTGGGGAAGACTTTGGAGAGCGAAGCCACGTTGAGCCCCGCGCGGGAGAGTTCGAGTGCGGCGCGCATGCCGGAGCCGCCGGCACCGATGATGACAACGTCAAATTTGCGCTTGGAGATGGTAGCGTTGGTATAGCTCATTGTTAGCCTTCAGTCGCGGAAATCAAAGACGCCACAGAATCTGCATGCCCCAGCCGGCACAACCGACCAGCCAGACGATGGCAAGAACCTGCAACACCAAGCGCACGCCAACGGGCTTGATGTAATCCATGAAAATGTCGCGCACGCCAACCCAGGCGTGCCAGGCCAGGCCGACGATGACGGCAAAAGTCAATACCTTCATCCACTGGTGGGCAAAGATGCCAGCCCACAGGTCGTAGCCGATCGGGCCTTGGGACAAAAGCAACTGGGCCAGCACGATGATGGTGAACAAGGCCATCAGCGCGGCCGTCGCGCGCTGGCTGAGCCAGTCGCGCAGGCCGTAGTGGGCGCCGACGACGGTACGTTTGGAGCCGTAATTGGTGGACATGGGGGTTTCCTTTCTTGTTGCTGGAGCGGTGGGGATGGCTTAGTACAAGCCAAACAGCTTGGCACCGAGCACCAGCGTCAGGGCGATGCTGATCACCAGGGTGACAACGGCGGAAGTTTTGCCGAATTCTTTGCTCACGGCCTCGTGGCTGATGTCCATCCAGAGATGGCGCAAGCCCGCGGTAAAGTGGTGCAGATAGGCCCAAATCAATGCCAGCGCCACGAGCTTGATGAACCAGCCCGGGAAAAATCCCAGGCCGCCTTGGAATGCCGCCTTGAATCTTTCGAAGGAAATCTCGGACGACACGGAGGTATCGAACATCCAGAGAATGAAGGGCAGCAGCAACAGCATGAGGAAGCCGCTGACACGGTGCAGGATGGAAACCCAGCCTGCGGCAGGAAGGCGGTAGGAGGGCAGGTCCGAAAGTGCATTGATGTTGCGGAATTCGGGCCTTTTTTTGGCGATTTCTGTCATGTCTGGTGCTTTCTTCGAGGATGTTGCTTTGTGGGAGGAATGGTGCAGACAACGCAAAATTCTATTGCAAGGCCACTGCCACGCCCTGCCGCGCGCCAAAATTTGATGCTCACACTCGGGTGTGTCTGCAGCATGTGGTGCCTGCTTTAGATCAAGGTATTGTGATAGTGGTGCGTGTCGGTGCGGTACAGGCCGCGGCGCAATTCCATGGGGACGTCGTTGTAGGTGTAGGAAATGCGTTCCACGCTCAGGAGCGGCGTACCGGTAG
>DCVY01000121.1:1380-1963 GCA_002327945.1 Acidovorax delafieldii | reverse complement strand
AGCTTCAAAAAGCGGTATTGCACCTGCTGCTCCGCATGCGTGGCAACGAAGGTGCCTTTGCCCTGGCGGCGGACGAGGAGGTTTTCGGCCGCGAGTTCGTCTATGGCCTTGCGCACCGTGCCCTGGCTCACGCGAAAGCGCGCAGCAAGCTCGACCTCGCTCGGGATCGCTTCGCCCGGTTTCCACTCGCCCTGCTGCAGACCTTGCAATATCAGCCCCTTGATCTGCTGGTACAGCGGGCTGAACGCCGGCGTAGCGGCTGCAGTTGCAGCCGTCGCAGAGGTGTCGGCAGAGTGGGGCAACGAAGACATGGCTGGAGGTGGGACAAGGCGGGCAGGTGCGCGGGATCATGCGCACCCTCTGAGCAGGTCGCCTGCGTGCAATCATATCTTATATAAGACATAAGACAAATTGACCGTGCGTCGCGTTCGGCGGTAAACTTTCGCTCTGTTTGCATGGCGTGCAGGGCGCGGCCCGTCGGGTTGTTCATTGCGGGCGCTGGTGCTTGCGTCGATTGCACCGTCCACGAATGCGCTGCGCAAAACCCGTGGGGGAGCAAGTCCCACGGAACTGCGCGATCTGC
>DCVY01000121.1:1204-1365 GCA_002327945.1 Acidovorax delafieldii | reverse complement strand
GCCCTGTTGTTTCGTATCGCCTCCGGCGAAATGCTGGGCAAGGACCAGCCCGTCATCCTGCAGCTGCTCGAGGTGCCTGTCGAAGGGCCGCAAAAAGCGCTCAAGGGCGTGATGATGGAACTCGAAGACTGTGCCTTCCCGCTGCTCGCGGGCATGGAGGC
>DCVY01000121.1:0-1102 GCA_002327945.1 Acidovorax delafieldii | reverse complement strand
GACCTGCCGCGCAAGAATTTCACGGCCATGCTGCGCCTGGACCACAACCGCGCCCTGAGCCAGATCGCCGCCAAGACGGGCAAGCCGGTCGCAGAGATCGAAAAAATGATCGTCTGGGGCAACCATTCGCCCACCATGTACGCGGACTACCGCTTTGCCACCATCCAGGGGCAGAGCGTCGCCCAGATGATCAATGACCCGGATTGGAACGCCAATGTGTTTCTGCCCACCGTGGGCAAGCGCGGCGCTGCCATCATCGAGGCGCGGGGCCTGTCTTCGGCGGCTTCGGCAGCCAATGCGGCCATCGATCACATGCGCGACTGGGCACTGGGCACGAACGGCAAGTGGGTGACCATGGGCATTCCTTCGGATGGCCAGTACGGCATCCCCAAAGACGTGATGTTCGGCTTCCCCGTGACCTGTGCCAACGGTGAATACAAGGTGGTCGAGGGGCTGGCGATCGACGCCTTCTCGCAAGAGCGCATCAACATCACCCTGGCGGAATTGCTGTCCGAGCAAGACGGCGTGAAGCATCTGCTGTAAAGCAAAGCGGCAGTATGGCGATGCACTCGGCCCAGGAATCCGCGCCGCCCTCCGTGGCAAAGCGCAGTAACGCCGCAGGCCATCCGCGCGACGTGCTTCTGGGCGCCCAGGCGCAGACCGGTTTTTTGCCGGTTTGCGACCACTACAGCGGCGTTGAGGCGCGCATGCGCAAAAGCCTGCAGCTGCAGGCCGAGATGACGCAAGAATTCGGCACCTGCGTTTTCGACGTCACGCTCGACTGCGAGGATGGCGCCCCCGTAGGCGCCGAGGCGGCCCACGCCAGGCTCGTGGCGGCGCTCGCGCGCGACGCTGCACCGCACGCCCGTGTCGCAGCGCGCGTGCACCCTGTCGATCACCCCGCTTTTGCGAACGACGTGGCCACGATCGCCGGCGAGGCCGGGCACAGGCTCTGCCACATCATGATTCCCAAGGTGGAATCGATCGACGACGTGCTCACGGCGGAAAAGGCGCTGCAGCGTGCGTCGGCGGGGCATTTGCCCCTGCATGTGCTGATCGAATCGCCGCAGGCCGTGTACCGGGCCTTCGAGATCGCGGCGCA
>DCVY01000262.1:1069-3191 GCA_002327945.1 Acidovorax delafieldii | reverse complement strand
TAAACCGTGCCGGATCAATAGGATGGTGCACGCAATCTAAGAAACTGGCGCGGCCAAAGCCAGCAAACTCCGCGCAAGGGCCGCCCCGCCGCGCTGGCGTTGTCCCCCTGGGGGGAAGACGCGAAGCGGCTCAGGGGGGTGTCTCATTGTTTTCCCCACTCGCGCTCGTAGGTGTGCACCAGCGCCTGGTTCGACAGCCGGTTCACCTCGGCGGGCACACGCGCCATGTCGGGCGGAAAATCGAACAGCAGCGGCAGCGTGCCAGTGCTCAAAAACTGCAGCCCCGCGGGCAGCGCCTCGGGCAGGTGCCAGGGGCGGCGGCTGGCGATGATGAAGCCCCACTCGCCAAAGCTGGGCACATGGGCGTGGTAGGGCGCTGCGCGCAGGCCCACCGATTCGATGGTCTGCACCACGGTCCAGAAACTGTGCCGCGCCACCAGCGGCGAGGTGGTCTGCACCACGGCATAGCCACTGGCGGCCAGGCGCTGTTCCAGCAGGGCGTAGAAGCTGTTGGTGTAGAGCTTGCCGATGGAGAAATTGGTGGGGTCGGGGAAATCGACCACGATCACATCGAAGGTATCGTGAGCCCCCACGCTTCCCGCTGCGCGTGGTTCACTGCCCCCCTGGGGGGCGCTCGGTTGCCCATCCTGCAGCCACTGAAAGGCATCGGTGTTGACGATATGCACCTTGGGGTTGGTCAGCGCCCCGCCATTGAGGCGTGTCAGCGTTGCATGCTGGCTGAAAAGCCGCGTCATGGCCGGGTCCAGCTCGACCAGCGTGACCGATTCGACCGAGGGGTATTTGAGGATCTCGCGCACTGCCATGCCGTCGCCGCCGCCCAGCACCGCCACTTTTTTGGGCGCGCCGTGCGCCGCCATGGCCGGGTGCACCAGCGCCTCGTGGTAGCGGTATTCGTCGCGCTCGGCAAACTGCAGGTTGCCGTTCAGAAACAATCGATGGCCCTGCTTGCCGTGGGTGACCACGATGCGCTGGTAGGGCGAGGCCGCAGTGAAGACGATGCGGTCCTGGTAGAACCTGTCTTCGGCAAAGCTGGTGATCTGCTCGGCGCCCGCCAGCGCGGCCAGCAGCAGGCCCAGCACCATCACACAGGCCGCCACATGCGCGCGCAGGCGGCGCAGCTCCCAGCGAAACAGCCACACGGCCCACAGCGCCACCAGCGCGTTCATCAGGCCAAACAGCAGCCCCGTGCGAATGAGGCCCAGCTGCGGCACCAGCAGCAGCGGAAACGCCAGCGACACGGCCAGCGCGCCCAGGTAATCGAAGGTGAGCACCTGCGAGACCAGGTCTTTCAGCGCCACGTTGCGCTTCAAGATGCGCATGACCAGCGGAATCTCCAGCCCCACCAGCGTGCCCACCGCCAGCACCATGCCGTAAAGCAGAAAGCGAAAGGCCCCCGGCGCGTAGGCATTGGCGACGAACAATGTGGCGGGCAGCGCGCCACCGATCAGCGCCACCAGCAATTCGATGCGCAGGAAATGCGCCGGCAACTGCCGCTCGAAATAGCGCGACAGCCACGAACCCACGCCCATGGCAAACAGATAGGTGCCAATGATGGTGCTGAACTGCAGCACCGAGTCGCCCAGCAGATACGACGCCAGCGCACCCGCCGCCAGCTCATACAGCAGGCCGCAGGCCGCCACCACGAACACGCTGGCGAGCAGGGCGATGTCGATGGGGCGGGCGCCGCCGGGGGCGGTGACAGGCGCCGTGACGGGTGTCATGCCAGCACCCTGTCGAGCTGCTGCGCCAGGCTCTTGCCGTCTTGTTGCCGGGTCAGCCAGCCAAACACGGCCTGGCCTGCGCTGGCCTGTGCCCACAGCGCACCCACCTGGCTCTTTTCAATTTCGTAGGGGTCGCTGAGCAAATGCGCCCCTTTGTATTCGAGCAAGGCCACGCGGCCATCGACCAGCTCGGCCACAAAGTCGGCAAAAAACCGGCCGCGCGACGTGGGCAGGGCAAAACCGCAGGGCGCGGTATCCAGGTTGCGCACCCATTGCCGGACCTTGGGGTGGCGGTCGATCAACTGCGCGCACTGAAACTCTTCGCCGCCATCCTTCAGATCGGCCAGCACGGCAAAGTAATGCCGCGTGAACTGGTAGCG
>DCVY01000262.1:0-1022 GCA_002327945.1 Acidovorax delafieldii | reverse complement strand
CTGGAACCGCGCCTGCGCCAGCACCACCAGCGGCAGGCCGCAGGCATGCAGCTGGTGGTTCACCACGGCCGCCAAAAAGGCGCGGCGCTGCGACTGGGGGATGCCCGCCAGCGGCGCGTGCAGCGCCTTGTGCAACGACTGGTCCAGCCAGCGCACCAGCGTGTCGGCGGTGATGCTGCTGGCGCCGTAATCCATGGCCATCTGCTGCACATCGGTGGGGCGCAGCGTCACGCGTGCGTCCTTCACGTCGATCTCGATCACGTTCGACTCGTGCGCCACATGAAAACCGGGCAGCTGCACCGCCTGGGGGCTGAGCAGATCCAGCTCCACCGTGCCCAGCACCGCGCCCTGCTCCAGCGGCCACAGCGGTGCCTGGGCGTCGGTGCGGTAGGCCAGCGTGGGCACGGGCGCAAAGCGCACGCCGCGCGATGCGGGGGCCACGCTGGCGGCCACCAGCGCGTTGTGCTGGGCCACCTGCTCGCGCAGCTGCTCCTGCTTTTTGGCCCCGCGCACCTGCGCCAGCATCAGCGCCTCAGTGCTGGCCTCGATGTGGCCCGCCACCACCACCTGGGCCGCGCCCGCAAGGGTCTGCTGCTGCACACCGGGCACCGCCAGCAGTTCGGGCGTGGCTGCAATCGCTTCAAAATTGGTCGCTATCAGCGCTTGCGGGGCGGGATCAAAAGGCGAATTTGCCTCTGAATCGTCGCCAAACAGCGGATAGCTCGATGGCGGCGCCAGCATCGAAGCCACATCCAGCGCCTCGAACCCCATGTGCTGGATCAGGCGGTCGGCCAGCGCATGCGCCGCCGCAGAAAACTCTGCCGCGCACACATGGGCATAAGCGCGGTTGAGCGCCTCGCGCCCGCGCCGGCGGGCCTGCGGCATGCGCAGCACCCGGCCCAGCAGCTGCTCCACCGCCGTGGCGCTGGTCAGCTTTTGCAGGCTGCACAGCACATAGGCAAACGGACAGTCCCAGCCCTCGCGCAGCGCCTGCACCGTAATCACATAGCGCACCGGGCAAT
>DCVY01000060.1 GCA_002327945.1 Acidovorax delafieldii | reverse complement strand
TAAAACCGGCCATCCAACGGCCGTTGTTAGGTTGAACAGGCCGGTGTTGGACACGTCGCCTGCTTTATGGCGTTCCACGGTGGTGTTGACGCGGCCATACCGCGTCACGCTGCTTTGGGCCATTGCAGCGGTGGTGCCGGCAACCGCCAGAGCAGCCAGGACAATGCGGGTCATTTTTTGCTTGAGGAATCCTTCGATATGGATTGCCATCGGGGACGCACAGGCAGTTTCAGTTTTTGACTGGGCTACCGAGAATGCAGTGGATCCTGATCGTGTTGTCCGCCGGATTTCCGTCCACCACTGGGTGAAGGTTTGATGGCGCAAGTGATGTGCGGTGGCGACACTTGCTTTTTTTCTTGCAGCCGCGCACCACCACGTTGCAAAGCCCGCACCCCGCACGTCCCAGAGATCAGCAGGGAAAGCGCGCTTACGGTGCGCTGGCAGCGGGCGCTGCAGCGGGTGCGGCCGCGCTGGCGGGCGCCTCTGGCGCACTGAGGGAATCGGCGCCGTGTTTTTCGCCAGACATGTCCACCTTGTCACCGGCCTTCATGATGACGAACAGCGACAGGGCCGCAAAAAGCACAAAACCTACGACGATCTTCCACATGACTTGTATCTCCTGGGGGTGGGGTTGCGTGATCAATAAACCTAGCGCTCTCACCCAAAGGATGAACGCCATCGAAGTCATCAACGATAGATTGCATGCAGCTGGGCAAGAGGTGCCAAGCGGTCAACTGCCGTTTCTAGGTTAAGGCAGCGTGCGAGGCCCTTTTCTGGAACACAGTGCCCGCCCCGCAGTGGAGGCAGGCACTGGTGTTGCAGTGCGGTGCAGCCGTCAGTCGTTGGCGTAGATGTCCACGTCCTTGGTCTCGCGGATGAACAGCGTGCCGATCACCAGGGTCATGCCCGCGATGATGATGGGGTACCACAGACCGTTGTACATGTTGCCGGTTTGCGCCACGATGGCAAACGCCGTGGTGGGCAGCAGGCCGCCAAACCAGCCGTTGCCGATGTGGTACGGCAGGCTCATTGATGTGTAGCGGATGCGGGTCGGGAACATTTCCACCAGCATGGCGGCGATGGGTCCATAGACCATGGTCACCAGCAGCACCAGCCAGAACAACAGGGCCACTGTCAGGCCCTTGTTGGTCTTGGCGGGGTCGGCCTTGGTTGGGTAACCGGCAGCCTTCAGGTCTTCGGCCACTTCTTTCTTGAAGGCGGCGATGGCCTTGGCGGACGCTTCATCAAACTTGAGGTTGACCACGTTGCCAGTGGGCGCCTGCACCGTCTTTTCTCCGATCTTGACCACGGCTGGCGAGCCCGCTGGGCCGGCCACGTTGTCATAACTCACCGAATTCTGAACCAGGTAGCGCTTGGCAATGTCGCACGAGCTGCGGAAGTCGATCTCGCGTGCCACCGGGTTGCCCTGGAACGAGCACGATGCGGGGTCGGCCGTCACCACCACGCCAGCCGAGGCCTGGGCCCGGGCCAGGTCAGGGTTGGCCGCTTCGGTCAGTGCCTTGAAGACGGGGAAGTAGGTCAACACGGCCAGCAGACAGCCTGCCATGATGATCGGCTTGCGGCCGATCTTGTCCGACAGGGCGCCGAAGACCACAAAGAAAGGCGTGCCCAGCAGCAGTGCGGCAGCGATCATCAGGTTGGCGGTGGTGTTGTCCACCTTCAGTTGCTGCGTCAGGAAGAACAGCGCGTAGAACTGGCCCGAGTACCAGACCACGGCCTGACCGGCCGTCAGGCCCACCAGTGCCAGGATCACGATCTTCAGGTTCTTCCACTGGCCGAACGACTCGGTCAGAGGTGCCTTGGAGGTCTTGCCCTCGGCCTTCATCTTCTGGAAGGCCGGCGACTCCGACAGCGACAGGCGAATCCACACCGAAACGCCCAGCAGCAGGATGGACACCAGGAACGGAATGCGCCAGCCCCAGTCCTGAAAAGCGGTTTCACCCAGGCTCAGGCGCACGCCCAGAATCACCAGCAGGCTCAGGAACAGGCCCATCGTGGCCGTGGTCTGGATCCAGGAAGTGTAGGCACCGCGCTTGCCATGCGGCGCATGCTCGGCCACATAGGTGGCGGCACCGCCATATTCACCGCCCAGTGCCAGGCCCTGCAACATGCGCAGCGCAATCAGGATCACCGGGGCCGCCACGCCGATGGTGGCGTAGCTGGGCAGCAAGCCAACGATGAATGTCGACAGACCCATGATCAGGATGGTGACCAGGAAGGTGTATTTGCGTCCGATCATGTCGCCCAGGCGGCCGAACACGATGGCGCCGAAGGGCCGCACCAAAAAGCCTGCTGCAAAAGCCAGCAGCGCGAAGATGAAGGCCGCACCCGCATCCAGTCCGCTGAAGAACTGCTTGGCAATGATGGCCGCGAGCGAGCCATAGAGATAAAAGTCGTACCACTCAAATACGGTTCCGAGCGATGAAGCGAAGATGACTTTCTTCTCTTCAGTGGACATCGGCCGCGGTGCGGGATGTTGCGTTGCCATGGTTGTCTCCTTCAGGTACATACAAAATTGCCTGTGACTCCACTATCCATGGCGCTACTGACACCGCTCTGACGCCTTTCTTACAGAACTTGACGCGAAACTTCCACCATTCTTACGGTCTTGGTGATAACCCCCATTTCACGTTTTTCGATGTGAAAAATCATCTGGAAACGGCACCGGCAGGCGGATCCGGCTGCCGTTTCCAGAACTGGCGCGCCTGGGTCACCGAGGTCTGTGTCAGGCGCTGAACCAGATCCTGCAGGAGTCCGATCAGGGAATCGCCCTGTCATGCAATTGACATATGCCATCGGCAGCATGGCCAGTTCTTTACAGGATTGCATTTTCCATGACGCTGCCCAGTTCACTGAATGACCATGACGACCTGATGCGACGCATCGCCAGCGATCTGGTGGACAGCTACGACGAAGAAATCGAACTGGAACTGGAAGACCGCAGCCTCGACGAACTGGAGGGCCGCCACGCCACCGACCGTGCGCAGCGCCAGGCCTATTTCAAAGAGCTGTTTCGCTTGCAGGGCGAGCTGGTCAAGCTCCAGGACTGGGTGCAGCACACGCGCAAGAAGGTGGTGATTCTGTTCGAGGGGCGCGATGCCGCCGGCAAAGGCGGCGTCATCAAGCGCATCACCCAGCGCCTGAATCCGCGCGTGGTTCGCGTGGCCGCGCTGCCCGCGCCCAACGACCGCGAGCGCACGCAGTGGTACTTTCAGCGCTACGCGGCGCATCTGCCCGCAGCGGGCGAGATGGTGCTGTTTGACCGCAGCTGGTACAACCGCGCGGGTGTAGAGCACGTCATGGGCTTTTGCACCGACGACGAGTACGAAGAGTTCTTCCGCACCGTGCCAGAGTTCGAGAAGATGCTTGTGCGCTCGGGCATCACGCTCATCAAATACTGGTTCTCCATCACCGACGACGAGCAGCACCTGCGCTTTCTGGGCCGCATTCACGACCCACTGAAACAGTGGAAGTTGAGCCCCATGGACCTGGAAAGCCGCGTGCGCTGGGAGGCCTACACCAAGGCCAAGGAGACCATGCTGGAGCGCACCCACATCCCCGAAGCGCCCTGGTGGGTGGTGCAGGCGGTGGACAAGAAAAAGGCGCGCCTGAACTGCATTGCGCACCTGCTGGAACAGTTTCCGTACCACGAGGTGCCGCACCCCCCGGTGGTGTTGCCGGAGCGCGTGCGCAACCCCGAATACTTCCGCCAGCCGGTGCCCGAGGAGATGTACGTTCCCCGGCGGTACTGAGCGCAGCGCGCGCCTGTTGCCGCATGGGGCGACAGCAGGCAGGTGTCTTCCTCGATGCTGCGGCGCGTCAATCGCGATCCCAGGGGGTTTTCAAAAATATCTGCACTGCGCCCCAGCACCACGACGCCGTTTTCCGCCACGATGGCATCCACCGACCAGGTCGCAGCAAACGGCTCGTTCCTGCCCACGGGGCGGCCGGTGATGGGGTCACACATGCAGACCGCTGGTCTTCAGCGCAGCCAGGGCCTGCAGCGCATCGGGTGTGATGGCGCCGTCGGTGGTCAGGGTGCGGTCGATGTCGGTGAGGATGCCCAGCGGCTGGCCGGGCGCAGGTGCCGGCCATTCGTTCTGGGGGCGCAGGAATACCGCCATGGCTGCGGGGTGGTCAGTGGTTGCTGTCCAGCGCCAGGCCCGCATGCTCCCTCAGCGGATGGAAATGAATCTTCGGAAACCGCTCCTGCGCCAGCCGCACGTCATACGGGCTGGTGCACAGGTAGGCCAACGCATTCGCCGCGTCGTGCGACAGGCGCATGGGGTAGGCGTCTGTGAAGGCGCGCAAGTCGGCCGGGCTGTCGGCGGTGATCCAGCGCGCGCCCGTGTACTGGCAGCCTTCCAGGCGCACATCGGCGTCGTATTCGGCCTTCAGGCGGTGCTGCACCACTTCAAACTGCAGTTGGCCCACGGCGCCCAGCAGCATGGGGCCGCCCACGTCGGGGCGAAAGACCTGGATGGCGCCTTCCTCGCCCAGCTGGGCCAGACCCTGCTGCAGCTGCTTGGTGCGCAGCGGGTTCTTCAGGATGACGGTCATGAACAGCTCGGGCGCGAAGAACGGCAGGCCGGTGAACTGCAGGTTGGCGCCGTCGGTGATGGTGTCGCCCAGCTGCACCCCGCCATGCGTGGTGAATCCGATGATGTCGCCGGCGTAGGCTTCTTCCACCGCCTCGCGGCGCTGGCTCATGAACGTGACCACTGAGGTGGGGCGCAGCTCCTTGCCGGTGCGCTGCACCTTGAGCTTCATGCCCGGTGTGTATTTGCCCGAGGCCACGCGCACGAAGGCGATGCGATCGCGGTGGTTGGCATCCATATTGGCCTGCACCTTGAACACTACGCCGGCAAAGCCTTCGTCCTCGGGCAGTATGGTCTTGACGACGGGCTGCTTGTTGACCTGCAAGGTGCTGATGCGCGGGCCTGGCGGGGGCGACATGTCCACTACCGCATCGAGCACTTCCATCACACCGAAGTTGTTCACCCCGGAGCCGAAGAACACGGGCGTGAGCTTGCCAGCCAGAAAGTCGGCGTGGTTCCACGCGGCAGAGGCGCCCACGGCCAGTTCCATGCTTTCCAGCGCATCGTCAAACGACTGGCCAAAGCGCGCGCGCAGCCGGTCGGCCTCGGCCAGCGGCACTACTTCAAAGTCTTTCGGGCCGCGGTCGCTGCCGGGGGTGAACACCGTCATGGTCTGCGTGCGCAGATTGATGATGCCGCCAAAGCTCTTGCCCTGGCCCACCGGCCAGGTGATGGGACAGCAGGGCATGCCCAGCTCGCGTTCCACCTCGTCGAGGATGTCGAGCGGGTCGCGCACCTCGCGGTCCATTTTGTTGACGAAGGTAATGATGGGCGTGTCGCGCTGGCGGCAGACCTCGATCAGGCGGCGGGTTTGGGCTTCCACACCGTTGGCGGCGTCGATCACCATCAGTGCTGAATCCACCGCCGTGAGCACGCGGTAGGTGTCTTCCGAGAAGTCCTTGTGGCCGGGCGTGTCGAGCAGGTTGATGACGTGGTCGCGGTACAGCATCTGCATCACGCTGGATGCCACCGAAATGCCGCGCTGCTTCTCGATTTCCATCCAGTCGGACGTGGCATGGCGGCTGGCCTTGCGGCCCTTGACGGCGCCGGCGATCTGGATTGCGCCCGAGAACAGCAGCAGCTTCTCGGTCAGCGTGGTCTTGCCCGCGTCGGGGTGGGAGATGATGGCAAAGGTGCGGCGGCGCCGGGTTTCGGAGGCGAAGGACACTACGGTTCCAGAATGTGGTGAGGCAGGTCTGGGGCGAACCTGCGGCAGAGGGAGCGGGT
>DCVY01000230.1:6450-10366 GCA_002327945.1 Acidovorax delafieldii | reverse complement strand
TTGTCCCACGGCGGGTTGCCCACGATGATGTCAAAGCCCTTGCGCCCGCCGGCGAAGGCTTCGGGGAAAGCCACTTCGTAGTGGAAGAAGTGAAAGCGCTGGGCACAGGCCTCCACCTGGCGCAGCGCGGCGGTTTTGGTCTTGGCTTCGTCAAACAGCTGGGCCAGCAGGTCGGGCGTTTTGTCCAGTGCTTCGCAGCCGGCCTTGTCGCCTTCGGCCAGCAGCGCGCGGCGGGTGCAGATGAAGCTGAGCGCGCGCGAGAGCAGGTTGAGCTTGGGCGCAATGGAGTTTTTCCACAGCCGTTTGGATTGCTCCACCTCTTGCGCGGTGGTGTCGCGCATGGCGTCCAGCTCTTGCATGACGCTGCGCAGTTCGTCAAAGCGGGCGCTGAGGTCGTTCACAAACAGGTCGTTTTGCCGCACTTCGGTGGCGTTGTAGTCAATGAACTCTTGCACGCTGGCGCCCATGAGCGCGTTGCCGTGCTGCACATGGTGTTCGATGAACGAGAGCGGCGTGCCAAAGATGAAGCTGTCCATCCACAGGCTCAGGCGCGCCAGCTCTACGGCAAAGGGGTTCAAGTCCACGCCAAAAATGCAGCGCTTGAGCAGGGCGCGCTTCAAAATCTGCGCGTCTTCAGGCACGTAGTCGAGGTTCAAAAACTGCAACTGCTCGGCAATTTTGGCGCTCTCGGTGGCCACCAGCTGCTGCAGGTCGGCATCGGTTTCGAGCCGCTCCAGCGCCAGGTCGGTAAGGGTGCCCAGGGCTTCCACTAAAAAGTGGCCGCTGCCGCAGGCGTTGTCCAGAATCTTCAGGTCCATCAGGGCCTTGCCCTGTGCGCTGGCAGCGGCCAGGGCCTGCTGCATTGCGGCTTGCACCAGCGGCTGTGACAGTGATGGCGGCGTGTAGTAGCTGGCCGAGGTTTTGCGCGAGTTGCTGGCGCTTTTGAGGTACACATCGCCTTTTTTCACGCTGATTTCGCGCAGGGCGCGAAAGCCTTTTTCCTTGCGCAGGATGGCGGTGTCGTAGGCGTCGAAATAGGCTTCGATGGATTTGCCGCGCGTTGCGGTGGTTTCGTATTCGAGGTACACGGCGGCTTCGCTGGCTTTTTCGAAGCGAAACTCCAGCAGCCCTTCGTAGATGCGCCCCAGGTGGGTGACGCTCATGTTCTTGAAGTCGCGCCGGGTGTCAAACAGCGTGGTGCCCCGATGGGTTTTGTAGAGCAGCTTTTCCAGAATCTGGCGCAACGTGGCGTTGTCGAATATCTTGGGCTGCAGCAGCAAGGCCGCCCGCTGGGGGTCAAACAGGCCGCCGTTGAACAGCGGGATGTCGATGTCCTCGGCGCCTTCGTCGAGCATTTCAAACAGTTGCTTGAGGGCATACACACCATCGTGCAGGCCGCTGCGGGGGCCGGGCTGGCCGGGCAGGGTTTGGTAGATCTGCTCCAGGCTGTAGCGGTTGTAAAACGGATGCCGGGCCAGCAGCTCGCGGTTTTTGTCTTCAAAGTACACCACGAACAGCAGGCGAAAAAGCAGCACCACGCTGTTTTCGTACACGCTGGCCATGCTGGCCTTGGGGTTGGCCCGGTGGATGGCACGGCCCATGATTTCAAACAGTGAATCCTCACCCGCGTAGCCGTAGATGACGGCCTTGAGGTTTTCTTCCACCGCCAGCGTGAAGTCTGCCGATGCGGCAATGGCCTGTTCGATGGCGCTGCTGGTGCCTGCGGCGGCGGGCGGCACGTAAGTGTCTCGCCCGAAGAAGAACGCAAAAAGCGCCAGCGCCTGGGTTTTCTCCGGGCCGGCCTGCAGTGCGCAAATGGCTTCCAGATCGAACTGGATGTAGGTCTTTTTGGCCGTGACCTTGTCGGTGTCGTAGATGCGCCAGACACGGCCATTGGTCAAAAAGCCAAAGCGCACGCGCAGGGTGCTCAGGTAGTCCTGCAACTGGTGGTGCGGGTTCTGGGCGCGGTCGGCTTTGCCGGTGTCGAGCGTTTTGCCCCAGGCCTTGGATTCGCAGATGGCGGTGACCAGGGTGTGGTCTTTGCTAGCCACCAGGGTGTGGTCCTGATTCGGGTGCAAAAGCAGGCACCAGTCGGGCTTGGCCAGCTTGCCCTGCACGGTGAGGGTTTCCTGTGTGACGCTGACCCAGCCCAGCTGTTTGAGCAGGGGGCCGATGAACTTTTCTTCCAGTTGCGCTTCGCTGCGGATGGATAGCGTGGCGGCGTCAAAGTGCTGTTCCAGCCACAGGCCCAGGCCGTAGGGCAGCGCGGCCTGGCCCAATTCTTCGCGCTTTTGCGCGATGTAGCCCTCGTCCAGCAAGGTGTTGACCAACCAGTGGCTTGGGAAAAGGTCTTGCATGTGCGGTGCTTCGGTTTTCAGTGCTGGAGGGCTGTGCTGGTACGCCGGCTTACAGGTTAAAAATCCTGATTGGCGACTTGTCTCAGATGTCTCACCCCGTCCGTTGGGGCTGAGCTTGTCGAAGCCAGGGCGCCGCTCAGAAGCAGCCGTTCGACAGGCTCAGGGCGAACGGGGTTAGTCTGAGATATGTTGCTAATCAAGGAAAAATGCTGCTGGCGCTTATCGTACAAGCGTTGGCTGCTATCAAATCAGCTCATTTTGACGCCGGTAATTTTGCGCAAATATCCTTGCAATTCACGCATCTGCATGCAGGAAATGCAAGGATGAAGGGGCGCCTGGGTTCACACCCCCCGCGCCCGGTCCGCCTTGAACTGCGCCCGGAACTGCGCAAACTGCCCGGCCTCCAGCGCTGCGCGCACCTCGCGCATGAGGTTCAGGTAATAGTGCAGGTTGTGGATGGTGGTGAGCATGGGCCCCAGCATTTCGCCGCAGCGGTCGAGGTGGTGCAGGTAGGCGCGGCTGAAACCGTCGCGGCCGCCCTGGCTCCACGGCACGCCCGAGCTGCCGGCGCAGGCGTGGCAGCTGCAGGTGGTGTCAAGGGGCTGGTGGTCGGTCTTGTGGCGGGCGTTGCGGATTTTGAGGTCGCCAAAGCGCGTGAACAGCGTGCCGTTGCGTGCATTGCGGGTGGGCATCACGCAGTCGAACATATCGACACCGCAGGCCACGCCTTCGACCAGGTCTTCGGGCGTGCCCACGCCCATCAGGTAGCGCGGCTTGTGCGCGGGCAGACGGTGCGGCGTGTGCGCCATGATGGCCAGCATCTCGTCCTTGGGCTCGCCCACGCTCACGCCGCCAATGGCGTAGCCCGGAAAATCCATCTCCACCAGCCGCTGCAAAGACTCTTCGCGCAGGTTCAGGTACATGCCGCCTTGCACGATGCCAAACAGCGCGTTGGGGTTTTGCAGCCGCTCGATTTCGTTTTTGCTGCGCAGGGCCCAGCGCAGGCTCATTTCCATGCTCTTGCGCGCCTCGGCCTCGGTGGTGAGGTGGCCTTTGGTTTCATATGGCGTGCATTCATCGAGCTGCATCACGATGTCGCTGTTGAGCGTGGTCTGGATCTGCATGCTCACTTCGGGCGACATGAAAAGCTTGTCGCCGTTCACGGGGCTGGCAAAGTGCACGCCTTCTTCGGTGATCTTGCGCATGGCGCCCAGGCTCCAGACCTGAAAGCCGCCCGAATCGGTGAGGATGGGTTTGTCCCATTTCTCGAAGGCGTGCAGGCCGCCAAAGCTTTGCATGACCTCCTGGCCGGGGCGCATCCACAGGTGAAAGGTGTTGCCCAGGATGATCTGCGCGCCCATGTCGTGCAGGCTTTGCGGCATGACGCCCTTGACGGTGCCATAGGTGCCAACGGGCATGAAGACGGGGGTTTGCACCACGCCGTGGTTGAGCGTGATCTGGCCGCGGCGGGCGTGGCTGGCGGGGTCGGTGGTGAGAAGGTCAAACTGGAGCATGGGCGCGATTGTCCCAGATGGGGTTACATCCTCTTGCCGCGCCGG
>DCVY01000230.1:0-6396 GCA_002327945.1 Acidovorax delafieldii | reverse complement strand
CTGGCCAATGTGCAAGAGCCCGCGTCGCTGTATGAGCTGGTGGTGTCACGCGACCCCGACCTGATCGCCGCCGCCAGCGTGGAGGCGGGCGAGCACCTGATGGCCCCTGCCCGCGAGCTGCTGCAGGCGGCCGGCCTCCGCTGCGAAACCGCCGTGGGCGTGGGCGACCCGGCGCATGTGCTGGTGGACATCATCGAAAGCTCGGGCTGCGAGATGGTCATCATCGGCGCGCGCGGCCAGGGCGCCATCAGCAGCGCGTTGCTGGGATCGGTGTCGCAAGAACTGGCCCATGCCAGCCCGGTGCCGGTGACCATCGTGAAGCACCCGGAGCCGCCAGCGCAAGAGGACGACGGGGAAGGCGCAGCAGACGCAGCAGCCTGAGCTGCAGACGCGCCAAGGGCCGCTGTCAGCGGCCCTTGTGATGGAAAGAAGAAAGGGCTGCAGGCAGCTTCAGGCCGCCTTGCGAAACGGCTCGGCCGGGCGTTGCAGCTTGCCGTGCGGCAGGCTCGCCAGGCGTTTGAACATGCGCCGCACGTAGCCATGCACCCACAGGCATTTGTTGAGCTCGTCCACCGGCAGCGGGCCCGACACCACCACGATGTCATTGGCCATGTCTTGCGCACCTGCTGCGCGCAGGCGCCGGCGCGTGTTGTTGGCCCACGACTGGATGCGTGTGGGGCTGCCATGCTGGTGCACCTGGCCCGTGTGCGCATCAAACGCAATCGCCACCGTGTCGGTTTTCAGCTTGAACCGGCGCTCGCCGGTGACCGCGCTGGGCGGCTCGCGCATGTCATACAGGTAGTAACTGCCTGCCTTGAGCTGGTATTGCATGTCCATGGGGGTTCCTCTTTAGCGGCATTGTCGAGGGCGCGCAGTGCGGGCAATGGCCGGTTAAGCGGTGGGAAAGGGGCTCTTTTTGGGAGCCTTGCGCCAGGGCCGGGCCGGTTTCTGTGCGGGTGCCATTGTGGCGGCGCGTCGGCAGCTATGCGCAAAACTTGAGGGCGATGTCGTAACGAGTTGTGAGCAAGCGAAGAGACCTTTCTTCATTGTGATCTTGCCCGGAACCTTGCCGTACACACGGCGCACGAAGCTGGCGCGCCCCAGGCCAGGGACGCCAAGCAAGAGCCGCCCCGCAGCGTGGGCATCGTCCCCCTGCCCGCGCAGCGCAGCGAAGCGAGAGCGGGGGGGAAGCGGCGCAGCCGCTCAGGGGTGTCACTGCTAGAAATCCACCAGGCTCAACCCCAGGCTGAACACCGTGCGCTTGTGGTTGTAGTCGATCATGCTGTCGCCGTAGCCGCTGAACAGCTGGGTGTGCAGGCGCAGGTTGTTTTTGCCGCCGCTCAGGCCCGTGCCCAGGGTTTGCAGCCATTCCAGCCGGGCTGAACCGCGCCCCGTGCTGGACAGCGAGTGGCGCACCGTGGCGCCCAGGGTGTTGTCCTTGTCCATGTTCCAGAACACCTGCACCTCGCCCCGGCCCACGTAGTCGCTGATGCCGGGGTTGTCGTCGTTGGGGCCGTTTTCGGACAGGCGTTTCCAGATGCGCGCCCGCGCATTCCAGCGGTTGTCCAGCTCCATGCCGGTCATGAGATAGACACGGTTCCAGCTGCGCGACAAGGGGTTGCTCTGGCCATTGGACTGGTGCACCAGCCCGGCGCCGCTGTAGCGCCAGCGCCAGCCAAAAGGCAGCCGGGCGTCGGTGGGATAGACATACAGCACCTCGGGCTCATGGTCGGTGGTGCGGAAGGGGCGCGAGATGCCGGAGTTGAACAGCTGCCAGTACGACTGCTGTGTGTAGCCAAACCACAGCGAATCCTTGAGCGTGGGGTGGCCATGGGTGAGCAGGCCTTGGGCCAGCTTGGTGCGCACTGACAGCTGGATGCGGGTTTCGGTGCTTTGGTAGGGCGTGGCTTCGGTGGCGGTGCGCCCTGGGGCGTCCGATCTGGGCTGGCGGTTCACCGTGTCGGAGGCCACCACCGACACGGTGATGGGCCGGTAGCCGCGAAAGCTGAAGGTGCCGCAGTCGCTGCCCGATTCCAGTTCCCAGAAGCGCGAGATGTCGCTGTACTGCGCGTCGCGGCAGCCTTCGGTGCGCGCCACGTCGATGATGCGGGTGGCCGGCAGCCGGGCGTCCACCGGCAGGGGCATCGCCGCAGCGCCATCGCCGGAGACGGCCGCGCCTTGCGCGCCTGCCGCACCGGCCGTGGCCGATGCGCCGGGCGCCTGCCAGGCCTGCTGGCCGGCCCACTGGTCGAAGCAGGCCAGGCGGGCCTGGTTGTCGTTGCCCAGGGCCGCGCAGCGTCGCCACGCGTTGNNCAGCAGCGCCAGCGCCAGGGCAGCGCCGTGGCGCGCGCTCAGTGCCAGCCCGCCTGCTTGCGCAGCACGAAAGAGAGCGAGATGGTGGGGTGGGCGTTGGTTCATGTTCCGTGTATTTTCTTGCTACAACAGCCATTGATCACCTGGCCCGTCCAGGTGGCCCCTGTCGGCTGCAGCCGGGCAAGCTGCCATGGATTTTGGGCCATATTGACCGATAGCGCTTGTAGGACAAGCGCTGATAGCTATCAAAATGTAAGCAATCGCAGGCCGGATGGTGGGCTGAGCCTAGCAGTCTGTCGGACTTTCATCCGGGGAGAGGCATTTGCTCAAAATTTGAGCGAATTTGGCGCGCCACAAGGCAAAAGTTGTTTTGCAAATGTCGTGAGCACATGGACTTTTGCCCTGTAGCGCGTGTTGTCGGCTCAAGTCCGACAGGCTGCTAGGTTCAGCCTCTGAGGCATCGGTCTTTCAGGCGGTGGCTTTATGCCGTGGGTGCCGTGCTGGTCGCCTGGGCCTTGGCGGCAAATTCGGCGCGCAGGGCCTTGAGTTTTTCGCGCGGGTCTTCGCGCGTGGTGGCTTTGTCCAGGCCCATCTCGGCAATGAAGCGGCTGGGCCGCGCGGCCACCATTTCGCGGCCCTTCTTGCGTTTTTTGGTCCAGCTCACGGCCAGCGTGCGCTGGGCGCGGGTGATGCCCACATACATCAGGCGGCGCTCTTCCTGCAGGCGCTGCAGGGTGTCCTCGGCTACTTTCAGTTGGCGGCCTTCGTCGTCGTCGAGCTTGAAGGGCAGCATGCCCTCGGTCACGCCGACCAAAATCACATGCGGCCATTCCAGCCCCTTGCTGGCGTGCAGGGTCGAGAGCGTGACCATGTCCTGCTCCTGCGCGCGTTCGCTGATGGTGGACAGCAGCGCAATGGTCTGCGACACCTCCAGCAGGCTTTTCGTCTCCCTGGCGACCACGGCGCCTGCGGTGTCGTCGATCTGGCCGCCGGCGCGCTGGGCCATCCAGTCGCAGAACTCCAGCACATTCGTCCAGCGCGCGGCGGCCACCTTTTCGCTGTCTTCGCCGTCGTACAGGTGCTGTTCGTAGCCGATTTCCTGGAGCCAGTCGGCCAGAAAGGCGCGCGAAGCTTCGGCGCCATGCGTGTGGCGGGCGCGGTGCTCCAGGTCGTTGATGTAGCGGCCAAACTCATGCAGGCCATCGAGCGCGCGTTTGGGCACGGCCGCGGGCAGCATGCCGTTGAACAGCGCGCCAAACATGCTTTGCTTGTGCTGCGTGGCAAAGGCGCCCAGCGCGGCCAGCGTGGTGTGGCCGATGCCGCGCTTCGGTGAGCCGATGGCGCGCAAGAATGCCGGGTCGTCATCGTTGTTGATCCACAGGCGAAACCAGGCGCACAGGTCCTTGATTTCGGCGCGGTCAAAAAAGCTGGTGCCGCCCGACACCTTGTAGGGAATGTTGGCGCGGCGCAGCGCCTTCTCGAACGGCTTGGCCTGGTGGTTGGCACGGTACAGAATGGCAAAACTCTTCCAGTCCGGCGGCGGGTTGGTGGCGGCGCGCAGGCTCTGGATGCGGGCCACAGCGCGGTCGGCCTCGTGCTCTTCGGTGTCGGCATCGACCACGCGCACGGGTTCGCCCTCGCCCAGTTCGCTGAACAGGGTTTTGGGAAACAGCTTGGGGTTGGGCCCGATCACGTTGTTGGCCGCACGCAGGATGGCGCTGGTGGAGCGGTAGTTCTGCTCCAGCTTGATGACCTTGAGCGCGGGGTAGTCCAGCGGCAGCTTCTTGAGGTTGTCGAGCGTGGCACCGCGCCAGCCATAGATGGACTGGTCGTCGTCGCCCACGGCCGTGAAGTGGCCGCGCTCGCCTACCAGCAGCTTGAGCAATTCATATTGCGTGGCGTTGGTGTCCTGGTATTCATCGACCAGCACATGGCCCAGCAGCGTCTGCCACTTGGCGCGCACCTCGGGAAAATCGCGCAGCAGCTTCAGGGGCATGCCGATCAGGTCGTCAAAGTCCACGCTCTGGTAGGCCGCCAGGCGCTCTTCGTAGCGCGCCATGATGACGGCAATGCTGCGCTCGTTGTCGTCTGCTGCCTGGGCCAGTGCCTGCTCGGAGCCCAGGCCCATGTTCTTCCACTTGCTGATGGTCCACTGCCACTGGCGCGCGGTGGCCAGGTCGGTGGTGCCGCCGGCGGCGTCTTTCAAAATGCCAGCCACGTCGTCGGCATCCATGATGCTGAACTGGGGCTTGAGGCCCAGCACGGTGCCGTCTTCGCGCACCATGCGCACGCCCAGGGCGTGAAACGTGCACACCAGCACATCCTTGGCACGGCGGCCAATCAGGCCCTTGGCACGCTCGCGCATTTCGGCGGCGGCCTTGTTGGTGAAGGTGATGGCGGCAATGCGCTGGGGCTCCATCCCTTTTTCGATCATGTGGGCGATCTTGTGCGTGATCACCCGCGTCTTGCCCGAGCCGGCCCCCGCCAGCACCAGGCAGGCACCGTCGGTGTAGTGGACAGCCTGAAGCTGGGCGAGATTGAGACCTGCGGACATGGGGAGGAGCGGAGCGAGGAGCGCGCGGCGGGGACGACAGAGCGCGCAATGATACAGAGCCGGGTGCCGCGCACGCCCCGCCGGCGGCTGCAAAAAATTTCACATGGTGGGGCTGCGGCCGGAGACTCCCTCCCTGCGAGAATTCCCGCCGTGCTGTCTGTTTTGGTCGTTACCTTTCCTTTCTTCGCGCTCGTGCTCTGCGGCTACCTGGCCGCGCGACTTGGCGTGCTGCCGCAACCCGCCATCCCGGGGCTCAACGCCTTCATGCTGTATTTCGCGCTGCCCTGCATGCTGTACCGCTTTGGTGCCAGCACCCCCATCGGGCAACTGCTCGACCCGGCCGTGGCGGGGGTGTACCTGCTGTGTGCGCTGGTCATGGTGGGCGGCACGGTGGCCCTCACGCGCAATGCACGCATTGGCTGGAACGACGCCGCCTTTGGCGCGCTGGTGGCGGCCTTCCCCAACACCGGCTTCATGGGCGTGCCGCTGCTGGTGGCGCTGCTGGGCGCGCAAAGCGCGGGCCCGGCCATCATCACCATCGTGGTGGACATGGTCATCACCAGCTCGCTGGGCATTGCGCTGTCGCGGCTGGACGGCGCAGGAACCCACGGCGTGGGCGTGGCGCTGCGCAGCGCCCTGCGCGGTGTGCTCACCAACCCCATGCCCTGGTCGGTTGCGCTGGGCGCGCTGGCCTCGGCCCTGCAGTTCACGCTGCCCGGCCCGGTAGACAAAACCGTGGCCATGCTGGCCGACGCGGCCTCGCCCGTGGCGCTGTTCACCATTGGCGCGGTGCTGGCGCGCTCGCAGATGAACCAGCACGAGCGCGTGCTGGTGCGCGACTATGTGCCCATTGCCCTGGCCAAGCTGCTGCTGCACCCGCTGCTGGTGTGGGGCGTGGGCACGGCGGCCATCGCGCTGGGTGTGCCGCTCACGCCGTTCGCCCTCACCGTGCTGGTGCTGCTGGCGGCGCTGCCCAGCGCCAGCAATGTCTCGCTGCTGGCCGAGCGTTTCGGCGCGAACAACGGGCGCATCGCGCGGATCATTCTGGTGTCCACGGCGCTGGCGTTTCTGAGCTTTTCGGGGGCGGTGGCGTTGTTGACCTGAGTGCTTTGATTTTGATAGCTGGTCGCGCTTATCACATAACCGCTTGAGGCTAAAAACACTTCACTTCAACTATCGGTCAATGTCGGCTCGGGGTTTGTGCCGAAGGCCCTGTCAATTCGAAAAAAATCGGGGTGATCTGCGTCGCGCGCAAGAGGCGTCAGACTGAAAGCAGCCGGTTGAAGCTGCATCGTCACAGCCCGGATTCGACCCCTTGCGCTGATTCGCCAGACGATTGTGAAAGGCTGCCATAGCCGCTTGTCTTGAGCCGTGACGTGGCAATCGTCGTTGGCGGCGTGCACGGTCAAACCAGGCCGAAGTGATGGTTATTTCGCGGTGTCTGTTGGCCATTGACGGGGCGCGCTCTATTTGCACGTTGTGCCGGCTCGCCACCCCGCTCAAAGCCTAGTGCAGCGTTTCACGCTATC
>DCVY01000066.1:4098-6310 GCA_002327945.1 Acidovorax delafieldii | reverse complement strand
TAGATTGCATGCGGTTTGCGAAGGGATACAAAGCGGTCAACTGCCGATTTGAGGGTGAAAGGTTAAGAACCAGTTAAGCGCCTGCGCCTATGGTGCCCACCATGCTGCATTCGAATGTTTCCCCCGCCGTGTCTTCCCATTCTCCGCGCACCACCCTGGCCTGGACCGTTGGCGCCCTTGCGTGTCTGCTGGCCTGGGACGCCCTGGGACAAGACCGCGCGCTGGCCCATGCTTTTGGCACGGGTTCCGGGTTCCCGATGCGCGATCAGTGGTTTTTTGTTCAGGTGCTGCATGAGGGTGCGCGCCGCACGGCCTGGTTTTTTTTGCTGCTGCTGACACTGGGCGTCTGGTGGCCCGTCGGCTTGCTGCAGCGCATCGACCTGGGGGAGCGGCTGCAGCTGGCCGTCAGCGTTTTGGTGGCCCTGGGCGCGGTGAGCAGCCTCAAAAGCCTGAGCGCCACCAGCTGCCCCTGGGACCTGGCCGAGTTCGGTGGCGTGGCCCGCTATGCATCGCATTGGGCCCTGGGCATCGCCGATGGCGGGGGCGGGCGCTGTTTTCCCGCGGGCCATGCCTCGACAGGGTTTGCCTTTGTGGGCGGCTACTTTGCCCTGCGGCGGCGCCAGCCGCGCGCCGCGCGCCTGTGGCTGGCGGCATCGCTGGCCGCAGGCCTGATTCTGGGCGGGGCCCAGCAGGTGCGCGGCGCCCACTTCATGAGCCACACCTTGTGGACGGGCTGGCTGTGCTGGACCAGCGGCTGGCTGTGCGACCTGGCAGCGGGCGGGCTGCGCCAGCGCTTTGCGGTGGTCGACAGCCAGTTGCCACCGAGGCCAGCGCCCCATGCGGCGCCGTGACCTGGCCGTCCTTCACACAGTGAGCGCCGTCAACTGGCGCGGCAGATCTTCAACATGTTGGTGCCGCCGGGCGCGCCCATGGGTTCGCCACAGGTGATGGCATACACATCACCGCTTTGCACAATGTTGCGGCTCTTGAGGTGGCCTTCGGCCTGCGCCAGTGCCGTGTCGC
The DNA here is from genome assembly GCA_002327945.1 of Acidovorax delafieldii. Taxonomy (GTDB): domain Bacteria; phylum Pseudomonadota; class Gammaproteobacteria; order Burkholderiales; family Burkholderiaceae_C; genus Acidovorax; species Acidovorax delafieldii_C. Next base: position 5,287 of record DCVY01000066.1, on the reverse strand, counting down.
GGTCGGCGCTGGTGTCCATGAGCAAGGGCCGCACATTGCGGTACATGGCCATCTTGCGCTGCGTGGCCACCTTGGAGGTGAGTGCGTAGATCGGGATGTGGCTGCGGTGGCGGCTCATCCACAAGGCGGTCGCGCCGCTGTCGGTCATGGCCACGATGGCCTTGGCCTCCAGGTGGTGGGCTGTGAACAGCGCGCCCATGGCGATGGACTGGTCGATGCGGCTGAAGGTGCGGCCCGTGAAATCGGCATCCAGCCGGTGGTCTTCGGCGGCCTCGGCAGCGGCACAGATCTTGGCCATCTCTTCCACGGTTTCCAGGGGGTATTTGCCCGCAGCCGTTTCGGCGCTGAGCATCACGGCATCGGTGCCGTCCAGCACGGCGTTGGCCACGTCGCTCACCTCGGCCCGTGTGGGCACGGGGTTGGTGATCATGCTTTCCATCATCTGCGTGGCGGTGATGACCACCTTGTCGAGGTCGCGCGCCATGCGGATCATTTTTTTCTGCAAGGCCGGCACGGCCGCGTTGCCCACCTCCACTGCCAGGTCACCGCGCGCCACCATGATGCCGTCGCTCACGCGCAGAATGGCCTCCAGGTGCGGGATGGCCTCGGCGCGCTCGATTTTCGCAATCAACCCCGGCTTGTGGCGGAATTCCGCCGCCGCCACGTTGCACAGCTGGCGCGCCATTTCCATGTCGGTGGCATTTTTGGGAAAGCTCACGGCCACATAGTCGGCCTGGAAACCCATGGCCGTGCGGATGTCGTCCATGTCCTTGGCGGTGAGCGCCGGCGCTGTGAGGCCGCCGCCCTGCTTGTTGATGCCCTTGTTGTTGGACAGCTCGCCGCCGATCTTCACCGTGGTGTGCACCGCCTCGCCGCGCACCGCGTCCACCCTGAGAACGATCAGGCCGTCGTTGAGCAGCAGCACATCGCCCGGCTTGACGTCGCGCGGCAGTTCCTTGTAATCGAGCCCCACGCCAACCCCATCGCCCGGCCCGGTGCGCGAGGCATCCAGCACGAACGGCGCGCCCTGCTCCAGTTGCACCTTGCCTTCGGCAAACTTGCCGACCCGGATCTTGGGGCCCTGCAGATCCGCCATGATCGCCACCTCGCGCCCGGCCCGCTGCGCAGCAGCGCGCACTGCCGTGGCGCGGTCGATATGGTCTTGCGCCTTGCCGTGGCTGAAGTTCAG
>DCVY01000066.1:1981-4061 GCA_002327945.1 Acidovorax delafieldii | reverse complement strand
CGTGTAATTGAGTTTCCATTTTGCACGGAAGCGGTTACATCCGCGAAACCAGCGGCTGCCGGGCAGCACAGGGGCTGCGCCAGCCTTGCCGCCATCCGCAACCGGAGCGCCATTGCGCACACCCTCATCAGCCGCGCATCAGGGCCTCGATCGCATCGGCCTGCACCGGCACATCGCGGGTAATCAGCTCGCAGCCGGTGTCGGTGATGAAGGCATCGTCCTCGATGCGGATGCCGATGTTCCAGAACGCCGGTGGCACGCCGTCGCTGGGCCGCACATACAGGCCGGGCTCGATGGTCAGCGCCATGCCTGGGCGCAGGATGCGGCTGGGGCGGTTGGCGATGGTCTCGCCCGACAGCGGATCGCGCCGCAGGCTGGCGTGGCCCCGCTCCGAGGGCTCGACATAGCTGCCGCAGTCGTGCACGTCCATGCCCAGCCAATGGCCGGTGCGGTGCATGTAGAAGGCAAAGTAGTGGCGGTTTTCGATGGCGTCTTCCAGCGTGCCGTGCTGGTTCTTGTCGAGCAGGCCCAAATCCAGCATGCCCTGGGTGAGCACCTTCACCGTGGCCTCGTGCGGGTCGGTGAAGCGCGCGCCGGGCCGGGTGGCCGCCACCGCTGCGTGCTGCGATGCCAGCACCAGGTCGTACAAATCACGCTGCGGCCCGCTGAAGCGGCCATTGGCCGGAAAGGTGCGGGTGATGTCGCTGGCGTATCCGTCCAGTTCGCAGCCGGCATCGATCAGCACCAGCTCACCGTCGCGGACCGGGGCGTTGTCAGCGCGGTAGTGCAGCACACAGGCATTGGCACCGGCCGCGACGATGGAGCTGTAGGCCGGGTACTGCGAGCCGTGCTGGCGAAATTCATGCAGCAGTTCGGCATCGAGGTGGTATTCGCACACATCCTGGCCGGCGCGCAGCATGGCAGCGCTGCGGCGCATGGCGCGGACATGCGCCGCAGCGCTGATTTGCGCGGCGCGGCGCATGACGGCCTGCTCGTGCACGTCCTTGATGAGGCGCATTTCATCGAGAATGCCGCACAGGTCGTGCTGGGCCTCAGGGCACAGCGCGCCAAAGCGCACCCGCGCCCGCACCGCATTCAGCCAGCCGCTCACGCGCGATTCCAGCCCGGGGTGGATGGCGAACGGGTACCAGACCGCATGGCGGTTCTCCAGCAGGCGCGGCAGGCGCTGCTCCAGCTCGGCCACGGAAAACGCGGCGTCCACGCCCAGGTGCTGCGGCGCGGCCAGGGGGCCCAGGCGGTAGCCATCCCAGATTTCGCGCTCCAGGTCTTTGGGCTGGCAAAACAGGGTGGAGTGGCCGTCGCCCGTGATCACCAGCCAGGCATGGGGCTCGGTGAAGCCACTCAGGTAGTGGAAGTAGCTGTCGAAGCGGAACAGGTACTCGCTGTCGCGGTTGCGGGAGTGCTCGGGCGCAGTCGGGATGATCGCAATGTCATCGCGGCCCAGCTGGTCGGCCAGTCGGGCGCGGCGCTGGGCGTAGATGGCGGTAGGCACGGGGATGTTCATGGCAACTTCGGGGCAGTGGTGTTCAGTTCGGCCAGCCTTTGCGGCGTGCCCACGTCGGTCCAGCGACCGGTGTAAAGCGCAGCGCTGACCCGGCCATTGTCCATCGCACGGCGCAGCAACGGGGCCAGAGGGGCTTTGACGCCCTGCGGGTTGCCCGGCGCAATGCCGCACCAGGGCGGCCCGAACAGTTCGGCCCGCAGCAGGGCCATCGTGCTGTAGGTGTAGCGGGGCGCGGGGTCGTTTGCCGGCAGGTTCAGCGCCATGCCTTCAGGCGACAAACCAAAGTCGCCGCGCAGGTTGTGGGGCGGATTGGGCACAAGCCACAGATGGGCCAGATGGTCGCTGGCCGCAAACGCCTGCACGGCAGCGCTGTCGAACACGAAGTCGGGCGCAAACACATCGCCAGCGGCCAGCCAGAAAACGGGCCCCAACTGCGGCAGGGCGCGCGCAATGCCGCCCGCCGTTTCCAGCGCGCCACCAAAATCCACGCCCTCATGCGAGTATGAAATGGCCAGCTGTTCGCGCGGATCCCATGAGCGCTGCAAGTGGTTTGGA
>DCVY01000066.1:0-1883 GCA_002327945.1 Acidovorax delafieldii | reverse complement strand
GGTGGCTTGCCCCACGGCGCCGCGCTGCAGGGCGTGGCGTTGCACATCGGCGGGGTCGAAAAGGGCCAGCAGCGCATCCATCAGCGCCTGGGCCTTGGCCGAATGATCGGCGCCAAAATTGCACACATACACATCCAGCGTGACGGCGTTTTGCTCAGGCCAGGTGTGCACACACAGGTGCGACTCGGCCAGCAACACCGCGGCAGTCACCCCGCCAGGGCCTTGCGCCGTGGCCGGGAAGGTGTGGAACATCTGGCCCACCGTCTGCAGCCCCACAGCGCGCACGGCATGCGTGCAGGCCAGGGCCAGGGCGGCGGCATCCAGCATGCGCTGGGGGGCGCAGCGGCAGCCACGCAGATCGGCAGTGAGATGCAGTCCTTGCATGGCCTGCACTGTAGTGCATCGGCACCCAGCGGGCGGCATGCGCGGGGGGCCTTCAGCCACCCTGCTGGCCGCACCAGTAAAATGCCGGGTTTCCCTGAACCTCCCACCCGGAGCCGCCCACCCCATGGCCAACACCCAGCAATCCCACCAGATGGCCAACGCAATCCGCGCGTTGGCCATGGACGCAGTTCAACAAGCCAATTCCGGCCACCCCGGCGCCCCGATGGGCATGGCCGACATGGCCGTGGCGCTGTGGGGCCGCCACCTCAAGCACAACCCCACCAATCCGCAGTGGTTTGACCGCGACCGTTTCGTGCTGAGCAATGGCCACGGCTCGATGCTGCTGTATGCGCTGCTGCACCTGACGGGCTACGACCTGCCCATGCACGAGCTCAAGAATTTCCGCCAGCTCGGCTCCCGCACGGCGGGCCACCCCGAAGTCGGCCACACGCCCGGCGTCGAAACCACCACCGGCCCGCTGGGCCAGGGCGTGACCAATGCCGTGGGCTTTGCGCTGGCCGAGAAGCTGCTGGCCGCCGAGTTCAACCGCGAAGGCCACGCCATCGTGGACCACCACACTTATGTTTTCCTGGGCGATGGCTGCCTGATGGAAGGCATCAGCCACGAGGCGGTGGGCCTGGCCGGCGCCTGGAAGCTGAACAAGCTGATCGCGCTGTACGACGACAACGGCATCAGCATCGACGGCCAGGTGGCGCCCTGGTTCATCGACAACACGCCGCAGCGCTTTGCAGCCTGCGGCTGGAACGTGATCAACGCGGTCGACGGGCACGATGTGGCCGCACTGGCCGCCGCGATTGCCACCGCCAAGACCAGCACCGACAAGCCCACGCTGATCGTCTGCAAGACCGCCATCGGCAAGGGCAGCCCGAACCGCGCCAACACCGCCAAGGTCCACGGCGAGCCCCTGGGCGCAGAAGAAATCAACCTGACCCGCGCCGCCCTGGGCTGGTCGCACGAGCCCTTCGTGATTCCTGAATCGGTCTATGCCGACTGGGATGCCAAGGCCGCTGGCCAGGCCGCCGAAGGTGAGTGGACCCTGCGCTACGCCGCCTACGAGGCCGCCTATCCCGAACTGGCGTTCGAGCTGACCCGGCGCATGCGTGGTGACCTGCCCAAGGAATTTGCCCAGGTGGCGGTGGACACCGTGGTCGCCGCCCACACCAAGGCCGAAACCGTGGCCAGCCGCAAGGCCAGCCAGCTGGCGCTGGAAGCCTTCACCGCCGCGCTGCCCGAGCTGCTGGGCGGCAGCGCCGACCTGACCGGCTCCAACCTGACCAACACCAAGAGCACACCCGCGCTGCGCTTTGATGGTGAAGGCCGGGTCGTCAAGACCGAAGGCGGTCAGATAGGCCGCCACATCAACTACGGCGTGCGCGAGTTCGGCATGGCCGCCATCATGAACGGCGTGGCGCTGCATGGCGGTTTCATCCCCTACGGCGGCACGTTCCTCACGTTCAGCGACTACAGCCGCAACGCCA
>DCVY01000222.1:3997-4182 GCA_002327945.1 Acidovorax delafieldii | reverse complement strand
CACATGCTGCTGCCGCCGCTGTTTCCGTGGCTGATTGGCGAGTTTGGCTACAGCTATTCCGAGCTGGGCCTGCTGGTCTCGGTGTTTTTTGTGATCTCGGGCGTGGGCCAGGCGCTTTTGGGTTTTCTGGTGGATCGCGTGGGTGCGCGCCCAGTGCTGTTTTTTGCGCTGTCGAGCTTTGCCGC
>DCVY01000222.1:0-3919 GCA_002327945.1 Acidovorax delafieldii | reverse complement strand
GGCTCGTGGCGGGCGGCCTGCCTGTGCGGCGCGGTACTGGCCCTCGTGGTGCTGGCCGTGATGGTGTGGAACCGCGACGCGCTCGACGATCGCCAGGGCGACTGGGCGCACCAGGCCCCCGGCGCCCGCGCAGTGGCCGATGAGCATCCCATGGCTTTCCTCAAGCTGCCTTCGGTGTGGCTGTGCTTCTCGTTCTTTTTCTGGAGCACCTGCGCGCTGAGCGCCATCCAGAGCTTTGCCAGCCCCGCGCTGCAGAGCATGTACGGCCTGCCGCTCAGCGTGACGGCCCTGGTGGTCACCGGCTACATGCTGTGCGGCGCGGCGGGCATGGTGGTGGGCGGATTTTTGGTGGGCCGCGTGGTGCGGCTCGAGAAAGTCATCTCGGTGTGCCTGCTGGCCTCGGCCGCCCTGCTGGTGCTGGCGGGCACGGGCTGGCTGCCCGGCATGGCGGCGGTGGTGGTGGCTTCGCTGGCCGGGGTAGGCATGGGCCTGGCAAGCCCGTCGCGCGACATGCTCATCAAGCGCGCGGCCCCACCGGGTGCGACGGGCCGCGTGTATGGCGCGGTGTATTCGGGGCTGGACCTGGGCTTTTCCCTGGCCGCCCCGGTGTTTGGCGCCCTGCTCGACCGGGGCATGACCTCGGACATCTTCTACGGATCGGCCATCACGCTGGCGCTGAGCGTGGTGTCCGCCGTCCTGGTGGGCGTGGGGGTGGCAGCGCGGTCGCGGCGGTCTTCCGTGATGGTGGCCTGATCGTGGTTTGAGTGAAAAACGACGCGAACGCATGTCCAGCAATCTGAACCCAGGAGGCTGCCGGACTTGAGCCGACAACACGCGCTACAGGGCAAAGGCCCATGTGCTCACGACATTTGCAAAACAACTTTTGCCTTGTAGTGCGCCAGATTCGCTCAAATTTTGAGCAAATGCCTCTCGCGGGATGAAAGTCCGGCAGGCTCCTAAAAACGACAAAGAAACACGACCCGGGTGCCGAAGCCGAATCGCCTGGTGGTCTTGGGTGGGTTTCAAGAGATTCGGGGGCGTAATGAGATTGCTACCAATGGTTAAGCAAAAATGGCGTCGGTTTTCTTTGGATAAACGGCGCCAAGCGCTGACATGGGATGGGGGGNNGTGGTCCCGGCGGCTGTGCACCCATGCTGGGCGCACCACGAAAAAAGCCCTGCCAGGGCAGGGCTTGGGTGGGGGCGAAGCCGCCTCTCAGCGCACGATCAGCAGCGGCACCTTGCTATGGGCCAGCACCTGGGTGGTGACTGAACCCATGACCAGCGTGCCAAGGGCGCCGTGGCCGTGCGAGCCCATGACCAGCAGGTCGAACTTGCCTGTGTCGGCCACCTTGGCGATGGTCTCGCCCACATGGCCCACCTTGGCCATGCGGTTGGGTTGCACACCATGGCGCGCCAGGAATTTGCTCACTGGCGCGAGAATCTTCTCGGCTTCCTCTGCGTGGTAGGTGTCCACCATTTCCTTGCCCAGCGCAGCGCGTGCGCGTGGGGGCAGGGGCATTTGCACGGTAAGCACGGTGTATTCGTGGCTGCCACCCAGCAACTCTTCATGGGTGGCAAGGTAGGCGAGCATTTTCTTGGTATAGGCGCTGCCATCGACAGCAAGCAGGATGTTCATGGTGTGTTCTCCGCAATGAGTGGTTCAGGCTAATCTGCGCGCGTTGTTGTTGTCTTGACCTGGGACAGGTTTCTCGTGCACTCGGAAAGGGCGTCAGCCCTGTGCCCATCATACGGAAATGCAGCACTGCGGCTGGAACAAAGTCTGTTCACCCTTGCGTGCATAGCCTAGCGGATTGGCCACCACGCGGCACTGCCAGGGTGCGCCATGTTCGTCCGCACCCGATGCCATGTAGTCGCTGGGTGCGTGCAGATGTCCGTGCAGCCACAGCTGCGCTAGCGGCAGCAGGTCGTCCAGGGCATTGCAGAAACCGGCGGTGCCGGGCACCAGTCCATAGCGCGGATCGGCGCTGCGCAGGCTGGGTGCGAAATGGGTCACTGCCACCGTGGGCCCGCTGTGGGGGCGCGCCAGTGCTTCACGCAACCATTGTTGGCACAGCAATGCCTGCGTGCGCACCTGGTCTGCCAGAAAGGGGGCGTTATGGCGCGTTCCGCCCGTTTTGCGCAGGTAGAAGTTGGCGGCGCGGAATGCCTTGTCGCGCAGCTTCAGGCGCCGCGTGAGGTCGGTGCTGCCTTCGTGGTCGGCCAGGGCGTCAAAGTCGCTCCAGAGCGTGGTGCCGACAAAGCGCACGCCGTCCAGCGCCAGGGTCTCGCGCTCCAGCCAGGCGATGCCCAGCTGGTCGCAGACTGTGCGCAGCCGGTGGTGGGCAGCATCAAAATCCTGTGCGTCGTATTCATGGTTTCCGGGCACAAACAGCACGGGCACGGGCCAGCCGCCAAATTGGGGCAAGGGGGAAAAGCGCGCCAGACCGAATTCCGGGTCAGTGAGCAGTCCACCTGCCTGGTAAGAGCCGATGTCGCCGGCCAGCACCAGCACATCCGCTGCAGGCGCGGGCTCGGGCGTGAAATGGGGGTGCGCCTCAAGGTGCAGATCGGATAACAGCTGTATCTTCATGGGGGGCAGTCTACGGAACGCGGCCCCTGCGCGATCGTCAACAGGCTCTTGAATCGCCCCAGAGGCTACCCGGAGCATGGGCACTCCAGGAAAGCAAGGCCCCCCGAGGTCTGGTGCAGCGTCAGGCGGCCGCGAGGCGCTTTTCTATGGCGGTGCGGGTTTCCAGCAGCTCTTTGGGCAGGTGGTAGGCCAGCTGCTCGAAATGGGCATCGTGCAGCTTGAGTTCTTCCACCCAGGCCGCCTTGTCGATGTGGGTCACGGTCTGGAACTGCTGGGCGCTGAAGTCCAATCCAGTCCAGTTGATCTCGGCATACTGCGGTGCAATGCCGAACATCGTGTCCTGGCCCTTGGCCTGACCTTCGATGCGGTCGATCATCCACTTGAGCACGCGCATGTTTTCGCCGTAGCCGGGCCAGACGAACTTGCCGTCTTCGCCCTTGCGGAACCAGTTCACGCAGAAAATCTTGGGCAGCGTGTGGCCCGTGCTTTCGAGCTTGTGCTCCATGTCCAGCCAGTGCTGGAAATAGTCGCTCATGTTGTAGCCGCAGAACGGCAGCATGGCGAACGGGTCGCGGCGCACCACGCCCTGCGCGCCAAAGGCGGCGGCGGTGGTCTCAGAGCCCATGGTGGCGGCCATGTACACGCCTTCCATCCAGGTGCGGGCCTCGGTCACCAGCGGCACGGTGGTGGAACGGCGGCCACCGAAGATGAAAGCATCGATGGCCACGCCATTGGCGTCGTCCCACTGGGGGTCGAGCGCCGGGTTGTTGGTGGCAGCCACGGTGAAACGTGAGTTGGGGTGGGCGGCCTTGGCGCCGGTCTGCTTGGCGATCTCGGGGGTCCAGTCCTGGCCCTGCCAGTCGATCAGGTGGGCGGGGATACCCCCGCCGTCTTTCTCCATGCCTTCCCACCACACGTCGCCGTCGTCGGTGAGGGCCACGTTGGTGAAGATCACGTCCTTGTTCAGGCTGCGCATGCAGTTGGGGTTGGTGTGCATGTTGGTGCCAGGGGCCACGCCAAAGTAGCCGGCTTCGGGGTTGATGGCGTACATCTTTCCGTCGGCATGGGGCTTGATCCAGGCGATGTCATCACCAATGGTGGTGACTTTCCAGCCCGCAAAACCGGCCTCGGGCGGCACCAGCATCGAGAAATTGGTCTTGCCGCAGGCGCTGGGGAAGGCTGCAGCCACGTGGTACTTTTTGCCTTCTGGATTGGTCACGCCCAGGATGAGCATGTGCTCGGCCAGCCAGCCCTGGTCACGGCCCATGGTGGAGGCAATGCGCAACGCCAGGCACTTTTTGCCCAGCAGGGCGTTGCCGCCGTAGCC
>DCVY01000257.1:10249-10371 GCA_002327945.1 Acidovorax delafieldii | reverse complement strand
GAGATCATCAAATACGGACCGATTGCCGACATGGATTTCATGGGCTGGCTGGAAGAGCACATGGATGCCCTGCTGGCGCGCGACCGCAAGGCGTTGGCGCATGCGGTGCGCCGCAGTTGCGA
>DCVY01000257.1:8623-10140 GCA_002327945.1 Acidovorax delafieldii | reverse complement strand
GTTTGTGGCGCGCCTGAAAACGCTGGTGCAACGCGCCGGGCTGCCCTTGCGCGGGCCGGTGCTGGACGCTGCCGACAATGCCGGCCGCTACCTCGCGCTGATGCGCGTGGACAAAAAATCCGAAGCGGGCGAAATCCGCTTTGTGCTGATCGACGGGCCGGGCAAGGCCAGCGTGCGCGCCGCACCCGACGCCTTGGTGCGCGAGGTGATTGACGCCTGCTGCGCCGGTTGACTCGTATTCCAACTCGTATTCCATTGAGCCAAAACGCCTCCCTGGCCCCCTACGCCTGCGACCCCGCGCTGTCGCGCGGGCGCCGCTACCATGAGCCCGCAGCACCCACGCGCACCGACTACCAGCGCGACCGCGACCGCATCGTCCACTCGTCGGCGTTTCGTCGGCTGGTTTACAAGACCCAGGTGTTTCTGAACCACGAAGGGGATTTGTTTCGCACGCGGCTCACGCATTCGCTGGAGGTGGCGCAGCTGGGGCGCTCGATTGCGCGCTCATTGCGCATCAATGAAGACCTGGTAGAGGCCATCTCGCTGGCACACGATTTGGGGCACACCCCCTTCGGGCATGCGGGGCAGGATGCGCTGAACGGCTGCATGCAGGCGCATGGCGGATTCGAGCACAACCTGCAAAGCCTGCGGGTGGTGGACTACCTGGAAGAGCGTTACCCCGACTACGACGGCATCAACCTGACCTTCGAGACGCGGGAAGGCGTGCTCAAGCATTGCTCGCAGGCCAACGCTCAGCGGCTGGAGCTGCATGAACCGGGAGGGGTGGGGGGGCGATTTCTGCGCAAGGAGCAACCCAGCCTGGAGGCGCAGCTGTGCAATCTGGCCGATGAAATTGCCTACAACGCACATGACATTGATGACGGCGTGCGCTCGGGCCTGATCACGCTGGCGCAATTGACCGATGTCCCGCTGTTTGACCGTTACCGTCGCGTGGCCGAGGCCGAGCATCCGCACCTGGTGGGCGCGGACATGGAGCGGCGCCTGCTGTATGAAACCATCCGGCGCATGCTCAGTGCACAGGTGTACGACGTGATCGAGGCCACCCGCGCCGCGCTGCAGGATGCCGCGCCGCGCAGCGTTGCCGAAGTGCGCCTGGCGGGCGCGCTGGTTCACTTCAGCGCCCCCATGCGCGCCCAGTCATCTCAGTTGAAACGGTTTCTTTTCACAAACCTCTATCGCCATCCGCAGGTGGTGGAGACCACCGGGCGCGCCCAGCGCATGGTGACCGAGCTGTTTGCCGCGTATATGGCCGAACCGCGCGAAATGAAACCGCGATTCACCCGCCGGGCGATGGAAGGCGAGCCGTCGGTGCGCGCCCGTGCGGTGGCAGACTTCATTGCCGGCATGACCGACCGCTTCGCGGGGCGCGAGCATGAGCGCCTGACCGGCCTGCGTTTATTGGGTTGACTGCCGCCCGGCCGCATGCGGGGGCGGGGCGGAAGCGGGCCGGTAAAATCCACAGCCCCTGTTGTCTGCTGAATCGATCTGCCATGAAC
>DCVY01000257.1:7114-8563 GCA_002327945.1 Acidovorax delafieldii | reverse complement strand
CTGGCGCAAGACCTGCGGCGCGAACTGGCCGATCTGGCCGCCGCCCCCGCAGAGGTGCGCGACACCACCTTGCTGATGGCGCCTGACTGCCTGCAGGGTTTTCTGGCGTTCAATGATTTCCTGGGTGAGGCCGAAGCCGTACTGGAAGATCTGGGCCTGGACGGAACCCTGCAAATTGCCAGCTTTCATCCGCAGTTCCAGTTTGCCGGCACCGACGCGGACGATGTCACCAACTGCACCAATCGCGCGCCTTATCCCACCTTGCACCTGCTGCGCGAAGACAGCATCGACCGGGCGGTGCAGGCCTACCCCGAAGCGCAAGCCATCTACGAGCGCAACATGGAGGTGCTGGAGCAACTGGGCATGCCGGGCTGGCAGGCGCTGGATGTGGGGGCAGGTGGGGGCACAGCGGCGGCCGAATCTGAAACGCCGAAAGGCCAGGCATGAAAGCCGCGCACCCCAAGGTGGCTGGCAAAGCGGCTGCCAAAGTGGCGGGTAAAAATTCTGCTGTGGCCCCTGTGGCCCCTGTGGGCAGTGCGCAACTGTCCGAATTGCGCCCCGGCCAGTCGATCGAGCTTTTGAAAGAACTGCACATCCTCACGCGCGAAGGGCGCTTGAACCAGGATTCACGCCGCAAGCTCAAGCAGGTGTACCACCTGTTCAATTTCATCGAGCCTTTGCTGCAGGAGATGTCCGCCGACGGACACAGCCCCACGCTGGCCGACCATGGCGCGGGCAAGTCCTACCTGGGCTTCATCCTGTACGACCTGTACTTCAAGGCGCTGGGGCGCGGTCATATCTATGGCATCGAGTGGCGTGCCGAGCTGGTCGAGAAATCGCGCGCCCTGGCGCAGCGACTGGGGTTTGGGCGCATGTCGTTCCTGAACCTGTCGGTGGCCGAATCCACCGACGCAGCCGGGCTGCCCGAGCGCATCGACATGGTCACCGCCTTGCACGCCTGCGACACCGCCACCGACGACGCCATTGCCTTTGGCCTGCAAAAGCGCGCCCGCGCCATGGTCATCGTGCCCTGCTGCCAGGCCGAAGTGGCGGCCTGCCTGCGCCAGGGCAAGGCGCTGCAACTGGCGCGCACACCGCTGGCCGAGCTGTGGCGCCATCCACTGCACACCCGTGAGCTGGGCAGCCAGGTGACGAACGTGCTGCGCTGCCTGCACCTGGAGGCCAGCGGCTACCAGGTCACCGTGACCGAGCTGGTGGGCTGGGAGCACAGCATGAAGAACGAGCTGATCATCGCCCGCTACACCGGCCAGAAAAAGCGCAGCGCCCAGGAGCGCCTGCGCGCCCTCCTGCGCGAGTTCGGGCTGGAACAGGCGTTGGGTGCGCGGTTTGGGCTGTCCGCTGACGTCGCCGTATTGCCGAGCGAATAGGCTTGGGGGAGCGTTCGCTGGGGCGTTCATTGGGGTCACAGGTTAATTGCATTAATTGGTA
>DCVY01000257.1:5540-7034 GCA_002327945.1 Acidovorax delafieldii | reverse complement strand
CCGCAGGATTTCGCGACCATGCTGGCGCTGCTGGCCGAAAACGCGCAGAAGTTTGCCGTTGCGATCCATGCCTATGTGTTGATGAACAACCACTTTCACCTGCTGGCCACGCCGGCCACGGCCGAGGCATTGCCTTTGATGATGCAAGCCGTGGGGCGCAGTTATGTGCGCTATTTCAACCAGCGCCATGGCCGCAGCGGCACGCTGTGGGAGGGGCGCTACCGATCCACGCTGATCGAGACCGAGCGCTATCTGCTGGCCTGCATGGTCTATATCGACCTGAACCCGGTGCGCGCTGGCATGGTGGCGCAGCCGGGTGTCTGGCCGTGGTCGAGCCATCCGCATTACCTCGGTCAGCGTATCGACAAGCTGGTCACGCCGCATGCCCTGTACTGGGCACTGGGCAACACGCCTTTTGCGCGCGAGGCCGCCTATGCCGCGCTGGTGCAGGCGGGTATTGGCAATGCCGAGCAGGTGGCGCTGACGGACGCGGCATTGCGTGGATGGGCGCTGGGCGATGCAGATTTTGTGGCCGAGTTACAAAAAAAATCCGCACGCCGCGTCACCAAAGCCAAGCCTGGGCGACCTGCGGCGGTGCTTCAAACTGCAATGAAAAAGAGGCTAAATACTTGATTTGTCAAGATCAAGCGCTATTAATTTTGATGTGTCCCTAAATTAAGCTGCTTCTATTTCTGGTGCAATTAATTGGAATCTGACCCCAATTATTGTGCTTGCGCGAAGATGTTGCATTGCACTAATCTTGCAGTCCCTGCGAAAACATGAGGAGTGCGCCATGACCACGGCTGCCGAGATCCAGCATCTGCAACAACACGGTTTGTATTCATCGGGCAACGAACACGACGCCTGCGGCCTCGGGTTTGTGGCCCACATCAAGGGCATCAAGCGCCACGACATCGTGACGCAAGCCCTGAAGATCCTGGAAAACATCGACCACCGTGGTGCCGTGGGTGCCGACCCGCTGATGGGTGACGGCGCTGGCATCCTGATCCAGATCCCCGACGCGCTGTACCGGGAAGAAATGGCCAAGCAGGGCGTGACCTTGCCGGCGGCCGGTGAATACGGCGTGGGCATGATCTTCTTGCCCAAGGAGCATGCCTCGCGCCTGGCCTGCGAGCAGGAGATGGAGCGCGCCATCAAGGCCGAAGGCCAGGTGCTGCTGGGCTGGCGCGATGTGCCGGTGAATATGGACATGCCCATGTCCCCCACCGTGCGCAAGAAGGAGCCCATCCTGCGCCAGGTGTTCATCGGCCGTGGCAACGATGTGATCGTGCAGGACGCGCTGGAGCGCAAGCTGTATGTGATCCGCAAGACGGCCAGCGCCAATATCCAGGCCCTGAAGCTCAAGCACGGCAAAGAGTATTACGTGCCCAGCATGAGCAGCCGCACCGTGGTTTACAAGGGCCTGCTGCTGGCCGACCAGGTGGGCGTGTACTACAAGGATCTGTCCGACGAGCGCTGCATTTCGGCTGTTGG
>DCVY01000257.1:0-5465 GCA_002327945.1 Acidovorax delafieldii | reverse complement strand
TTCGACAACTGCCTGGAACTGCTGACCATGGCCGGCTACCCCATCAGCCAGGCCGTGATGATGATGATCCCTGAGCCCTGGGAGCAGCACACCACCATGGACGAGCGCCGCCGCGCCTTCTATGAATACCACGCCGCCATGCTAGAGCCCTGGGACGGCCCGGCCTCCATCGTGTTCACCGATGGCCGCCAGATAGGCGCCACGCTGGACCGCAATGGCCTGCGCCCCTCGCGCTACTGCATCACCGATGACGACCTGGTCATCATGGGCTCGGAGTCGGGCGTGCTGCCTGTGCCCGAGAACAAAATCGTGCGCAAATGGCGCCTGCAGCCCGGCAAGATGTTCCTGATCGATCTGGAGCAGGGCCGCATGATCGACGACGACGAGCTCAAGGCCAACATCGTCAACACCAAGCCCTACAAGCAGTGGATTGAAAACCTGCGCATCAAGCTCGACAGCATTGAAGCCGGTGCTGACGCTGTTGCCCCGCAAGCAGCCACGCTGCCCCTGCTCGACCGCCAGCAGGCCTTTGGCTACACCCAGGAAGACATCAAGTTCCTGATGGCGCCCATGGCCAAGAACGGTGAAGAAGGCATCGGCTCCATGGGCAACGACAGCCCGCTGGCCGTGCTCTCGGGCAAGAACAAGCCGCTGTACAACTACTTCAAGCAGCTGTTCGCCCAGGTGACGAACCCGCCGATCGACCCGATTCGCGAAGCCATCGTGATGTCGCTCAACAGCTTCATCGGCCCCAAGCCCAACCTGCTGGACATCAACCAGGTCAACCCGCCCATGCGCCTGGAGGTGAGCCAGCCCGTGCTCGACTTTGCCGACATGGCCAAGCTGCGCGACATCGAGCGCTACACGAACGGCAAGTTCAAGAGCGCCACGATCGACATTACTTACCCGCTGGACTGGGGCCGCGAAGGCGTGGAAGCCAAGCTGGCTTCGCTGTGCGCGCAGGCGGTGGATGCCATCAAGGGCGGTGCCAACATTCTCATCATCAGCGACCGCGCCGTGAGCGCCACGCAAGTGGCCATCCCCGCGCTGCTGGCGCTGTCGGCCATTCACCAGCACCTGGTGGGCGCTGGCCTGCGCACCACGGCTGGCCTGGTGGTTGAAACCGGCACAGCCCGCGAGGTGCACCACTTTGCCGTGCTGGCCGGCTACGGTGCCGAGGCCGTGCACCCTTACCTCGCCATGGAAACCCTGGCCGAGATGCACAAGGACCTGGGCGGTGACCTGTCAGCCGACAAGGTCATCTACAACTACGTCAAAGCGATTGGCAAGGGCCTGTCCAAGATCATGTCCAAGATGGGCGTGAGCACCTACATGAGCTACTGCGGCGCCCAGCTGTTCGAGGCCATCGGCCTGAACACGGAAACCGTGGGCAAATACTTCACCGGCACCGCCAGCCGGGTGGAAGGCATCGGCGTGTTCGAAATCGCCGAAGAAGCCATCCGCATGCACAAGGCCGCCTTTGGCGACGACCCCGTGCTCGAAACCATGCTGGACGCAGGCGGCGAATACGCCTGGCGTGCCCGGGGCGAAGACCACATGTGGACGCCCGATGCGATTGCCAAGCTGCAGCACAGCACGCGCGCCAACAACTGGAACACGTACAAGGAATACGCCCAGCTCATCAACGACCAGAGCAAGCGCCACATGACGCTGCGCGGCCTGTTCGAGTTCAAGATCGATCCTTCCAAGGCGATCCCGATCGACGAAGTCGAACCCGCCAAAGAAATCGTCAAGCGCTTTGCCACGGGCGCCATGTCGCTGGGCTCCATCTCCACCGAGGCGCACGCCACGCTGGCCGTGGCCATGAACCGCATCGGCGGCAAGAGCAACACCGGTGAAGGCGGCGAGGACGCCGCACGCTACCGCAACGAGCTCAAGGGCATCCCGATCAAGAAGGGCGATACCTTAAAAAGCGTGATCGGTGCCGAGAACGTCGAGGTGGACCTGCCCTTGCAAGACGGCGACTCGCTGCGTTCCAAGATCAAGCAGGTGGCTTCGGGCCGCTTTGGCGTCACGGCCGAATACCTGTCGTCGGCCGACCAGATCCAGATCAAGATGGCCCAGGGCGCCAAGCCCGGCGAAGGCGGTCAGCTGCCCGGTGGCAAGGTGTCGAATTACATCGGCAAGCTGCGCCACAGCGTGCCCGGTGTGGGCCTGATCTCGCCGCCACCACACCACGACATCTACTCGATTGAAGACCTGGCACAGCTCATCCACGACCTGAAGAACGTCGCGCCGCACGCTGGCATCAGCGTCAAACTGGTGTCCGAAGTGGGTGTGGGCACCATCGCGGCCGGCGTGGCCAAGTGCAAGAGCGACCATGTGGTGATTGCCGGCCACGACGGCGGCACGGGTGCATCGCCCTGGTCGTCCATCAAGCACGCCGGCGGCCCCTGGGAAATCGGCCTGGCCGAAACCCAGCAGACCCTGGTGCTCAACCGCCTGCGCGGCCGTATTCGTGTGCAGGCCGACGGCCAGATGAAGACCGGCCGCGACGTTGCCATCGGCGCCTTGCTGGGTGCGGACGAGTTCGGTTTTGCCACGGCCCCGCTGGTCGTGGAAGGCTGCATCATGATGCGCAAGTGCCATCTCAACACCTGCCCCGTGGGCGTTGCCACGCAAGACCCTGCGCTGCGCAAGAAGTTCTCCGGCAAGCCCGAGCATGTGGTGAACTACTTCTTCTTCATTGCCGAAGAAGTGCGCCAGATCATGGCCCAGCTGGGCATCAAGAAGTTCGACGACCTGATCGGTCGCACCGACCTGCTCGACATGCGCCAGGGGCTGGAGCACTGGAAGGCCCGCGGCCTGGATTTTGGCCGCCTGTTCGCCCAGCCCAATGTGCCTGCCGATGTGCCGCGCTTCCATGTCGCAGTGCAAGACCACAACATCGAGCACACGCTGGACCGCAAGCTCATCGAGCGCAGCCAGCCCGCCATCGAAAAGGGCGAGCGCGTGCAGTTCATCGAGGTGGCACGCAATGTGAACCGTTCCGTGGGCGCCATGCTCTCCGGCGCGGTGACCCGGGTGCACCCTGAAGGTCTGCCGGACGACACCATCCGCATCCAGCTCGAAGGCACGGGCGGCCAGTCGTTTGGTGCGTTCCTCACGCGCGGCATCACGCTGTACCTGATCGGCGACGCCAACGACTACACGGGCAAGGGCCTCTCGGGCGGCCGTCTGATCGTGCGCCCCAGCATCGACTTCCGGGGCGATGCGGTGCGCAACACCATCGTGGGCAACACGGTGATGTATGGCGCCACCACGGGCGAGGCCTTCTTCAGCGGCGTGGCGGGCGAGCGCTTTGCGGTGCGCCTGTCGGGCGCCACGGCGGTGGTCGAAGGCACGGGCGACCATGGTTGCGAATACATGACCGGCGGCACGGCGCTGGTGCTGGGCAAGACAGGCCGCAACTTCGCCGCCGGCATGAGCGGCGGCGTGGCCTATGTGTACGACGAAGACGGCCAGTTCGACACGCGCTGCAACATGTCCATGGTGACGCTGGAGCGCATTCTTCCTGCCGCAGAACAGGAGACCACGGTGCCGCGTGCCATCTGGCACAGCGGCCAGACGGACGAAGCCCAGCTCAAGAAGCTGCTGGAAGACCACAACCGCTGGACGGGCAGCAAGCGCGCGCGCGAACTGCTGGACAACTGGGCCGCATCACGCAGCAAGTTCGTCAAGGTCTTCCCGACCGAGTACAAGCGTGCGCTGGCTGAAATTTATGAACGGAAAGTGATGGAGGAGTCTGCTACACCATCGGTGGCTGCTATTAAAAAAGAAGCAGTTGCCGCCAAGTAAGGCGAGGCCGAAAACCTCCGTACAGCATTCATAAGCAAGGACAACGTCATGGGAAAAACCACCGGCTTCATGGAATACGAGCGCATCGAAGAGGGCTATAAGCCCGTGCCCGAGCGCCTGAAGCACTACAAGGAATTCGTCATCGGCCTCGATGAGAGCCAGGCCAAGGTGCAAAGCGCCCGCTGCATGGACTGCGGCACGCCGTTCTGCAACAACGGCTGCCCGGTGAACAACATCATTCCGGACTTCAACGATCTGGTGTACCACGCCGACTGGAAGAGCGCGATCGAGGTGCTGCACAGCACCAACAATTTCCCCGAGTTCACGGGCCGCATCTGCCCCGCGCCCTGCGAGGCGGCTTGTGTGCTCAATGTGAACGACGACCCCGTAGGCATCAAGTCCATCGAGCACGCCATCATCGACCGCGCCTGGGCCGAGGGTTGGGTGCAGCCGCGCGTGGCCAAGCACCACACCGACAAGAAGGTGGCCGTGGTGGGCTCCGGCCCTGCCGGCATGGCCGCGGCGCAGCAGCTGGCACGCGCTGGCCACCGTGTCACGCTGTTTGAAAAGAACGACCGCGTGGGGGGGCTGTTGCGCTACGGCATCCCGGATTTCAAGATGGAAAAGTCGCACATTGATCGCCGTGTCAAGCAGATGGAAGCCGAAGGCGTGGTCTTTCGCACCGGTGTGTTTGTGGGCGCGGCCAAGGACGGCCTGGGCAAGGATTCCAAGGTCACCAACTGGGCCAAGGAAACCATCACACCCGAGCAGCTGAACAAGGAGTTCGACGCTGTGCTGCTGACCGGCGGCGCCGAGCAGAGCCGCGATTTGCCCGTGCCGGGCCGTGACCTCGACGGCATCCATTTCGCCATGGAGTTTTTGCCCCAGCAAAACAAGGTCAACGCGGGCGACAAGCTCAAGGGCCAGATCCTTGCCACGGGCAAGCATGTCATCGTGATCGGCGGCGGCGACACCGGCAGCGACTGCGTGGGCACCAGCAACCGCCAAGGTGCGGCCAGCGTGACCCAGTTCGAGGTCATGCCCCAGCCCCCCAAGGAGGAAAACCGCCCGCTGACCTGGCCTTACTGGCCGCTCAAGCTGCGCACCAGTTCCAGCCATGAGGAAGGTTGCGTGCGCGAGTTCGCCATTTCCACCAAGGAGTTCACGGGCGAAAAAGGCAAGGTCAAGGGCCTGACCACCGTGCAGGTCGAGTTCAAGGACGGCAAGCTGGTGGAGGTGCCTGGTACCGAAAAGCACTACCAGGCTGACCTGGTGCTGCTGGCCATGGGCTTTGTGAGCCCCGTGGCGCCGGTGCTCGACGCCTTTGGTGTGGACAAGGACGCGCGTGGCAATGCCCGCGCCACCACGGAGTTTGATGGCGGCTACGCCACCAATGTGCCCAAGGTGTTCGCTGCCGGCGACATTCGCCGGGGACAGAGCCTCGTGGTCTGGGCGATCCGTGAGGGCCGCCAGGCGGCGCGCGCGGTGGACGAGTTCCTGATGGGCTACTCGGATCTGCCACGCTGATAGGCCTCTGACCATGGCGAAAGAGCGGCGCCTGCGGGCGCCGTTTTTTGTGGTGCGCCCAGCATGGGCGCACACTTGCGGGTGCAAGTCCCGCTGCGAGTGGGTCACAGTGAGCCTAA
>DCVY01000067.1:375-3827 GCA_002327945.1 Acidovorax delafieldii | reverse complement strand
CCGGTTGCGGCGCAGCCTGCGGGACCCACTGCCAGCAGGCGTCTGGCAGGTTGTCGAACTGGTGGCGCGCCATGAGCGCGCGCAGCCACTGGCGGCTGTGCTGCACGTTGGGCGAGAGATCCGCGTTGCAGCTTGAGGCCTTGGCACTGCTCACCCCGGCGGACGCTCCCAAGTCCACCGACTCGCCCTCGGCCAGGGGGGGCCGCGCACCGCTTGGCCGGGGCACATGCCGTCCACCACCTCCACCTGAACGACCAAGGCACCCTGGGAAGCCTGGCATGAAGCCTTCAGCGCCAGCCCCTGGGCCTGCAACTCGCGCACCCGGGCCGAGGCCGAACGGCGCGGCGCCGTGCAGGAGATCACCCTCAGGGCCAGCGGCGCACGGAAAGCCGCCCTACACTTGCCGCCTATGGAAATCTGGATGCACCAGCTGCTGCAATGGCTGGCTTTGCCGCAATTCGGCCTGGGAACGGTCTTTGTCGTGTCGTTCATCTCGGCCACGCTGCTGCCCATGGGCTCGGAGCCGGCGGTGTTTGGCCTGATCAAACTCAACCCCGACCTGTACTGGCCTGCCATTGGCGTAGCCACGTTGGGCAACACCCTGGGCGGCGGCTTGAGTTGGTGGATGGGCCTGGGCGCGCACCGCGCCTGGGATGCGGCACGGCGCCACCGGCGCGCCGGCCACACCACCAGCACCGATGCCAAACCGGCGCGCGAGCTCAGCCGCACTGAGCGCCGCGCGCGCATCTGGCTGCGCAAATGGGGGGCCAAGACCTGTTTGCTGAGCTGGCTACCCGTGGTGGGCGACCCGCTGTGCGCCGTGGCGGGCTGGCTCAAGCTGCCGTTCTGGCCGTGCCTGGCCTATATGGCGGTGGGAAAGTTCTTTCGCTACCTGGTCATGACCAGCGTGCTGCTTTATTTCATGCCGGGCCATCTGGCGTTCTAACGGACCCACCTCGTTCATCCGGCGGCAAGAGCGCATCCCAGTCCACCGGCCGCGTGGTGTCCACATGCACGGTGATCGCCTCTTCGGCGGGCGAGAGCGGCTGGGCCGCTGCCCATTGCGATTCCAGCACCTGCTCGGACGCCTCGGAGGCATCGCCGCCCACCTGCTGGCGGTTGCGCACCCGCTCGCGCAGCACATCCAGGGGGGCCTCGAACGACAGGATGCGGCACGGCACCTGCACCTGTGCCGCCAACGCAATGAAGCGCTCGCGCATGGCGGGGTTCAGGAACGTGGCGTCCACCAGCACGGTGTAGCCTGCCTCCAGCGCCCAGCGGGCCGCCTGCGCCAGGGCCTCATGGGTGCGCAGCGATGCCTCAGCCGTGTAAATGCCGCCCGGCACGGCCGCGCTGGATGCCTGCGGCGCCAGGCCGAACAACCGCTTGCGCTCTACATCGGCACGCACGCGCACCACGCCGCGCTCGGCAATGAGGGCCTGCGACTGCGTGCTCTTGCCCGCACCCGAGAACCCATGGGCCAGCCACAGTTCGACCGTGCGGGGCTCTGTGAAGCGCAGCGCCAGGGCCAGATAGCGCTGCAGCGCCCGCAGGCTGGCCGCGCGCTCGTCACCTTGCGCCTGCGCCAGCCGCAGGCCCGCCACGCGGGCGCGTACCAGGGCCCGGTACACGCGGTAGTACTGCAGCACCTGCAGACCGGCATAGTCGCCCGTGTGCTCCAGCCACGCATTCAGAAAGCGCCAGGCCAGGTCGGCACGGCCGCGCGCTTGCAGGTCCATGGCCAGAAAGGCAATGTCGGCCACGCAGTCAATCCAGCGCAGCGCCGGGTTGAACTCGATCGCATCAAACAACTGCGGCTGCCCGTCAATCAGCACCAGATTGGCCAGGTGCAGGTCGCCATGGCATTCGCGCACCCGCCCGGAATGCAGGCGCTGCTGGAACACCGGACCCAGCGCTGTGCCCTGCGTGGCACACCACTGCGCCACCTGTTGCAGCGCGGGGTACAGGTCTGGCAGGGCCTGCGCCAACTGCGGCCGAAGCGCCGCCAGGCAGTCCTGCACCGGCGCGGTGACCGCCTGGGCCGTGCCCCAGCCCTGCTGCGGCGTAGCCACCGCTGCACTGGCGTGGAACTGCGCCACATGCTGCGCCAGGGCGTCGATGTGGCTGGGCAGCAGGCGCTGCTGCTCCAGCAGGTGGCTGAGCAGCGCCTCCTGCGCAAAGCGGCGCATGCGCACGGCAGGTTCCGCGTCCACCGGGGCCGCTTCGGCAGGCTGCAACTGCAGGCTGGCTGCCGTGCCGCTCAGCGCCACCAGCCCCAGGTACAGCGCCGGCGCGGTGCGGCGGTTGATGCGCAGCTCTTCCTCGCAGGCGGCGCGGCGCAGTGCGGGGGTGCTGAAATCCAGAAAATCCAGCTTCAGGGGCTTCTTGAACTTGTAGACGAAGTCGCCCGCCAGCAGCAGCCAGGAGATATGGGTTTCGATCCACTCGACAGCGCCGCTGGTGTGGCCAAAGGCTTCGGGGCTGCGCTGCAACTGGCGTAGGCGCTGCTCGGCGGCGGTATAGGCATCGGTGGTGGCTTTAGGGTGCATGGATAAGCTCTCCGTCAGAGGGTGCACAACTGGACGCGGGCACCATCATCCAGCGCAGGGGGGCGAATACACCACCACCTGCGATAGCGGTCGCGCAGGCGGGTTTTCGCGTCTTCGTCGATGCCGGCCTCAAAGCGGCTCTGCACCATGGCGGCGGCCTCCACCTGCAGCGGACGGGGCGCAAACGCCCACGCCAGCCATGCGCCCAGCACCACCAGCGCACCTACGCCCAGCATCACAGTCTTCTTTTGCATTGTCATGTCCCTGTTGCTTGCATTGTCTGCAATGTTGGCCGCACGCCATGCGCGCGTCTTGCGCGCAACCTCCATGCCCAGCCGCTCGATCTGGCGGCGCAATGCAGGCGTTGTTGTAAACCACCCCCACCGCAATCATGGCCGCAAACAGCGTGAGGATGGTGCCCATGGTGCGCACATTGCGCGCGCTCACATCCTCGATGTTGTGCAGCAGCGTGGCCTTGCTGAAAGCGCCCGCCACGCGCGGCAGGGCCTGGCCTCCAGCATGCGCGCCTCGCAGCCGGGCTCCAGCGCCACGTCGAACTGCGAGGCCACATCGCCCTCTTGCAACCAGCGGTTGAGCATGTCGCGTTGCACATAGACGTTCAGGCCCATCATCCTGTCTTCCTCCGTTGGGCACCTGGATGCTGTCGATTCCGGACGGACATTGCCGTTGCGCCCACGTGGGCGCACTGCGCGGCGATGGCGTTGCCCCGGACATCCTGGGAATGCAGAAGATCATGGGCGACGACAGCCTGCGCCGGGCCCTCATCCACACTGACTGGATCGGCAACCTGCGCCTGGTGCTTGATGCCCAGCTTGAGCCCGGCAACCGGCACAGCCCGCCGCCCGCCTGGGCTGGCCTGCTGGCCCTGCTGGAGGGCATGCC
>DCVY01000067.1:0-349 GCA_002327945.1 Acidovorax delafieldii | reverse complement strand
GAAGAAACTGGTGCAGCGCCCATGGGCGCGGCGCGACTGGCGCGGCCGTTGGCCCGGGCTGGGATGCGTGCAACGACACGCTGCGCCTGACCGGCTGGACCGAACGGTGGCGCGCCATCGTGATGCGCCGCGTGCGCAAGACCGATCGCGTGGTCAAGGCCAAGCGTGGCGGGCGGGCCAAGGGCCTTGGCGCGGATTGACCACCACGCATGCAGCGGCGACCCAGATCAAAGCGCTGGTGACCCCTGTTCGCCACGGTCTACGCCTGATCCAAAAGACCGCGCCGCAGTAGACCAAACCCCAGCGCTGGTTCGCCCTGGTGCGCTGCATCGTTCAGCGAATATTGGCC
>DCVY01000183.1:11874-15124 GCA_002327945.1 Acidovorax delafieldii | reverse complement strand
CGCCGGGTTGGACGCCGGGCCGGACCGCGCCGCCAGGGGCGGCCAGGTTTTCAAAAGAGCTGAAACGAAAAAAACGGTCAAAGGCCTCGTCGAACAGGGCGCGGTCGACCGTGGTCTTGGCCAGCGTGGTGCCCAGCGCGCTCTTGAGCAGGGCGCGGTCGCTCCAACCCACCAGTTCGACGGCGCGCGCCGCATCGACCTGGGCGTTGAGATGGATTTCAAGGTCGCTGCCGCGCAGCGCCTTGAAAAAGTCTTCAAGCGTGGCTTGCACGGGGACTCTCCGCATCCTTGCGCGCTTGCTGCAGCAGGGTGGACATCTGCTCGTTGGCGGTGGCGATGTCTTGTTCGAACTTGAGGAAGACATTGAGCGTGTCGCGCACCACGTCCAGGTTCAGGTGTTCGGCGTGCAGCAGCAGCAGCGTCTTGGCCCAGTCGATGGTTTCGCTGACCGAGGGCAGTTTTTTCAGGTCCAACTGGCGCACCGCCTGGATGAAGGCCACCAGCTCGCGGTTCAGTGTTTCCGACAGGCCGGGCACGCGCCGCTCCAGGATGCGGCGCTCCAGCGCGGCTTCGGGGAAGGAGATGTGCAAATGCAGGCAGCGGCGCTTGAGCGCGTCGCTCATCTCGCGCGTGTTGTTGCTGGTGAGAAAGACGATGGGCTTGACCTTGGCCTTGATGGTGCCGAGTTCGGGCACCGAGACCTGGAAGTCGGACAGCACTTCGAGCAGGAAGGCCTCGAATTCGGGGTCGGACTTGTCGACCTCGTCGATCAGCAGCACGCAGCCGCGCTCCTGGTGCAAGGCCTGGTAGAGCGGGCGCGGTTCGAGGAAATGCTCGCTGAAAAACAGGTCGTCGTGCGCATGCAGCTTGTCCATGGAGGCGGCCAGCCCGACGGCGCCCTGCATCATCTCGCCCAGCTTGTCCTTGAGCAGTTGCGTGTAGAGCAATTGCTTGCCGTATTTCCACTCGTACAAGGCCTTGGATTCGTCCAGGCCTTCGTAACACTGCATGCGGATCAGGGGCACGTCGAGAATCTCGGCCATGCCCTTGGCCAGTTCGGTCTTGCCGACGCCGGCCGGGCCTTCGACCAGGATCGGCTTTTCCAGGTTGAAGCCCAGATAGACCGAGGTGGCGATTTCGCGGCTGGCAATGTAGTCGACCGAGGCGAAGGCTTTGGCGACTTGGTCAACGGAATCAAAGTGGGCTTGGTGCAGTGTTTTCATGGGTTTCCTTGGGGCACAGCAGGGTTTCGCCGGCTTGAAGTTGTCGGGATTCGGCGATGCTGCGGGCGATGCCCTGCACCAGGCGCAGGTCGCGTGACAGCGCCAGCAGGGCCGGTTCATGGTCGTCCAGGGCCGCGGCAAAGGATTCACAGGCGCCTTGCCAGCGATCCAACAGGCGGCGCGCGCCCAGATTGAACGCCGCCAGCGCCTCGTCGGGCCCGTGCTGGTCCAGGTGCTGGGCGGCATGGCGTGCCACGGGCGAGAGGGCGTCGAGTTCGAGTTGCAAGCCACCCAGCTCCCGGGTCAAAGCCGGCGTGCGGGCTGCATGGCGAAACCAGCGTGCCAGGGTATCCAGCTCGGCTTGCATGGCGCCGAGCATCGGGCCCAGCAGCAGCGCGTCTTCGATCGCGCGCAGCGGCCGAGCGATGGTGTCGAAAGCCTGTCCAGGCTCGCCCAGGCGCTGGCTTTCCGGCACCCGGCAGCCGACCAGGCGCAGGCCGCAATGGCCCAGCGGCGCCAGTCCGCGCACTTTGTCGTCCAGTTCGCGGGTCAGGCCCGGTGTGTTGGCCTCAATGACGAAAGCATCGAAGCGCTTGCGCCCTTCTTTTTCGCCGCTGACGGCCAGCACGATGATGGCATCGGCGGCCGGGCCGTTGCTGACGAAGGCCTTGTGGCCGTCAAGAAGCCAGTCGTCGCCGTCCCGTACCGCCCGGCAGCTCAGGTGTTTGGGGTGTGCGCCGGTGCCGGGCTCGGAGATCGCGAGTGCCAGCAGGGTGTCGCCGACCGCCATGGATTGCAGCAGCGCACGATGCCGGTCGCTGCTCAGATTCGGCGACAGCACGAAGCGCGCCAGCATTTGCTGCATCATCCACGCCATGCCCAGCCCCAGACTGGCGGATTCCCGGGCGACGATGCCGGCCAGCGCGCTGACCAGCGCGGAGTCCGCTACGGGCGCCCCACCGTCGCTGTCGAAGCCCACGCCGAGCAGGCCACTGGCGCCGAGGTGGCGCCACCAGGCGCGGGGGAAGCCGTGCGTGCAGTCAGGCGCTGGCGCGTTCGCCAGGGCCAGGCGCATGGCCTCGGGCAGCGCCGGGTCCGACTTGGGTTGCTCAGGGGATTGAGAGCGGCTCATAGGTCCATCCAGATCAGGCGTAAAACCCGAGCTGTCGCGCCGCCAGGTCGCGCATCACTTCTTCGGCGCCGCCACCGATGGCGTTGACCTTGACTTCGCGGTAAATGCGCTCCACCTTGACGCCGCGCATGAAACCGGCGCCGCCGTGCAGTTGCACCGCCTCGCTGGCGCAATAGGCCATGGTCTGGGTGGCCTGGTTTTTCAGCAGGCAGATTTCGCCCACCGGCGTGTCGCCCTGTTCGACGCGCCAGGCGAGCAATTCCAGCAGGGCCTGGGTCGCCTCGACGCGCATGGCCATGTCGGCGAGTTTGTGGCGGGTGACCTGCTGGTCGATCAACTTGCCGCCAAACATCTCGCGCTCACGCGACCAGGCCAGCGCCTCGTCCAGGCAGACACGGGCAAAACCGTTGGCGCCGGCGGCGAGAAAGATGCGCTCGCGGTTGAAATTCTTCATGATGGCTTTGAAGCCCTGGTTTTCCACCCCCACCAGGTTCTCCACCGGCACGCGGCAATGGTCGAAATACAGGGAGGCAGTGTCGGAGCACCACCAGCCCATTTTTCTCAAAGGCGTTTGCGTAAAGCCGGGCGTGCCTTTCTCGATCAGCAGCAGCGACACGCCGCCCGGCCCCGGCCCGCCGGTGCGCACCGCCACGGTGTAGAAGTCGGCGCGCATGCCGGAGGTGATGAAGGTTTTCGAGCCGTTGACGACGTAGTGGTCGCCCTCCCGGCGCGCCGTGGTCTTGAGGTTGGCCACGTCCGAGCCGCCGCAGGGTTCGGTGATGCCGAGTGCGCTGATTTTTTCACCGCGCAGCACCGGCGGCAGCACGCGCTGCTTCAGCGCCTCGCTGCCCACGTTGACGATGGGCGGGCAGCCGATGGTGTGCGACAGCAGACT
>DCVY01000183.1:11139-11826 GCA_002327945.1 Acidovorax delafieldii | reverse complement strand
GCCTTGCGGTACAGATCGACAGGAAAGGACTCGGCTTCGTCCCAGGCATCCACGTGCGGACTGATTTCTCGGGCGACAAAGCGGCGCATCGCGTCGCGGAACGCCAGGTGCTCGGGCGTATAGAAGGGACTCTTGGCAGGCAGGGTTTCAGTCGTCATGGATGGGACTCCTCGTGGGCGTGGCGGGTGTCGTGCGTGCAGTGCGGTGCGCGCCTCAATCCGGCTGCTCGACCAGTGACACCAACAAGGCGCGCGTGGCCACCTGGTCGCCAGCGCGCACCGCCACCTGGTCCACCACGCCGTCGCGACGGGCCAGCAGTTGGTGCTCCATCTTCATGGCTTCGAGCACCACCAGGCGTTGCCCCTTGGTAACCGTGTCGCCAGGTTGGACGTCAACGGCCAGCACCCGTCCATTCATCGGTGCGAGCACACGTGACTCGGCGCTGCCTGCAGCTGCGGCTGGCGGGGCATAGGTCAGGTCTTCAAAGCTGGCGCTCAGGTCGCCCAGTTCCAGGTGCAACATGTCGCCGGCAAACACCGCCGCCGCCTGCCGCTGCACGCCATCGGCGATCAGCTGCAGGCACTCGCCTTGGCGCCCGCTGAGGGTGATGTGGTGCAGCGCCGTGCCCACCTCGAGCGTGTAGCGGTGGGTGCCAGTGACCGTGATGTGCACGGCATGGCGGTGTTC
>DCVY01000183.1:4638-11088 GCA_002327945.1 Acidovorax delafieldii | reverse complement strand
AAGGCCGTGGTCGTTTCGCCAGCGGCGAAGGCCGGGTGGCTGGCCACGGCTTCGAGGAAGGCACGGTTGTGGGGCAGGCCGAGCAGGCGGGTGCGTTGCAGCGCACCGATCAGGCGTCGTCGGGCCTCGTCGCGGGTGGCACCGTGCGCAATGATTTTGGCGATCATGGGGTCGTAGTGCGGGCTGACGGTCTGGCCCGATGCCAGGCCGTGGTCCACGCGCACGCCTTCGCCTGTGGGCGGGTGCCAGAGCGCAACATCGCCACTTTGCGGCAGGAAGCCGTTGTAGGGATCTTCGGCATACAGGCGCACTTCGATGGCGTGTCCGTTCAATGGCACCTGCTCCTGCGTCAGCGGCAAGGGCTCGCCACGGGCCACGGCGATCTGCCAGGCCACCAGGTCCAGCCCGGTGATGCACTCGGTCACCGGGTGTTCGACCTGCAGCCGCGTGTTCATCTCCAGAAAGTAAAAGCGCCCTTCGCGGTCGAGCAGAAACTCGACGGTGCCGGCGCCGACATAGTTCACGGTGCGCGCCGCGGCCACCGCCGCCGCGCCCATTTGCGCGCGCAGTGCGGGCGTGACCGCCGGGGAGGGCGCTTCCTCGAACACCTTCTGGTGCCGACGCTGGATCGAGCAGTCGCGCTCGCCCAGGTGGATGATGTGGCCGTGCTGGTCGCCGAAGACCTGGATTTCGACATGGCGCGGCTCGATCACCGCGCGCTCCAGGATCAGCTCTTCGCTGCCGAAGGCGTTGCCGGCTTCCGAGCGGGCACTGACCAGGGCGACCGGCAGGTCCTGCGGGTGTTCGACCAGCCGCATGCCGCGCCCGCCGCCGCCCGCCGCCGCCTTGACCATGATCGGGAAACCGATCTCGGCAGCTTTCGTGAGCAGCGTGGCATCGGACTGGTCGGCACCCTGATAGCCCGGCACGCAGGGCACGCCCGCCGCCAGCATCAGGCGTTTGGCGCCGGCCTTGTTGCCCATTTTCAGGATGGCCTGCGGGTACGGGCCGATGAACACCAGCCCGGCGTCCAGGCAAGCCTGCGCAAAGCCGTCGTTCTCGGACAGGAATCCGTAGCCGGGGTGTACCGCATCAGCGCCCGTGCTGCGCGCCGCCGCCAGCAGCGCTGCGATGTTGAGGTAGCTCTCGCGTACTGGCGCCGGGCCGATGCACACGGCCTCGTCGGCCAGAGTGACATGCAGCGCTAGGGGCTCGGCTTCGCTGTAAACAGCCACCGTGCGGTAGCCCAGGGTCTGGGCTGTGCGGATGATCCGGCAGGCGATTTCTCCGCGGTTGGCGATCAGGATTTTTTTAAACATGCTCAGCTCCCGCGGAAAAATCCCCTGCGCACGCTGCGCGTGCCATGCGATGTGGCTTCGCCGCTGCGCCGACTGGCGTCGGCTGGTCTTCGCGGTTGGCGATCAGAATTTTGGTGAAGTTCATCAGGTTTCTCACATCCGTGCCACGCCAAAGGTGTTCGGGTTCAGTGGCCGCAACCCGGCTTCGCGACATACGGCCAGGGTGGTGGCGAGCGCGCGGCGGGTGTCGCGCGGGTCGATGATGCCGTCGTCCCACAGGCGCGCGGTGGCAAACAGCGAATGCGATTCGATGTCAAAACGTGCCAAGATTTCGCTGTTCATGGCAGCCATGGCTTCGGCGGATGGCTCCTTGCCGGCCTTGGCCATTTTTTCCTCGGTCACGATGCGCATCACGGTGGCGGCCTGTTCGCCGCCCATGACGCCGATGCGCGAGTGGGGCCAGGAAAACAGGAAGCGTGGGTCGTAGGCGCGGCCGCACATGCCATAGTTGCCGGCTCCGAAGGAGGAGCCGGTCATGATGGTGATCTGCGGCACAGTGGCATTGGCCACGGCCTGGATCATCTTGGCGCCGTGTTTGATCATGCCGACCTGCTCCACATCCTTGCCGACCATGAAGCCGGTGGTGTTTTGCAGGTAGACGATCGGGGTGCCCGACTGGCAGCACAACTGGATGAACTGGGTGGCCTTGGTGGCGCCTTGCGGATCAATGGGCCCGTTGTTGCCAATGAAGCCGCATGGGTGCCCTTCGATGGCGCCATGGCCGCACACGGTGTTGGAGCCGTACAGTGGCTTGAAGTCGAGGAAGTCAGAGTCGTCGATCAAGCGCGCCAGTACTTCGCGCATGTCGTAGGGTTGGCGTAAATCGGTGGGCACGACGCCGGCCAGTTGCTCGATCGGATAGCGCGGCTCTTTCCAGGTTTTTTCCGCGCGCACTGGCAGGCGCTCGTTCCAGGGCAGTCGCGCCATGATGTCGCGTGCGATGCGGATGCCGTCGGCATCATCCTCGGCCAGGTACTCGGCCAGGCCCGACATCGAGCTGTGCATTTCGGCGCCGCCCAATTCCTCGTCGGTGGCGATCTCGCCGGTGGCGGCCTTGAGCAGGGGCGGACCGGCCAGGAAGGCTTTGGCGCGGCCGCGCACCATGATCACGTAGTCCGACATGCCGGGCAGGTAGGCGCCGCCGGCGGTTGAGTGGCCGTGCATCACGCAGACCTGCGGAATGCCCTTGGCCGATAGCCGCGCCTGGTTGGCGAAACCACGGCCGGCTTCAACGAATACCTCGCCCACATGCATCAGGTTGGCGCCGCCGGACTCGACCAGCCGCACCACTGGCAGTTTATTCTCCAGTGCGATGGCTTCGGCGCGCAGGCCTTTCTTCATGCCCATCGGCGTGATGGTGCCGCCCTTGATCGCGCTGTCGGAGGCGATCACCATGCAGCGGATGCCCGACACCACCCCGATGCCGCAGATGAGCCCGCCCCCCTGCACGTTCGTCTCGCCGTCGTCATCGTGCATCCTGAAGCCGGCCAGGGTCGATAACTCCAGCCAGTCGGAGCCGCGGTCGAGCAGCAGCGCGATGCGCTCGCGTGGCAGCAGCTGTTTGCGGGCGCGGAACTTGGCTTCCTGGCTGTTCGATGTGTTGCGCACACGGTCTTCGAGCGCGCGGAAACTGTCGATCAGCGCGTGCATCTGCGCGCGCTCGCGCTGGAAGCTCTCGGACTGCGGATCGACTTGACTGTGAATGACGGGCATGGGCGGGTCTCGCTGAACTGAAAGGTCGCAGTGAACGAATGGAATAACAGGCCTGCTTAGATCGTGAGCACGTTCTTACAGGTCGTAAAAACGCTCACCCTGGTCGGCCATGCGGCGCAGCAGTTGCGGCGGCGCGAAGCGCGCACCGTGCCGCTCTGCCAGGCTATCGCAGGCCTTGACAAAGGCGGACACCCCCAGGCTGTGGATCTGGCCGATCGGGCCACCCAGGTAGGCCGGGAAGCCCCAGCCCAGGATGGCGCCGACATCGGCATCGATGGGCGCCAGCAGCACTTTTTCTTCGAGGCAGCGCGCGGTTTCGACCGACTGGATGAACATCAGGCGCTGCTTGACCTCGTCGACGGTGGGTTGCGTGGCCGCCAGCGGGAACGCCTGCGCCAGACCTGCCCAGAGCTGTTTGGGGCCATCTTGCGGGTAGTCGTAGAAACCCTTGCCGATCTTTTTGCCCAGCCGCCCCAGCTTGTCCACCATGCGGTCGCAAACGTCGTCGATGGCGCTGCGCTGGTAGGCCGCGCCGAGGTCAGCGGCGGTTTGTTTGCGGATGCGCGCCATCAATTCGAGCGAGACTTCGTCGGCCAGCGCCAGTGGCCCCACCGGCATGCCGGCCATGCGCCCGGCGTTGTCGATCAGGGCCGGCTTCACGCCTTCGGCCAGCAGCGCCAGGCCTTCGCCGACGTAGGTCGAGAATACCCGGCTGGTGTAGAAGCCGCGGCTGTCATTGACGACGATGGGCGTCTTGCGGATCGCCTTGACGAAGTCCATGGCGCGCGCCAGGCACTCGTCGCTGGTGGCCTGGCCGCGGATGATCTCCACCAGCGGCATNNTTGGAGGCGAAGAGGGCGCTGCTGGCGATCACCGCCTCGGCCTTGCGCGTCACGTCGGCCTTGATGGCGCGGTCTTCAAACACCGCTTCGACCACGATGTCACAGCCTGCCAGGTCGGCGAAGTCGGTGGTCGGCTTGATCAGCGCGAGCTTGGCAGCGCACTCGGCCTCGGTCAGGCGCTTGGCGGCCACGCGCTTGTTCCACAGGTTCTCGCTGTAGGCCTTGCCCTTGGCCGCGCTGTCGGTGCTGCTGTCGAGCAGCACCACTTGCATGCCAACCTCGGCGGCGGCGAAGGCAATGCCCGCGCCCATCATGCCGGCGCCCAGAATGCCCACCTTGCGGTAGCTGGCCTGGGGCACGCCCTTGGGCCGCGAGGCCAGCTTGCTGGCGGCGGGGATGCCAAAGAACAGCGAGCGGATCATGTTCTTGGCCTCTTTGCCGGTCGTCAGCTTGACGAACTCGCGCATCTCGACCTGGCAGCCGGTGTCGATGTCGACCTGGCAGCCGTTGTAGACGCAGTTCAAGATCGCCTCGGGCGCGGGATAGTTGCCAAAGGTCTTGGCGCGCAGCATGGCGTTGCCAGCGGTGAAGGTTTCGTAGCCCATGGGGCTTTGCACGGGGCCGCCCGGCAGCTTGAAACCCTTGCGGTCCCAGGGCTGAACAGCGGCAGCGGCACCGTCCGTCAGCAGCCACTGCCTGGCGCGGGCCAGCAGTTGGTCGGCCGGCACGACTTCATCGACCAGGCCCGCTTCCAGGGCTTTTTGCGGGGCGAGTTTTTTGCCTTCGAGCAGGAAGGGCAGCGCGTTGCGCACGCCGATCATGCGTGGCAGGCGCTGCGTGCCGCCGCCGCCGGGCAGCAGGCCAAGGCCCACCTCGGGCAGGCCGATCTGGGCCTTGGGGTTGTCGGCGGCGATGCGCCGGTGGCAGGCCAGCGCGACCTCGTAGCCACCGCCCAGCGTGGTGCCGTTGAGGGCCGCGACGAAGGGCTTGCCGCTTTTCTCGATGCCGCGCATCAGGGCATGCAACTGGTTGACGAAGTCCATCATGCTGGCCACGTCCGTGATGGCGAGCATCATGTTGAGGTCGGCGCCGGCGATGAATTCGGGCTTGGACGAGGTGACGATAACGCCCTTGACGGCAGCGTCCGCGATGGCCCTGCGCACGGCATCGGCGAAGGCAGGAATGGATTGCCCGTTGAGGACGTTCATGGGCACGTCCTGCATGGCCCAGGTGATGGTGGCGATGCCGTCGGCATCCAGCTTGTAGTCAATCGTCATGGTGGTGGTCCAGGTCTGTGATGAGGTTCACGTCGTGCCGAGGCTTCAGACGCGCTCGATGATGGTGGCGGTGCCCATGCCGGCGCCCACGCACAGCGTGATCAGGCCGGTGGACAGGTTGCGCCGCTCGAGTTCGTCGAGCACGGTGCCCAGAATCATGGCGCCGGTCGCGCCCAGGGGATGCCCCATCGCAATGGCCCCGCCGTTGACGTTCATCTTGTCGTGCGAGACGTTCATCACTTCCATGAAACGCAGCACCACCGAGGCAAAGGCTTCGTTCAATTCATAGAGGTCGATGTCGCTGGCCTTCATGCCGGCCAGCTTGAGCGCCTTTTCCGCCGAGTAGGAGGGGCCGGTCAGCATGATGGTGGGCTCGCTGCCGATGGATGCGAACGAGCGGATGCGGGCACGGGCTTTCAGGCCCAGCCGCTTGCCGGCCTCGGCGTTGCCGATCAGCACTGCAGCCGCGCCGTCAACAATGCCCGACGAGTTGCCGGCGTGGTGCACGTGCACCATGCGCTCGATCTCCGGATAACGCTGCATGGCCACCGCGTCGAAGCCGTATTTCTCGCCCTGCACCTTGAACGCAGGCTCCAGCTTGGCCAGCGACTCCAGCGTGGTTTCGGCGCGCATGTGTTCGTCGCGATCCAGTACGCTGCAGCCGTTCACGTCCTTGACGGGAACGATCGACTTGGCGAAGCGGCCCTCGGCCCAGGCGAGTGCAGCGCGGCGCTGGCTTTCGACCGCGTAGCTGTCGACGTCGCTGCGGCTGTGGCCGTAAAGCGTGGCAATCAGATCGGCCGAAATGCCCTGCGGCACGAAATAGGTCGGAATCGCCACTGCCGGGTCAATCGCCCAGGCACCGCCGCTGGTGCCCATGGGCACGCGGCTCATGCTCTCCACGCCGCCGCCGATGACCAGTGGCGACTGGCCCGACATCACCTTGGCGGCGGCCATGTTGCAGGCCTCCAGGCCCGAGGCGCAAAAGCGATTGATCTGCACACCGGCAGCGCTTTCGTGGTACCCGGCGGCGATGGCCGCAACGCGCGCGATGTTGGCGCCTTGCTCACCCGCGGGTTCGACGCAGCCGAGGATGATGTCGTCCACGAAGGCGGTGTCCAGGGTGTTGCGGTCGCGCAGCGCCTGCAGCGCGGTGATGGCCAGACTGATGGGCGTGCTGCCGTGCAGCGCACCCGAGCTGCGGCCCTTGCCGCGCGGCGTGCGCACGGCATCAAAAATGAATGCTTCGGTCATGGTGGG
>DCVY01000183.1:0-4553 GCA_002327945.1 Acidovorax delafieldii | reverse complement strand
CGGTGGTCCAGTACTTGGCCATGGCGGCGGTGGCGGCATCGAGCTTTTCTTCCATCAGCAGGCCGAGCAGGCGGTCGACAAAGACCTGGGCAACCTGCACCTCGGTCTTCATTTCGGCGAGCTTGAAGCGGTTGTGCTGGAAATCGATCACGCGCTGGCTGAAGACTTTGCGATCCTTGGTGTAATCAATGGTCCACTGCAGCGCGGCCTCGGCGCCCGCCACCGCGGCGATGGCGATGATCATGCGCTCCCAGGCCAGCTCCTGCATCAGCAGGAAAAAGCCCTTGCCCTCGCCGCCCAGGATGTTGCTGACCGGCACACGCAGGTCTTCGAAGAAGAGTTCCGAGGTGTCCTGCGCCTTCAGGCCGATTTTTTCAAGATTGCGCCCGCGCTTGAAGCCGGGGCGATGGGTCTCGACCAGCACCAGCGAGGTGCCCTTGGCGCCTTGCGTCGGGTCGGTCTTGGCGACCACGATCACCAGGTCGGCGTTCTGGCCGTTGGTGATGAAGGTCTTTTGACCATTGATCACCAGTTCGTCGCCGTCACGGACCGCGCTGGTGCGCACGCTTTGCAGGTCGCTGCCCGCGCCTGGCTCGGTCATGGCGATGGCGCCAATCACCTCGCCGGTGGCCATTTTCGGTAGCCAGCTGCGCTTTTGCGCCTCGGTGCCGTAGGCCAGGATGTAGGGCGCCACGATGTCGGAGTGCAGGCCGAAGCCGATCCCGCTCGTGCCGGCGCGCGCGATTTCTTCAATCAGCACAGCACTGTGCAGGCGCGTACCGCCACCGCCGCCGTAGGCTTCGGGAATGGCCGGACACAGCAGGCCGGCGGCGCCGGCCTTGCGCCAGACGGCGCGCGGCACGATGCCATCGGTTTCCCAGCCGGCGTGATGGGGAATGACTTCTTCTTGCAGAAAGCGGCGGGCCTGGTCGCGGAAGAGTTCGTGTTCTTCACCGAAGATGGTGCGGTTGAGCATGGGTCTGTCCTTGAAGTTTGATTGACACGGGCATGGCCGACGGCCGCGAAGAGTGGCTCGTCCACGAGGGAAGGCGCCGGAAGCGCACCAACACGCGATGGATAAGACTATCGACCAAACGCTTGTTAGATGATATAGTATACGACATGACAAAGGAGCAAAACAACCCACTTCCGCGCAGAGATGCGATCCTGGCGGCTGCGGCGAGCCGGTTCCGGCGCCAGGGTTTCGAGCGCACTTCGGTGCGCGAGATTGCCCAGGCCATGGGCATGACTTCCGGCTCGCTCTTCTACCATTTCGCCACCAAGGAGGAACTGCTGGTGACGATCATGGAGGAGGGCGTGCGCGACATCATGCAGTCGGTGCGCGACGGGCTGGCTGGCGAGACCCGGCTGCCCGAGCGGCTGCTGTCGATGGTGCGCAGCCACCTGAAGGCCTTGCTGGGCCCCCGGCTCGACGCCATGACCGTGCTGCTCTACGAGTGGCGCAGCCTTTCGCCGGACGCGCAGACCCGGGTGATGGCATTGCGCAACGCCTACGAGGACTTGTGGATGGCGCCGATCAGCGAGGCTGCGGCGCTGGGCCTGGTCGATACCGATGCCGTGCTGGTGCGCCAGACGGTGCTCGGCGCCCTCAACTGGACGGCGCAGTGGTACCGGCCTGGCGGGCGCCTGGACGTCGATGCGCTGGCGCAGCGCATGTTCTCGATGCTGTTTCCTCGTTTGGCCGCATCGGGAGTGAACCCCTGATTGAACGGGCCGGATTCGGCTCCGTTCTTGCCGGTTTTCAATTGTTTATTTTTTTAATCACATGGAGATAAAGTGAAGATATTGGTCGCCGTCAAGCGGGTGCTGGACTACAACGTCAAGGCCCGCGTCAAGTCCGACGGTTCGGGAGTCGATCTCGCGAACCAGAAATTGTCCATGAACCCGTTCGACGAGATCGCCTGCGAAGAGGCGGTGCGCCTCAGGGAGGCCGGTGTCGCTTCTGAGGTGATCGTCGTGTCCTGCGGCCCGACCGCTTGCCAGGAAACGCTGCGCAGCGCCATGGCCATCGGCGCCGATCGCGCCGTGCTGGTTGAAACCGACGCCGCGCTCGAACCGCTCGCGGTGGCCAAGCTGATGCAGCATGTGGCCCAAAAAGAGGGCGTTCAGTTTGCCATCTTTGGCAAGCAGGCGATTGATGACGACGCTGGCCAGACTGGCCAGATGTTCGGCGCGCTGATGGGCTGGGCCCAGGCCAGCTTCGCCTCCAAGGTGCAGTTCAGCGGCGACACCGCCACCATCACGCGCGAGATCGACGGTGGCCTGGAAACCCTGGCCATGAAGCTGCCGGCCGTGATCACGACCGACCTGCGCCTGAACGAGCCGCGCTTCATCACGCTGCCCAACATCATGAAGGCCAAGAAAAAGCCGCTGGAGGTGATCAAGGCGGCCGAGCTCGGCATCGACATCGCGCCGCGCACGGTGACCCTGCATGTCAGCGAGCCGGCGGCGCGCAAGGCCGGCATCAAGGTGGCCGACACGGCCGAACTCGTCAAACGACTCAAAGAAGAAGCGAAGGTGATCTGATGACAACCCTGATCATTGCGGAACACGACAACGCCGTACTCAAGGCGGCCACGCTGAACACGATTGCCGCCGCCACGCGCATCGGCGGCGACATTCACGTGCTGGTGGCGGGCAGCAACTGTGCGGCCGTTGCCCAGGCTGCGGCGGCGGTCGCGGGCGTCGCCAAGGTGCTGCACGCCGACGCGGCGCACTACGAGGCCCATCTGGCCGAGAACCTGGCCGCGCTGGTGCAGTCACGCGTGCGCGCCGATACGGGCTACACCCATGTGCTGGCACCGGCCACGGCCTTTGGCAAAAACGTGCTGCCGCGCGTGGCGGCCTTGCTGGATGCCTCCCAGGTGTCGGACGTGATCGCGATCGAATCGCCCGACACCTTCCAGCGCCCGTTCTATGCCGGCAACGCGCTGGCCCGCGTGCAATCGAAGGATGCCATCAAGGTGCTGAGCATTCGCACCACCGCCTTCGACCCGGCGGGTGCGGGCGGCACGGCAGCGGTCGAGACGCTGGCTGCGGCTGGCGACCTCGGCCTGACCACGCTGGTTGGACGTGAGGTGGTGAAGCTGGAACGCCCGGAACTCACCGCCGCGTCGGTCATCGTGTCGGGCGGACGCGGACTGGGCGCGGCCGACCAGTTTCACGCCGTGCTGGAGCCGCTGGCCGACAAGCTCGGTGCCGCGCTCGGCGCGTCGCGTGCGGCGGTTGACGCCGGCTACGCACCGAATGACTACCAGGTCGGCCAGACCGGCAAGATCGTGGCACCCCAGTTGTACGTGGCGGTTGGCATCTCGGGCGCCATCCAGCACCTGGCCGGCATGAAGGACAGCAAGGTGATCGTTGCGATCAACAAGGACGCCGAAGCGCCGATCTTCCAGGTGGCCGACTATGGGCTGGTGGCGGATCTGTTCACAGCAGTGCCGGAACTGACCGCAGCGCTGTAGCGGTTGCCTGGGGCCGGTCGTCGCGGCCGGCCCGGGCAGGCCCAGTGCCGTCATGCCCGATGGATGGTTGCTGGTCTGCTTTGCGAACCATTTCTAACTAACGAACGTTATGTTAGTATTTCATTTCAATCCAAGAAAGATTCCATCCCATGTCCGTCGAACCCCCCATTCTGTTTGCGGTTGATGCCGACGGCATCGGCACCCTGACGCTGAACCGGCCGGAGCAGCTCAACGCCTTCGACCTTGAGATGGTGGATGCCTGGCGCGCGGCGCTGGAGCAGGCCGAGGCTGATGAGCGCGTCAAGGTCATCGTCGTCACCGGTGCCGGTCGTGCTTTTTGTGCCGGCGGCGATTTCGAGGAAATGGCCAGGTTCAGCGAAATGGACAGCATGGGGCGCAAGGATTTTCTCTACCGCCACGTGCATCGCATCGCGCTCACGCTGGAGCGGATGGAAAAACCGGTCATTGCCGCTGTCAACGGCGCGGCGCGCGGCGCGGGCTGCGACATGGCCTTGATGTGCGATATCCGCTTGATGGCCAGCTCGGCCACGCTGGCCGAGAGTTATATCAACATCGGACTGATGGCCGGTGATGCCGGTGCCTGGTACTTGCCGCGACTGATCGGTACAGCGCGCGCGCTGGAGCTGTTCTGGACCGGTCGCGTGGTGGGCGCGGAAGAGGCCGAGCGCATTGGCATGGTCAATCGCGTGGTGCCCGATGCCGAACTGATGGCAGCCACTTACGAGATGGCGCGCACCATTGCCTCCAAGCCGCAGCAGGCGGTGCGCTTTTTTCGCCGCGCCGTCTACCAAAGCCAGACCATGGCGCTGGCCACGCACCTGGACATGGTGTCCTCGCACATGGCGGTGCTCGAAGACACGCCCGAGCATCGCGCCGGCATTGCGGCCTTCCGAACCCGCTCGCGCGCCAGCAAGTAAAAATGAGCGGCGCCGTGCAAGGCATTCTGAGTGGCATCACCGTCATTGACCTGTCCCGCTTGATTGCCGGGCCTTACGCGGCCATGGTGCTGGCCGACCTGGGCGCGCGCGTCATCAAGGTCGAGGCCAT
>DCVY01000107.1 GCA_002327945.1 Acidovorax delafieldii | reverse complement strand
TTTTCGGTGATGTGCAGCATGGGCATCGCGCTGTACCCACAGGATGGCGCCACGCTGGATGAGCTTATCAAGCAGGCTGATACCGCGATGTACCGCGTCAAAGACCGAGGGCGTGGCAACTACAGCTTCTACCAGCCACAGATGAACGCGCATCTGCTGTCACGCATGAAACTGGAGCACGCGATGCGTCAGGCGCTCGCTGCGCAGCGTTTTGCCGTGTATTACCAGCCTCAGGTGAGCCTCGCGACCGGTGGCATCACGGGGGCCGAGGCCTTGCTGCGCTGGACGGACCCTGAGCTCGGGACGGTGTCGCCCGGTCTTTTCATCCCTTTGGCGGAAGAATCTGGCTTCATCATCGCGCTGGGTGCCTGGGTCATGGAGCAGGCAGTGCGCGAAGCTGCCAAATGGATGCATGCGGGGCATCCGCTCGTCATTTCCGTCAATGTCTCGACGCTGGAGTTTCGCCAGCCCGATTTCGTCGAGCGCGTCACACGCCTGCTCGCCGTGCACCAACTTCCGCCGTCGTTGCTGGAAATCGAGCTCACCGAGTCCATCATGCTGCAGGATGCGCTGGAGATGGAGGAGCGCCTGCGCCAGCTGGCCGGTTTGGGCGTCAGTCTGGCGATCGACGACTTCGGCACGGGCTATTCCAACCTCGCTTACCTCAAAAAGTTGCCGATCCATAAACTCAAGATCGACCAGTCCTTTATTCGCGGCCTGCCCGACGACGAGGGCGACCTGGCGATCGTGCGGGCCATCGTGGGCATGGGGCAGGCCCTGCATATCGAAGTGGTGGCAGAAGGGGTGGAAACGGCCGCCCAGCGTACCGCATTGCAGCGCTTGCACTGCGGTCATTTCCAGGGTTTTCTGTGCGCACCGGCGTTACCGCCGACGGAGTTCTGGCAAAAGCTTGCGCACTCTGGCGTTGCGACGCAGGATGCGCTTGCCGATCCGCTGTGCTGACTTGCAGGCATCCTGGCAGCCTGTCGGGCTTTGGAATCGTCGGCTGCGAATGCGCCGCAGCGGCCCATTTTTTACCGTCTTCTTGCCCCATNNGCAAAAACTGGCCTCGCTGGGGCCCATTCTCGCTATCGACGCCCAAAGTCCGACAGGCTGCTGGCGCAGCTTGCGCCATCGTTCGTCGCGCTTTCAGGCCGCGGCCAGCCCCTTCCAGAGCATGTAGGCCGCAAGCCCCAGGAGCAGGCTGGCGAAGATGCGTTTGAGTTGCGTCACCGGCAGTTTGTGGGCTGCGCGCGCGCCCAAAGGGGCTGTGAGCACGCTGCAGACTGCGACGAAGACGAGCGCAGGCAGCCAGATATAGCCGAACGACAGGGCCGGCCGGCCGGCGACGGACAGGCCGCTGAGCACATAACCCAGGACGTTCACGATCGCAATCGGAAAGCCCAGGGCGGCGCTGGTGGCCACGGCGCTGTGGATGGCGACGTTGCACCAGACCATGAAGGGCACGCTCACGAAGCCGCCGCCGGCGCCGACCAGCCCGGACAGGAAACCAATCACACCCCCCGCCACGAGTTGCCCGGCCGCATGCGGCATTTGCCGGGTTGGCGAAGGTTTTCTGTCCGCCCACATGCGCACTGCGGAGAAACCCACGAACAGGCTGAAAAGAATGGCCAGCCACGTGCCTTTGAGCAGGCTGAACGCGCCCAGACTTGCGAGCAGGCCCCCAAAAGCGATGCCGGGTGCGAGCCGCAGCACGATGTCCCAGCGCACGGCGCCGTGCCGCTGGTGCGCACGCACGCTGGACAGCGAGGTGAANNGCCGAGGGCACACAGTTCGAGGATCAGCGAGAGGGGAAGATGCATGGATAGGGAGGCGAGAGCGCTTTGCGGTGCCATCCCAGCTGCGATGAAAAGGTGTCTGCAAATGCCACCGGACCGGCATCCTGAACCGGGGGTTCAGGGGGGCGAGGGCAACCTGACTTTGGGTTCATCTGACGCGAGACGATCACGCTAGCCAGGCAATGTACCAAGCCCGTGCTCAATGAGCATTGGTTCAAGGAAATATAAGGCCCGACAGCATCGCAGACGGCGCAATTGTAGGTCTTCCCAGCGCGGGCGCAATATCTGTGCCGGCGGTGTTCTTGCACAAAGCTTTCGCCGAGCGACGGGCCAGGGCTCGTGTGAAGGAAACATGGGGGATCGGCTTTCGTCACGCCGCGGGCGCTTCGAGCACCAGCGCCGCGACCACCCGGCGCCCCTCGTGGGCGAGCACGTTGTAGGTGCGGCAGGCGGCGGCCGTGTCCATGGTTTCCAGCGCCAGGCCCATGGCAACGAGCGGCTGCAGCCAGGCTGCCGGGACGAAGCGGTGGCGACAGCCGCTGCCCAGCAGCAGCACTTCGACGGGGCGCCCGGCGGCCTGCGCTGCAGGTGCTGGCGCGAGTTGCTCCGCAAGGGTGGCAAAGTGGGCCGGGCTGAGGTCTTCAAAGCGCGCGCAGTTCCAGGCCAGGCGCAGACCGTCCGAAGCGAGGATGACGCTGTGGGTGATTTTTTCCGCCTCGACGGCGATCCAGCCGGGGCCGTAGCCGCGGATGGTCTGCGCTTCGGAGCGTTCGGGCGCGAATTTCATGGGCAGTTCGTGGGTGCGCATGGGTGCGCGAGGGGTGGCGCCAAAATATGGGGCGGTGCAGCGAAATGCGGAAAGTGGCAGGGATTGGCGAAGCGTCAAAAATCCGCCAATCCAGCCGCCGATCTATGGTCAAATTATAGGTTTTCGGCGCTTTTGCCGGCTGCTTTCCCTTGAAGGCCGTTCGTTCATGAAAATCATCCAGAAATCCGCCAAGCTTGCCAATGTGTGCTACGACATCCGCGGGCCCATCATGGATGCGGCGCGGCAGATGGAAGAAGAGGGGCACAAGATCATCAAGCTCAACATCGGCAA
>DCVY01000055.1:18987-19685 GCA_002327945.1 Acidovorax delafieldii | reverse complement strand
CTGGCGCGGCTGGCGGGCGCGCTGCCGGCCTTCGGCATCATTGCCGCCGTGCTGGGGGTGGTGAACACCATGGGATCGGTGGGGCAGCCGCCTTCGGTGCTGGGTGGCATGATCGGCTCGGCCTTGGTGGGCACGTTTTTGGGCATTTTGCTGGCCTACGGGGTGGTGGAGCCCCTGGGCGGCCTGGTAGAGCAAAAGACCGAAGACGCCGCCAAAGAGTTGCTGTGCATCAAATCCACCCTGCTGGCCAGCATGCAGGGCTACAACCCGGCCACGGCCATCGAGTTTGGCCGCAAGGTGCTGTTCTCAGGCGACCGCCCCAGCTTCTCCGAGCTGGAGGGGTATGTAAAGGGCAAAAAGTAAGCGCAAACCGCGCCAGTGCACAACGCCATGGCAGAAAAAAAACTCCAGCCCATCATCATCAAGCGCATCAAAAAAGGCGGCCATGCCGCCCATGGCGGTGCGTGGAAGATTGCTTACGCCGACTTCGTGACGGCCATGATGGCCTTCTTTTTGTTGATGTGGCTGCTGGGCTCAACCGCCAAGGGCGAACTGCAGGGCATTGCCGCGTATTTCAGCTCGCCCCTGAAGGTGGCCATGACGGGCGGCGATGGTGCGGGCAACAGTTCGAGCGTGATTCCGGGCGGGGGCACCGATCTGACCAAGGTGCACGGGCAGGTGAAACGATCGGACAGTGA
>DCVY01000055.1:18508-18906 GCA_002327945.1 Acidovorax delafieldii | reverse complement strand
GAAATCGGCGCGGCGCTGGGGGGGGTGGAAAACCGCATCAGCCTGGCCGGCCACACCGACGCCGCGCCCTATGGCAACAGCGACCGGGGTTACAGCAACTGGGAGCTGTCGGCCGACCGCGCCAATGCCTCGCGCCGCGAACTGGTTTCTGCGGGCATGCCAGACGCTAAACTGGGGCGGGTTGTA
Source organism: Acidovorax delafieldii (assembly GCA_002327945.1). GTDB lineage: Bacteria > Pseudomonadota > Gammaproteobacteria > Burkholderiales > Burkholderiaceae_C > Acidovorax > Acidovorax delafieldii_C. The sequence continues at coordinate 18,720 of DCVY01000055.1, read as the reverse complement.
GGCCTGGCCGCTAGCGATTTGCTGGAGCCCGACAACCCCCGTGCACCTGCCAATCGGCGCATCACCATCACGGTGTTGACGCGTGAGGCCGAAGAAAGACTCATGGGCAAAGGCATTCCGACCGTTACCTCCACGGAGCTGATGGAAGAAAAGCAGGAAAATGTCGATCCCGCCAGGTAAACATTGCGACTTGAGTTACGACTTGTCACATC
>DCVY01000055.1:1067-18392 GCA_002327945.1 Acidovorax delafieldii | reverse complement strand
GTGCTGATGGTGACGGCAGAGGCGCGCAAGGAAGACATCGTTGCCGCGGCCCAGGGTGGCGCAGCGGGCTACATCGTCAAGCCATTCACCAAGGCGACCCTTGAGGAAAAGGTAACCCTGATCCTCAAGAAAATGGGGTTATGACGCCATGGTGCCAACCGAGAATTCACCGGCAGACCCTGCCGCTGTTCACCACAAGATCGGCCAACTGACGCGCCAGCTGCACGATTCGCTGAACGAGCTGGGCTATGCCGACAAGCTGCGCGGCTCCATGGGCGAGTTGCCCGATGCACAAAGCCGGCTGTCTTATATCGCCCGACTCACCGGGGAAGCGGCCGAGAAGGTGCTCAATCGCGTCGAGCAGGCCAAGGCGCAGCACGATTTCATTGCGCAAGAAACCCGCAGGGTGGTCACATCGCTGGTGAAAGACCCGGTGGCGGCCGTGGCCAAGGGCGAGATCATGAACTTTCTCACCGATGTGGAGCGCGTGACCACCGAGGCCGACACGCACCTGACCGAGATCATGATGGCGCAGGACTTCCACGACCTCACAGGCCAGGTGATTGCCCGCGTGGTGAATCTGGTGGCAACGCTTGAGGAGCAGCTGGTGCAGCTGCTCATTCAGACTGCGCCGCCCAGCACGCAGACAGCGGCGGTCGATGTTCCGCACGAACATCTGGCGGGGCCGGTGGTGAACCCCGAGCGCACGCCCGACGTGGTAACCAACCAGTCGCAGGTGGACGACCTGCTGGCAAGCCTGGGTTTCTGATCTGCGCCACCCGATAAGCAGGCCACGCGGGCCTCTTATCGGGCTTTAGATTTCCAGGTCGCTCACGACAATGGCATGACACCCACCGTCATGCCACCATGGAATCCAGCCAAGAAAAAAGCCTCCCCGCGACCGAGCGAAAGCTCCAGAAGACGCGCGAAGACGGTCAGGGCGCCCGCTCACGCGATCTTTCGCACCTGGCCATCCTGGGCACCGGGGCTGGCTGCCTGCTGGTGCTGACCCCCCAGTTGATGGAGCACATGCAGCGTGCCATGGAGCAGCAGCTGCGCTTTGATGCGGCCACCGTGATGGCCACGGGCAGCATGCTCACCCGCCTGAACGACATGGTGCTGATCGGCCTGGTGGCCAGCACGGTGTTTGCCGTGCTGACCGGCGGCGCCGCCCTGCTCAGCGCCATTGGTGCGGGCGGCTGGATTTTCAGCGCCAAGCCCATCACGCCGCAGTTCAACCGGCTCAATCCGATCTCTGGCGCCGCCAATCTGTTTTCCAAGCAGCAGATGGCCAACGTGGCCAAGATGGTGCTGATGACCGCGATCCTTTCGTTCGTGGCGTGGAATTTCATGGGCAACAGCATCCATAGCGTGGCCATGCTGGTGTTGCAACCCTCGCCGCTGGCACTTCACCATGTGGCGCAGTGGCTGACTTCCGGCACCAGCTTGCTGCTGCTGGTGGTGTTCCTGGCGGCTGTGATCGATGTGCCGCTGCAGGCGTATTTCTTCAAGTCGCGGCTCAAGATGTCGCACGAAGAAGTCAAGCAGGAGCACAAGGAGTCGGACGGCAACCCCCACACCAAGGGCCGCATCCGCCAGCGCCAGCGCGAAATGGCCGACCGCGCCAGCGTGGGCGCCGTGCCCAAGGCCGATTTTGTGGTGATGAACCCCACGCACTATGCCGTCGCGCTGAAATACGACGACAAGACCATGAGCGCGCCCCAGGTGATTGCCCGCGGCACCGACCTGATTGCCCTGAAGATCCGCGATCTGGCCGGCACCCACGGCGTGCCGGTGCTGCAGTCACCCATGCTGGCGCGTGCACTGTATGCCCACGCCGAGCTTGACCAGGCCATTCCCGCCACGCTGTACACGGCAGTGGCCCAGGTGCTGGCCTATGTGTACCGCCTCAAGGCTGCCCTGCGTGGCGAGGGCAAGATGCCCGAAGCGCTGGTACAGCCCCATGTTCCCCCTGAGCTCGACCCGCTGAACCGGGTGGCACCGCAAGGACCTGCCGCATGAACACCTCCGTAAAGTCTCTGCAGCAATGGGCGGGCAGCAACGCAGGCGCGCTGCAGGGCCTGTCGGCCCCCTTGTTGGTGGTTGCCATCCTGGCGCTGATGGTGCTGCCCATCCCGCCATGGATGCTCGATGCGTTCTTCACGCTCAACATCGCGGTGGCCCTGATGGTGATGATGGTGGCGGCCTACATGCTGCGCCCGCTGGATTTCGCCGCATTCCCCTCGGTGCTGCTGCTGACGACCCTGATGCGCCTGTCGCTGAACGTGGCCTCGACCCGCGTGGTGCTGCTGGAAGGCCACACCGGCCCCGGCGCGGCGGGTGCGGTGATCGAGGCGTTTGGCCATTTTCTGATTGGCGGCAACTTTGCCGTGGGCCTGATCGTGTTCGCCATTTTGGTGGTGATCAACTTTGTGGTGGTGACCAAGGGCGCCGAGCGCATTGCCGAGGTGTCGGCCCGCTTCACGCTAGATGCCATGCCCGGCAAGCAGATGGCGGTGGATGCCGACCTGAATGCCGGCCTGATTGACGAAAAGGAAGCCAAGCGCCGTCGCGCCGAAGTGGCCGAGGAAGCCAACTTTTTCGGCTCGATGGACGGCGCCTCCAAGTTTGTGCGCGGCGATGCCGTGGCCGGCATTCTGATTTTGCTGATCAACATCGTGGGCGGTTTTGCCATCGGCGTGCTGCAGCACGATCTTTCGGCCAAGCAGGCCGCTGACAGCTATATTTTGCTGGCCATCGGTGATGCACTGGTAGCCCAGATTCCGGGCCTGCTGATTTCGGTGGCAGCCGCCATGGTGATCTCGCGCGTGGGCAAGGACCATGACATGGGCCGCCAGATCGTGGAGCAGCTCTTCATGTCGCCCCGCGTGCTGGGGGTGACCGCCGGCATCCTGTTGCTGCTGGGGCTGATTCCGGGCATGCCGCACATCGTGTTCCTGAGCATGGGCGGGCTGCTGGGCTATGGCGCCTGGGTGATGCACGAGCGCCAGAAGGTGCCGCCNNCAGCCGTCGAGGCCCCGCCCGCCCCGGTCAGCGACGGCGAAGCCACCTGGGACGACCTGCAGCCCGTGGACCTGCTGGGGCTGGAGCTGGGCTACCGGCTGATCACGCTGGTGGACAAGAGCCGCCAGGGCGACCTGCTCACCCGCATCAAGGGCGTGCGCCGCAAGTTTGCGCAGGAAGTGGGCTTTCTGCCGCCCGCCGTGCATGTGCGCGACAACCTCGAATTAAAGCCCAGTGGCTACCGCATCACGCTGCGTGGCGTGGTGGTGGGCGAAGGCGAGGCCTTCCCCGGCATGTTCCTGGCCATCAACCCCGGCGGCATCACCACGCCGCTGATCGGCACACCCACCACCGACCCCGCTTTTGGCCTGCCCGCGCACTGGATCGACGAACGCCAGAAGGAAGCGGCACAAATGGCGGGTTTTACCGTGGTTGATTCCGAAACCGTGATGGCCACCCATTTGTCACACTTGATGCAAGTGCAAGCAGCCAAGCTCCTCAGCCGCACGGAAACCCAGCAGCTGGTGGAGCATGTGGCCAAGCTGGCCCCGAAACTCATCGAAGAAGTGGTCCCGAAAATGGTTTCTATCGCAACGTTCCAGAAAGTTCTCCAGCTGCTGCTGGAGGAATCGGTGCACATTCGCGATATCCGCACCATCATCGAGACGCTGGCCGAGCATGCCGTGGGCATCTCGGACCCGGCAGAGCTGGCACGGCGGGTGCGCATTGCGCTGTCGCCCGCCATCGTGCAGCAAATTTACGGCCCCACACGCGAACTCAGCGTCATTGCCATCGAACCCGGGCTGGAACGCCTGCTGGTGCAGGCCCTGGGCAATGCCGCAGGCCCCGCACTCGACCCCGGCGTGGCAGACATCCTGACGCAAAAAGCCGCCGAAGTGGCAATGAAGCAGGAAGAGATGGGCTTGCCCGCCTGCCTGCTGGTGCCCGACCAGATTCGCACCGCCATTGCCCGGCTGGTGCGTCGCGTAGCGCCTCGCCTGCAGGTGCTTGCGCACAGTGAAATTCCCGAGACCCACACCATCCGTATCGGGCCCATCCTCAAAGGTGCATCCGCATGAACATCAAACGCTTTACTGCCCCCACCTCCCGGGAGGCTCTGGCCAAAGCGCGCATGGCGTTTGGCGAAGGCACGCTCATCCTGTCCAACCGCCCCACGGCCAACGGCGTGGAGGTGGTGGCCACCGCAGAAGACACACTGTCGGACCTGGGCAGCGGCAGCGCGGCTTCGGGCACGCAGGCGCATCTGACACCGGCCTCGCAACGCGCCGCCCGCACGGCGGCAGGCGCCCCGGCACCCGCCGCGCGCAATCCGGTGGAAGAAGACACGGAACAGCTGGCCATGAGCACGCTTTCCTTTCAGGACTATGTGCGCGAACGCATGCTGCGGCGCCGCCACGAGGCGCTGAACGGCCCTGCCGACACGCCCACCCTCACCGACCGCAGCCGCGACCCCACGACGGATCGCGAGCGCATGCCCACACCACAGGCGCAGGCGCCGATGCAGGTGGCGCGCCACAACCCGTTGCGTGCCACTTCCATAGACCGGCCCGCGGAGCCTGCGCCCCGCCGCCGCCCCGAACCCCAGGTGGTGGTCGCACCCGCATCCTCGGCGGGCCAGCAAAGCCTGATGAACGAACTGCAGGCCATGAAGGAGCTGATTGAAGACCGGTTCAACACGCTGTCGTGGCTGGGCCAGGCCCGGCAAAACCCGATCCAGTCCAATCTGATGCTCAAGCTGATTCGCGCCGGCTATTCGCCTGCCCTGTCGCGCGCCATCCTGGAGCGCATGCCCGAAGAGCTGTCGGCGGCCGAATCCGTGCGCTGGCTCATGGACGTGCTGGAGCGCAACCTCAAGACCGACAGGCAGGCGCCACCGCTGTACGAAGAAGGCGGCATCTTTGCGCTGGTGGGCTCCACTGGCGTGGGCAAGACGACCACCACCGCCAAGCTGGCCGCCCATTGCGCACGCATCCATGGGCCTGCCAGCGTGGGGCTGATCACGCTGGACACGTATCGCGTGGGCGCCCATGAGCAGCTGCGCACCTACGGGCGCATGCTGGGCATCGTGGCCCACCTGGCCCATGACCGCGCTGCGCTGCAGGACCTGCTCGGGCTGCTCAGCGGCAAGAAGATGGTGCTGATCGACACCACGGGCGTGGCGCCGCGCGATCCGCGCAAGCGCGACATGCTGGACGTGCTGGATCTGCCCAACGTCAACCGCCTGCTGGTGCTGAACGCCGGCTGCCACGGCGACACGCTCGACGATGTGCTCACCGCCTTCAAGGCCAGCGAATCGCAGCAGGCCATCCTTTCCAAGGTGGACGAAGCCGTCAAGCTGGGCCCCGCCCTGGATGCCCTGATTCGCCACCAGATGGTGCTGCGCGGCATCACCAACGGCCAGCGCGTGCCCGAAGACTGGGACACTGCCGATGCGCACCAGCTCATCAGCACCTCGATGCGCGCACCGACCAAATCGGCGTTCGACCCCAGGGCGGCCGATCTGAACTTCTTTTTCTCGCACTCGCCCGACGCCATGACCGAACGGGGATTTGCAGATGCTTGACACCAGTTTTCACCAGGGTGCCGGCCTGCACAGCTTCACACCGCAGTCTGAATTGCGCGTACTGGCCGTGGCCAGCCAGGGGCAGGCACAAAGCGGTCTGGAGACGCTCTGGCAGCTGTGTGCCAGCCTGCAACGCCTGGGCTACCCGGTGGTGGTGCTGGATGGCACCGCCTATGAAACCGAGGCATCCCCCGGGCTCCACCATCTGCTCAGACAGGCACCGTGGCATGAGGGTGCAAGCCTCGACCTGGGGGCCATGGCCTCGTCGCTCGCCGTTCTGCCTGCGGCCAGAGGGCTGCCCGAACTGGCGCGCATCGCCCAGGCAGGCGATGCCGCTCCGCTGCAAGGGCTGCTGCCCTATTTTCGCGCCTACGGGCTGCTGGTGCTTCATGCGCCGGCCAGCATGCTCGGCCCGCTGCTCACGCACACGGCCACAACACCCCTGGTCGTGATGCCACCCGGCGCCGCAGGCGTGCTCACGAGCTACCAGACCCTCAAGCAGATCGTGCTGCATACAGGCCTGCCTTGCACTGTGGCTGCGGTATTGCAGGAAAACAGTGCGCCGGAACGCCGCAAGGCAGCGGGTGCGCTGCGCACCTTGCAGCAGTGCGCAGACCGTCACCTGGGTGGGCGCATGCGCACCACGACCCTGTTCGCCCACAGTGGCCAGGACGTGCAGCGCCTTGCCTTGCAACTGCTGGAAAACGCGGGCACCATCAGTGGAACAATGTCTGCCATGCCCACCCACAACCTGACCGGCCTGCCGTCGCATGGTGTTCGGAGCCACTGATCTGATGTATACCGCCAAAGGCCAGCTCGATCGTGATGCGCTGATCCGCCAGCATGTACCGCTGGTTCGCCGGATCGCCCACCACATGATTGCCAAGCTGCCCCCCAATGTGGAAGTGGACGACCTGATCCAGGTCGGAATGATGGGCCTGGCAGAGGCACTTTCCCGCTACGAAGTCTTCCAGGGGGTGCAATTCGAAACCTTCGCCACCCAGCGCATCCGCGGTGCGATGCTCGATGAGTTGCGCGAAGGCGACTGGATGTCCCGCAGTTCGCGCAAGAGCCAGAAAGACATCGAGCACGCCCTGCACCGGCTGGAGCAAAAGCTGGGGCGCAGCCCGCTGGAGTCAGAAATTGCCGCCGAGATGGGCATGCCCCTGGCCGAATACCAGAGCCTGCTCGGCAAGGTGCGGGGCACGCAGCTGGTGTACCTGGAAGACATGACCCACAGCCACGAGGACGAGGAAAGTTTTCTGGACCGCCACGCGGCCGACAGCGACGCTGATCCCCTCGAACTATTGCGCGACCACCGGCTGCGCGCCGCGCTGGTCCAGGCCATCCAGAGCCTGCCCGAGCGCGAACAACACATCATGGGCATGTATTACGAGCATGACATGAACCTCAAGGAAATTGCGGCGGTGCTGGGCGTCACGGAATCACGGGTGTGCCAATTGCACAGCCAGTCGATTGCCCGGCTGCGCGCCAAGATGCGCAGCCACTGACCCCAGACTGACCGGGCGCGGCGATTTCTGATCGAGGGGTGGGGTTGCGGCGCTTTACCGCGTGGCGTGCGCCATGCGCAAATTCTCAGCTCTCAGCTCTCAGCTCTCAGCCGGCAGAACGATAGATGCGGGCCACGCTCCCCGAATTGCGACCGCCCATGGCACTGCCATAGGTGGCGGTGGCATCTGGGGGCAGCAAGCCCGCGGCTTGTCTTTCGGTCAGGGCGGCCAGGCGGGCGAGGCTTTCGCGCTGAACACCCAGCAACGCACCGAGGGCCTGCAGGCGCTTTTGCAGGTCAGCAGGCACCACGCCTTGCCGTGAAATCTGCACTATGGCCTGCGAAAGCTGTGCAGCCGCATCGCGCAGCTGGGTGCTGCCCGATTCCAGCGCTTGCGGGTCTGCCACCAGCAGCGCTTTGGAGACGCTTTCCAGTTGATGTTCTACCGCGGTGAGCGCGTCTTCCAGCTGCATGGTGCCTGTGTGCGGTTGAAGACTGGGGAGGGTGAAAACGGCTCAACCGCGGGAGCGGGAGAATATTTCCTGGGCGTTGGACAGCATCTTGTCGGCAATGGCCTCGGCATCCACGGTGAACGTGCCTTGATCAATGGCAGCTTTCACCGCCTTGACCCGACCCGCATCAAAATCGCCCACGCTGCGTGCCGTCTGGGCAAGGGTTCGAGCGCTCATGGAAACCGTGACGGGCACGCCAGCGGCCGACGCAGAGCTTGCGCCTTTGGCCGCTTCTTCCGCGGCGGCCGGGGCTTTTGCCTGTTTGGACAGCCCTGTCTGCGCGAGTGCGCCCGGGAGTTCCGGTTGTTGACCAATCTTCATCGCTCTCTCCACCACCCCGCTCGATATGGGGCACAGTAGCAATGTTTTCGACCCATTTGCACGAGACTTTAGCCATTTCTGACCATCGTCGCATCAAAGCGATGCGTCAATCGTCCCATCTTCGTTCACAATGCCGGAGATTATTCGTCCATTACCCATACGGATACGCATAGTCTGCCCCACCGCCCCATTCGACAGGGCCTGGCCCGAGGAGGTCACCGCGTAGCCCGGGCCCTGGGCCACCACCCGCACCTGGGCACCTGTGCGGAAAACATGGGGGGCCCGCACCATGGACTGGCGCACCGCCTGCCCCGCCATCAGCTGGCGGGAGGCCACCTGCCCCACCCACTGCTCGGGGTTGGCGATGACGGGCGCGGCTTCAGCAGCCCAATCGACCTCGGCCTCGCTGGCATCTGCCGCCGCCAGCACGGCACCCGAGGTGACATTGCCGTTCAGCACCCAGGCCGGGCCAAAAGCCTTGATGGTCACCGGCAGAAAAACGTTCCAGGCCGTGGCACCTTCCACACAGCGCAGCCCCAGGCGCGTGCGCCCCCACAGGCGCGCGCCGGACGGCAAATAGGGCTCTACGCGGGCGCATGGCGCCAGGCGCAGCCGGCTGTCGAGCTGGCCCACACTGACTTCCATGCGCAAGGGCAAGCCGGCAGGCTGGCTGCGCGCCAGCGCATCGTCCAGCCAGCGCTGCGTCAGCGGCCCCAGATCCGCAGCCGGGTCCGCCACTGCCTGCGCCAGGGCCGGGCCGCTGCAAAGCGCAGGCCCCAAACCCGCCAGCACCAGCGTCGTGCGCAGCAAGGCGCGCCGCAACCGCAGCAGGCAAAACCACGGCAGCGATGAAAAAGAGGCGAGGGGCGACATGGCGATCTCCTGGACGGGCGCATGGACTGCCAGCCACCGGGCAGACCATTTCACCACAGCAACTATAGGCAGACCCGCACAGCCTGAACCCGGAAACTGCGCGCCAATGCCCGCGTTCTTCGGGCTTTAGAAAAACCTGGCGATTTCCATAATCTATCCACGCCGGAAGCCTTCTTCAGTACCCGGCGCCACTGCAACCCTGGGTGTGAGGCACACATGCTTGACAAGATGACCGACCGGCTGGACTTTCACGGCAACGCACTGTTGCTGCGTGCCGAGCGCCAGCGTGCCATCGCCAGCAACATCGCCAACGCAGACACCCCCGGTTATGTGGCACGCGACTTTAATTTTGCCGAAGCCCTGCGCGACGCCACGGGTTCCACGGGTTCGCTTGGCGGATCCGGCGCAGCCCGACTGGCCAGCGCTGGTGCAGGCGCTTTCGGAGCATCCGGCACCACCGATCCACGCCACATCCCGCTGCCCGCCGCAGGCACCGGCATCGGATCGCAAAGCACGCTGGGGTACGCGCTGCAAACCCAGCCCAGCCTGGACAACAACACGGTCGACCTCGACCGCGAGCGCGCCAACTTCGTGGACAACGCCGTGCGCTACGAGGCCACGCTGCGCTTCATCAACGGGCAGTCCAAGACCATGCTCAGCGCCATCCAGGGGCAGTAAGCCGGGCAGCGCAGAAAAAGGGAAACCACCATGTCCATGTTCTCCATCTTCAATGTGTCGGGCAGCGCCATCAGCGCGCAGTCACAGCGGCTCAACGTCGTGGCCAGCAACCTGGCCAACGTGGATGCCGTGGCGGGGCCGGACGGCCAGGCCTACAAGGCCCGCCAGGTGGTTTTTCAGACCACGCCCATGGGCGCGGACAGCTCTGCCGGCGTGCGCGTGAGCGCCATCAACGAAAACAGCCAGCCGGGGCGGCGCATCCATGACCCAGGCCACCCCTCCGCCGACGCGCAGGGCTATGTCACCCATTCCAACGTGAACGCGGTGGAGGAAATGGTGAACATGATTTCCGCCTCGCGCTCCTACCAGAACAACGTCGAAGTCATGAACACGGCCAAAACGCTGCTGCTCAAGACCCTGCAGATGGGCCAGTAATTTTCAGGACAAGCCACCATGATCAACAGCGCAACCTCCGCCACCTCGGGCACCTCGGGCACCTCGGGCAATACGGCCCTGGGCACCACGGCGACCAAAACCGACAACGCAGCCGACCCCGCAGCGGCACAAGACCGGTTCCTGAAACTGCTGGTGGCCCAGCTCAACAACCAGGACCCGATGAACCCGATGGACAATGCGCAGATGACCTCGCAAATCGCGCAGATCAACACGGTGACCGGCATCCAGCAGCTCAACGACACGGTCAAGGGCCTGGTCAGCCAGTTTTCGGCGCAACAGATGCTGCATGGGGCCGCCATGCTGGGCCATGACGTGTTGATGCCCGGCAGCACCTTGAATATAGAAAACGGCGTGGCCAAAGGTGCCATTGATCTCGCATCGAGCAGTGACAACGTCACGATCAACATTTTTTCACCCGGCGGCCAGTTACTGGAGTCACTCAACCTGGGCGCCAAGGCAGAAGGCCGTCACACCTTCGAATGGGATGCCTCTGCATACCAAGGCCAGACGGTCAAATTCACCGTTGCGGCCAGTGCAGGCAACCAGGGCGTCACCTCCACACCCTTGATCAGCAGCTCCATTGAATCCATCAGCAACGACAACGGGCTCATGAAACTGAACCTGAAAGGTGGCACCAGCGTTTCATACAACGACGTTACGGCCATCCTGTAATTCGCTCCCTACATCCACCACCACCAGACATCTTTAACAGGAGCTTAGATCATGAGTTTCCAAACCGGCCTCTCTGGCCTGAACGCCGCCAGCAAAAATCTCGATGTGATTGGCAACAACATCGCCAATGCCGGCACCGCAGGCGCAAAGAAATCGCGCGCAGAGTTTGCAGAAGTCATCGCGTCCACCATTGGTGCGGGTGGTGGTGGTGGCCAGGCCGGTATTGGAGTGGAAGTTTCTGCGGTGTCCCAAGAATTCTCGCAAGGAAATATTTCCGTCACGGGTAACACACTGGATTTGGCCATCAATGGCAACGGCTTCTTCCCACTGATTCCCCTGAATGCGCAAGGCCAAGACCGCGACAACCCTTCACTTTACAGCCGCTCGGGCATCTTCAAACTCGACAACGAAGGCTATATCGTCAACAACAATGGCGAAAAGCTGCACGGTATCAACTACAACTTTGACGGTAGCCAATCCATCGGACCACTGAAGATTGACACCAGCACCAGCAACAGCCCTACCCTTACCAGCAACATCACCATGCAGTTCAACCTCGATGCACGAGCTGATGTATGGAATTCTGTGACGCCCAATGTTCCCGCGACAAAGTACGGCACTTCGATCACGGCTTATGACGAACAAGGCATGCCGATTGATGTCAAGGTGTTCATGCGGAAAACCGGCTTGAACACTTGGGATGTCTATACGGACCCCGCTGATCCCACCCTCTCAATGGTCACCTCTCTGACCTTCAACCCGGATGGCACGCTGGTCAACCCCGGTGCACTGACACTGCCGTTCACCTCCCCCAACGGTAGTTATTCAGCTAACCTCGATTTCTTCGGATCGACCCAGTATGCGTCGTCTTTCGGTGTTACCACGCTGAGCCAGAACGGCAATCCCGACGGATCATTCACCGGACTCAAAATTTCGGACTCTGGCGTCATCACCGCCCGGTACTCCAATGGCCAGTCGGTGGAAGCCGCCCAGATCCAGCTGGTGAATTTTCGCAACCCCCAAGGACTTCAACCCGTAGGTGGGGGCAACTGGGTTGCCACCAATGCATCAGGAGTGGGCACCCCTGGTACGCCAGGCACAACCAGCCTGGGATCTGTTCGCTCAGGCGCACTGGAAGACTCCAACGTTGACCTAACCGCAGAGCTCGTCAACATGATGACGGCACAACGGGCATACCAGGCCAATGTACAAACCATCAAAACACAGGATCAGGCACTTTCTGCATTGACCAACTTGCGCTGATTTCCATTCCTGAACCGTCGGAGCGAATTTCGCAATGGACCGCATCATCTACACCTCCATGACGGGCGCCAACGCCGCCGCGCACCGGCAGACGGTGCTGGCCAACAACCTGGCCAATGCGTCCACGCAGGGCTTTCGCGCAGAGCTGTCCACCTTCCGTTCGGTGCCCATCCAGGGCGAAGGCTCGACGACGCGCGTGTTCGCGCTCGAAGCCACCGCCGGCCACTCGGACAAAACGGGGCCCGCCCAGACCACGGGACGCAACCTCGACGCCATGGCCGTGGGCAATGCCTGGTTTGCCGTGCAAGGGCTCGATGGCACCGAGGCCTACACCCGCGCGGGCCGCTTCGAAGTCTCCAACACCGGCCAACTGGTCACACCGGCCGGTCTGCCGGTGCTGTCGGACGGCGGCGCGCCGATCGACGTTCCGCCCAACGCCACCATTTCACTGGGTGCGAATGGCATGGTCACCGCCAGGACGGGCAATGAGCCCCCGACGCCCGTGGGCCGGCTCAAGCTGGCCACGGCCACGGCCGACAACCCGTTGCGGCGCGGGGATGACGGCATGTTCCGTGCCGCAACCGGCGACGCCCTGCCCGCCGACCCCAACGCCCGCATGCAGGCCGGCGCGCTGGAAGGCTCCAACGTGAACGCGGTCGAAAACATGGTGGGCATGATCGCCGCAGCGCGCCAGTTCGAGCAGCAGATGAAGCTGTTGCAAACCGCCGAAACCAATGACAAGACCGCCAGCCAGCTGCTGAGCCTCAACGGCTAAGCGCCGCACCCGAAGCAAAGGAAAACCACCATGATGAATTCACTGTGGATCGCCAAGACCGGCATGACCGCCCAGCAGACCCAGCTGGACGTGATCTCGCACAACCTGGCCAACGTCTCAACCACCGGCTTCAAGCGCAATTTCGCCGTGTTTGAAGACCTGATGTACCAAAACCAGCGCCAGGTGGGTTCGCAGGCCAGCGACAACGCCGATCTGCCCACAGGCCTGCACCTGGGCCTGGGTGTCAATGTGGGCGCCGTATCCCGCAACTTCCTGCAAGGTGGCTTGCAAAACACCGGCAACGCGCTGGACATGGCGATCAATGGCCAGGGCTTCTTTCAGGTCCAGTTGCCCGATGGCACCACCGCCTATACCCGGGCAGGCAACTTCACCTTGAGCTCCACAGGCGTCGTCGTGACGCCCGAAGGACATGAGCTGGTGCCACAGATCACGGTGCAGACGGGCGACACGGTCGACATTAGCCCCAGTGGCCAGGTTTCGATCACACGGGCCGGCGTCACGACCAACGGCCCGCAGGTACAGCTGGCCAACTTCGTCAACCCGGCCGGCATGGAGCCGATGGGCAACAATCTTTTTCGCGAAACCGTGGCCTCCGGAGCACCGCAAGTCGGCAATCCCCTGAGCAACGCGCTCGGGGAAATCCGGCACAAGTTTCTGGAGAACTCCAACGTCAACGTGGTGGAAGAGCTGGTCGGCATGATCCAGACCCAGCGCGCCTACGAGATGAACTCCAAGGCCATCCAGACTTCCGACCAGATGCTGGCCAAGCTGTCGCAACTGTGAAGCATCCTGCAAGGAGCACTGCCATGGCATCCGTCTTGCGCCTGTTGGGCTGCACCGTCTTCGCCATGCTGGCCGCGGGCTGCGCCAGCATCAACCCGCCACCGCCGGTGGATGTGCTGCCCACCACGCCACCCCCTTTGGCCGCCCTGCCCCGGCCAGCCGGCCCCGCCACGGGCAGCCTGTTCCATGCGGCCAGCTACCGGCCCGCGTTCGAGGACCAGCGCGCACGCCTGGTGGGCGACATGGTCACCATCGCGATCCTCGAGACCATCGACGCCAAGCAGGACACCAAGTCCAACGTCAACCGCAACGGCGACGCCAGCGGCAGCATCACCGCGCTGCCGCTGCTGGCGGCCTCCACGGCGGGCAAGCTGGCCGCGCGCTCGGGCCTGGGCGCGAACTACGAGAACAACTTCAACGGCAGCGGCAACACGGCCAGCAAGAACGAGTTCAAGAGCAACATCACCGCCATCGTCACCGACGTGCTGCCCAACGGGCACCTGGTCATTGCGGGCGAAAAGCAGGTGGGCGTGAACCGCAGTGTGGACGTGCTGCGCTTTTCGGGCACCGTCGATCCGCGCCGTCTGCAGCCTGGCAGCGTCATCGATTCGCAGTACGTGGCCAATGTGCGCGTGATCTCGCGCGGCCTGGGCGAGCAGGCCGAGGCGCAGGCCATGGGCTGGCTGGCCCGGGCGTTCAACACCATCACGCCGTTTTGAACGCCCCCCTGAATCGCCTGCGGCGCCTTCCCCCCAGGGGGACGCCGCCAGGGGCCTGGCCTTGGGCCACGCCGGCTTCACAGGCAGTGCCACGGATCACCCCAATGCCCTTCCAACGCTTCTGGCAACCACTTGCTGCCCTGGCCCTGGCGCTGCGCTGCGGCCTTGCTGGCGCAGCCGATTTTCGCGACCCGGTGGAGCAACCCTTCCTGGTCTGGCCCAACATTCCGGTCGTGCGCGCGTCCGATCTGGGCGATTACGAGCACGACCGCAAGCTGTTTGCAGACCTGCACACCGGCAAGGGCGATCCGGCCACGGTGCTTGCCGCGCTGCAGGCCGTGGACAGCCTGCAGGCCCACCATGAGCGCATGGCGCTGGCCCAGCTGGGGCGCACGCTCAACACCCAGCTGATTGGCGAGCTCGACCGGCAGGCGCGGCGCATCAACACCCGCGCGCCCAAGCTGCGCTTCGAGTTTGCCGGCATCACGCCCGAGGAATTGCAGCGCGCCTCTGCGGCCGACGCCAAAGCGCTGGACGCCCTCAAGACCAAGGCGGGCCGGGTGGCCCTGGTGGCCTACATCACCTACACCCCGCTGGAGGGTGCGCTGGTGCAGGCCACCGCCACGCTGGTCAAGCTGGGCCGTGGCGCATCGCAAAGCTTCACCGTGACGGCGCCCGCGCCCACGCTGGCGGATGCGCTGGCGCGCGATATCTTCGATTACTTCGAGGGCACGCGCTTTTCGCAGCACCGCAACCCGCTGCCCACGCGCGAGTGGCTGATGGCCGCGCCAGGGCATGCCGACCAGCTGGTGTCGCGCGAGGCGGCGCAGCGCTACTGCCAGTCGCAGGACGCGGCCCTGCCCACGGCTGCAGAGCTGGAAACGGCCGAGGCATCGGGCTTTTATGGCGGCGGCGTGGCGCTGCGGCCCACGGGCGTTTACCACATCCAGTCGGGCCTGTACGACACCACGCTGGCGCTGGCGGACAAGGTGCGCGCCAACCACATCGCCAGCGTGCCCAATGGCTATTACTACTGCCTGCGCAAGCTGGCCGACACAAAGGCCGCCAAGGCCCGCAGATAGATCATCAAAAATAATAGCGGCCAGCGCTTTACATTAAAGCGCCCAAGCCATATTTGACTCATATTCTTGCTGGCACCGCCCCCGCGGCAAAGCCGGGGTGAACACCGGCAATAAGGCGGCAGAAGCACGCTCTTTTCCCCTCTTTGCACGCCGGGTGGCGCGCCACAATGGGTGCCATGAAGACCTTGCACCTCCCTCGCTTTGCATGGCTGCAGACACGCGCGCTGTGGCTGGTGCTGGCCCTGTTCACCACGGGGCTGGCGGCACCTGCCCATGCCTTGCGCATCAAGGAAGTGGCGGCCGTGCAGGGCGTGCGCAGCAACCAGCTGTCGGGCTACGGCCTGGTGGTGGGGCTGGACGGCACNNGACCAGTCCACGCAGATGCCGTTCACGGCGCAGGCGATGGCCAACTACCTGCAGCAGATGGGCATCAGCCTGCCACCAGGCACCACCGCGCCACAACTCAAGAACGTGGCCACCGTGGTGGTCACGGCGCAATTGCCCGCCTTTGCACAGCCCGGACAAAACATCGATGTGGCCGTGTCCTCCATCGGCAACGCCAAATCCCTCAGGGGCGGCACGCTGATCGCCACACCGCTGCGCGGCGCGGACGGCGAGATCTACGCCCTGGCGCAAGGCAACGTGGTGGTGGGTGGCGCAGGCGCATCGGCCGGTGGCAGCAAGGTGCAGATCAACCACCTGAGCGCCGGCCGCATTCCCGATGGCGCGCAGGTGGAGCGCTCGGTGCCCACGCCACTGCATGTGGGCAGCACCATCACCCTGGGCCTGGATGCGGTCGACTTTCAGACCGCGCGCAAGGTGGCGCAGGCCATCAATGCGCGCCAGGGCGAGGGCACCGCCACCGCGCTGGACGGGCGCACCGTGCAGGTGACGGCGCCGCAAGACCCCGGCAAGCGGGTGAATTTCATCGCGGAGCTGGAAGAACTGCAACTGCCCAACTCCACCCCCGCAGCCAAGGTGGTGATCAACGCCCGCACCGGCTCCATCGTGCTCAACCAGGCCGTGACGCTGGGGCCCTGCGCCATCGCGCACGGCAATCTGTCCATCACCATCAGCAGCACACCGGTCATCAGCCAGCCCAACCCGCTGTCGCAGGGCGTGACCGTGGTGGCGCAAAAAAGCGATATTGCCATCCGGCAGGAAGCGGGCAACGTCATCCAGATGCCGCCGTCGCCGCAGCTCGCCGACGTGGTGCGCGCACTCAATTCCCTGGGTGCCACACCCCAGGATTTGCTGGCTATTTTGCAGGCCATCAAGGCGGCCGGCGCCCTGAATGCCGAGCTGGAAGTGATCTGACCATGCCGCGCCCAAAGATCGCACTGCCCGCAATGCACAAGGAGTGACCATGGCCTTGACCCTGCCTTCTTCCAGCACCGCCAGCACCTCCAATGCGCTGGCGGCCGATGCCCGCTCGCTCAACACCCTGAAATACGAGGCCGGGCAAAACAGCCCCCAGGCCGCCAAAGAGGCCGCCAAGCAGTTTGAAGCGCTGTTCATGCGCGAACTGATCAAGAGCATGCGCGAAGCCACCATGAAATCCGGCCTGATGGACGGCGCCCAGGGCGACCTGGGAACCGACCTGCTGGACCAGCAGCTATCGGTCACCATGTCGGGCGTGCCCGGCGGCCTGTCGGAAGCCATTGCGCGCCAGCTCTCGCGCCAGATGGGCGGGGCCGACACCAGCATCTCCGTGCCCTCCACGCTCAACCTGCCCGGCGTGACATCGCGCAGTGCCGCCACCAACACCCCGGTGGCCACGGGCCCGGTGCCCAAGGGGCGGGACGGATTTGTGCAGTCGCTCAGCGCCACCGCCGAGCGCGTGGCGCAAGACAGCGGCATTCCGGCCAGCTTCATGCTGGGCCAGGCGGGGCATGAAACCGGCTGGGGCAAGAGCGAGATCAAAAATGCCGACGGCTCCAGCGCATTCAACTTGTTCGGCATCAAGGCCGGCAAGGGCTGGAGCGGCAAGGTGGCCGAGATCACCACCACCGAGTTCATCAACGGCAAGGCCCAGAAGGTGACCGCCAAGTT
>DCVY01000055.1:0-1019 GCA_002327945.1 Acidovorax delafieldii | reverse complement strand
CTCAGCGGCGCCATCAACAGCGCCCTGCGCGTGCAGCGCGCACAGGCCTGAAGCCATGAAACACCCCCTGAGTCGCTTCGCGCCTTCCCCCTCTCTCGCTGCGCGGGAGGGGGACGCCCCCAGCGCGGCGGGGCGGCCCTTGCGCGGGGGCACTGGCCTGGGCCGCGCCAGTTGCATGCGTTGCAGATGGCTGGCCGCGCCGTGGACCACTGAGATGCGAGGAGCGTCATGAGCCTGCTCAACGTCGGATCCCGCGCCCTTCTGGCCAACCAGGCGGCCCTGCAGACCGCAGGCCACAACATCGCCAACGTCAGCACGCCCGGGTATTCGCGCCAGAGCGTGGTGCTGCAGACCGTGCAGGGCCAGTTCACGGGCGGCGGCTACATCGGCAAGGGTGTGGATGTGCAGACCATCCAGCGCAACCACAGCGAGCTGCTCACGCGCCAGGCCACGGCGGCCTCGGCGGTGGATGCGGGCGACACGGTGCGCATGGACCGCCTGCGCCAGTTGCAAGAGGTTTTCAGCGGCGGCGCCAGCGGCATTGGCGCATCCATCAACGACATGATGAACGCGCTCTCGGATGTGGTGAGCGCCCCCACCGACCTCACCGCGCGCAGCGTGGCCCTCACGCGCATGGACGAAACCGCCGCGCGCATGCGCGATGCCTCGCAGCGCCTGGACGAGATCGGCTACACCGTGGCCGAGCAGCTCAAAAACAGCATGCTTGCGGTCAACAGCCTGGCCAAGAACATTGCCGGCATCAACGAGCAGATTGCCCGCGCCAAGGGCAACGGCCAGCCGGCCAACGACCTGCTGGACCAGCGCGACCAGCTCATCCGCGAGCTCAACCAGCATATCCAGACCTCGCAGGTGGCCGCCGACGACGGCACCGTGAGCGTGTTCGTGGCCGGCAGCCAGCCGCTGGTGCTGGGCAACAAGGCCGCCACGCTGTCGATCGACGACCCGGCCGACTTTGGCGCGGGCAGCGGCAAAAAGGTGCTGAACTTCCAGCAGCCGGG
>DCVY01000264.1:2077-2843 GCA_002327945.1 Acidovorax delafieldii | reverse complement strand
GCGTTCACCTTTTGGGTGAGAGCGCTATGCCCCCGCCCGCACCGCGCTCGGGGCGCCATGCGGCGTTGCGCCTTCTTGCGGGCAGTACGGGCAGTAGCCCGCCGCGTCGTCGCCCTTGCAGGGTGCAGGCCTGGCGGAGACAGGCCTTCTTCGCGCTGTCCAACAGCACGCAGGTGCTGTTGGAGCCGCAGCGCTCAGTCTTGCCTGGCACCCCGATCACGGCACCGGCGGGCGCATCCAACGGCCGTTTCTAGGATGATAGACAAAACCTCCAGGCATCCATGTCAGACACTTCCACTTCTTCCATCCCCGGCCGCACCGCCGAGAAGCCCCGCCGCACCCCCTGGCTCCAGACCCTGCGTGTTTACCTCGAACCGGCCAGCCTGCGCATGCTGACGCTGGGTTTCTCCGCCGGCCTGCCGCTGCTGCTGGTGCTGGGCACGCTGAGCTTTCGCCTGCGCGAGGCCGGCATCGACCGCAGCACCATCGGCTATCTGAGCTGGGTGGGCCTGGCCTATGGCTTCAAATGGCTGTGGGCGCCGCTGGTGGACCGCCTGCCGCTGCCGCTGCTGACGCGCTGGCTGGGGCGGCGGCGCAGCTGGCTGCTGCTGTCGCAGGCCCTCATCGTGGCAGGCCTCGTGGGCATGGCGCTGGCCGACCCGCGTCTCACGCTCGGCCCCATCGTGTGGTGCGCGCTGGCGGTGGCCTTTGGCTCGGCCACGCAGGACATTGCGCTCGATGCGTTTCGCATCGAATCGGCCGACGC
>DCVY01000264.1:0-1969 GCA_002327945.1 Acidovorax delafieldii | reverse complement strand
CCGTGGTGCTGCCGCCCGCCAAGAACGCCGCCGAATGGATCAAGGGCGCCGTGGTCGATCCCTTCGCTGATTTTCTGGGCCGCTATGGCTGGCAGGCCGCGCAGATTCTGGCGCTCATTGCCGTGTACCGCATCAGCGACGTGGTCATGGGCATCATGGCCAACCCGTTTTATGTGGACATGGGCTTCACCAAAGACGAGGTGGCGGCGGTCACCAAGGTGTACGGCGTCATCATGACGCTGGTGGGCGCCTTTGTGGGCGGCGTACTGTCGATGCGCCTGGGGGTGATGCGCATCCTGATGCTGGGCGCCGTGCTCAGTGCCGGCAGCAACCTGCTGTTTGCCTGGCTGGCAGGCCACGGGCATGACGTGACGGCGCTCATTGCCGTGGTGTCGGCCGACAACTTGGCCAGCGGCATTGCGTCGGCCGCGTTCATCGCCTATCTGTCGAACCTGACCAACGTGAGCTACTCGGCCACGCAGTATGCGCTGTTCAGCTCGATGATGCTGCTTGCCCCCAAGTTTGTCGCCGGCTTTTCGGGCGACTATGTCGACGCGTTTGGCTACGCGCATTTCTTTACGGCCACGTCCTTGCTCGGGCTGCCGGTGCTGGCGCTGGTGTGGCTGGCCTCCAGGGTCAAAACAACCCCTGGCAGCCTGCCGGACTCAGAAATCCAAAAATCTGACCGAATCTGAATTTGCTTAAAAAGAAGGCAGTTTGGACTGGGTTTTGAAGGTTTTGCGCCTTGTCCACGGTATTTCCTCCTCTCATCCAAATTTTGGACGCAGTACCGCCATGCGCTTGACGTTCCAGGCCAGGCAAACCAGATTCCATTCGCCCGTGACTTTGCGCAAACCACGCAGCGAGAACTGCCTGAACACGAATGCCTCGAAATGCGAAAGATTCTCAATTTCGAGAATTTTGTCCGCGTCAAGGCTCGCACCTTTTGAATTCTGCAAGTGGCTCAAGCTGACAAGAAAAATCTTGGGGCTTTAAGTCCGATAGGCTGCTGGGTTGGAATTGACTGCGCTGTCTGGCATGGCCGCTGCGGCGCGGGCGCGGGTGCGGGTGCGGCATCATGGCGGCATGCCCTCCTGGATCGATACGCACTGCCATCTGGACGCCGCCGAGTTTGCGGCCGACCGCGACGCTGTGCGCCAGCAGGCGGCGGCTGCGGGCGTGGCGCACTGCGTGATTCCGGCGGTGGAACGCGCCAATTGGGATGCCGTGCGCCAGCTGGCGCACCGCCACGGCGACAGCTACGCTCAGGGCATTCACCCGCTGTATACGGCGCGGGCGGCCGATGCCGATCTGGCACTGCTTGCCCAGGTGCTGGAGCAGCACCGCCATGACCCGCGCCTGGTGGCGATCGGCGAAATCGGGTTNNGTGGCCGCCCTCGACCCTGCGCGGCAGGAGCAGTTCTACCGTGCCCAGTTGCAGCTGGCGCGCCGGTTTGACTTGCCGGTGATCCTGCATGTGCGCCGTTCGGCCGACAAGCTGCTCAAGGGCCTGCGCGATATCGCCGTGCCAGGCGGTATCGCCCATGCCTTCAATGGCAGCCTGCAGCAGGCGCAGGCTTTCATCGCGCTGGGCTTCAAGCTGGGGTTTGGCGGCGCCGTGACTTATGACCGGGCGCTGCAATTGCGCCGGCTGGCGGCCGAGCTGCCCGAATCGGCCCTGGTGCTGGAAACCGACGCGCCCGACATCCCGCCGCACTGGCTTTACACCACAGCCGAGCAGCGTGCGGCCGGGCAGCCGCAGGGGCGCAACGCGCCGGCCGAGCTGCCACGCATCGCCGAGGTGGTGGCGGGCCTGCGCGGGATGCCGCTGGCGGCACTGGCGCGCAGCACCACCGCCAATGCGTGTGCGGCGCTACCGCGGCTGGCCAGTCTGGTGCAGGAAGATTGAGGTGTTTTTGGGCCGATGGTACTGGTCAGGAAAGCGCTAGTGCAGGGTTTCAGGCCAGAA
>DCVY01000163.1 GCA_002327945.1 Acidovorax delafieldii | reverse complement strand
ACGTTGCAAGAACCGCCCACCTTCCTGCGGACAGTCCTCAAGAGGGGGTCCACGCGTCCCGGGACGCGCAACCACCATGGCCGCGAGACTACGCACATCGCAGCGATTGCTCTGTGCGCTACAGCGCATAGGCCGGCTTTTTGATGCCGACATCGACAACGCTGCGCAAAGGTCTTCACCCATGTTCGCTAGCGCACGGACGCTGACGCGGTGCAGAACTACCCTTGCATGGTCCGTACACTCTTTCTGGTGGCTTACCTACCCTTGGAGGGTTGCGGTCATTCACGGGCCAACACCCGTCACAACTGGAGCAATCACCATGATCATTCGCACCTTCCTCACCGCAGCCCTTGCTGCTGCCACCCTGCTCACCGCGACCGGCTGCGCCGTCAGCCGCGGCCAGGAAACTGTCGGCGCCTACATCGATGACGCCGGCATCACCACGGCAGTGAAATCACGCCTGTTCGAAGACAAACGGGTTGCCGGGTCTTCGATCAGCGTCGAGACACTGAACGGCACCGTGATGCTGTCGGGCTTTGCCAAGAGTTCCGCCGAGAAAAATGTCGCCGAGAGCATCGCCCGGCAGGTCAACGGTGTGCGATCGGTCAAGAACGAGATTGCCGTCCGTCCCTGAACCTTTCTTCATGACCATCCATCCATCAAACCACGAGGAGTTCTTATGAACTGGGACCAAATCAAGGGCAACTGGAAACAAGTGGCGGGCAAGGCGCAGGAGCAATGGGGCAAGCTCACCAACGACGACCTCGATGTTGTCGCCGGACGCCGTGAGCATCTCGCCGGCAAAATCCAGGAACGCTACGGCGTTGCCAAGGATGAAGCCGAAAAGCAGCTGGCCGAATGGGAACGCAAGGCCAGCGATTCGTGGTTCAAATAATCGCTACTCGGCAGGCCGCACGCGGCCTGCCGTTACATCAAAAATGCTGCATACGGCGCTGGGTCACAACCGGCCCATCACCAGCAGCACGAGGATGACGACCACCACCAGACCCAGCAGCCCACTGGGCCCATAACCCCAGCTGCGGCTGTGCGGCCAGGAGGGAATAGCTCCGATCAGCAACAAGATCAGTACGATCAGAAGTATGGTTCCTAAGCTCATGGTAGTTCTCCTTGAATCGGTGCGTGCAGGAACTCAATTGGCCGGTGTGGACGCCGGAGGCATCACGATCACGGTGGTGCCTTCGCCCGTCTTGCCGGTGGCCCCGGTGGCCCCCTGGCTTCCGTCGGTTCCAGCCGCGCCCTGCGGGCCAGCGGGTCCAGGGACGGCTACGGGGGTTGGAACATTGACCACCACCGGTTGCTTCTCGCATGCAGCAAGGCCCAGGGTCGTCAGCAGCACAGCCGCAAAGTAAATGGTTTTCATGGGGGTTTCCTTTGAAATGCAGAATCCGTGGCACGCAGGAGGTGCCCTGCGAAATCCAGCCGACCTGACTGGGCGCGTCAAAATCGGCGCAATCTCAGACTAGCCATCCACATGCCATGCGTCGGTGCGTTAGCGAACACAGCGCGCACTTTCAGCATCCGACCGTGCCAAAGGCCCGCAGCGCCTGGGCGGTCGCAAACACGTTCTCAGGACATCAACGTCGAATACACAGCGCGGTCGGCGGCATAGCAACTGCAGGCCACAGCCGCCAGTCCGCCGCGATCGAGCACCTTGACCTCGCCGCGGTGGTAGGTGATGAGCCCCTTGCGCTGCAGGCTACCGGCAGCAGTGGTGATGCCCACCCGGCGCACCCCGAGCAGGTAGGCCAGATATTGGTGGGTGACATGAAAGCTGGAGGCATCCGACCGGTCCTGGGTCATGAGCAGCCAGCGCGCCAGCCGGGGGCCGATCGTGTGGAAGCGGTGGCATGCGGCCAGGCTGGTGCGCTGCGCCATCAGCACATACAGATACCGGTTCACGGCGGCATGCAGGGGCGGGTGGTCTTGCAGCACAGCAGAAAAATCATCGGCCGCCATGCGCCAGGCATGACCAGGGCTTTGCACCATGGCATGCAATGGCTCCTGGGCCACGCCCAGCGCCAATTGCGCCCCGAGCAAGCCTTCGCGCCCCACCATACCCACCTCCACAACCAGTCGCCGATCAATCTGCGCCACCAGCGAGATGAATCCGTCCACCGGAAAATAGGCAAAACACGTGGGCTGGGCAGCGCTGCCCAGCACTTCGGACATCACCAGCGGAACCTGCTCGCAACGGGCAAGAATACGCAGGCGCTCGGGGAGCGGCAAGAGATCGATCAGATGGTTGCTGGCATGGGTCAATGGGTGGTCCTGGAGGGGGCAACGTCTTTGCACCGAGGCGGGCGCACCACAACTCGCACCGCCACCAACAGTCAGCATCGCCCCTTGGCACAGTCTGCGCCACAAACCATCGCCCGCACTGTCTGCCACCCCACATAAGCGGGCTCCATGTGAAGACCCTGGCTGCTGCGGGTTAACCTATTGATCCGGCCCTTTGATATATCAAATACCGTCCAGGCTGAGCTTGTCGATGCCCTTCGACGAGCTCAGTTAAAACTTCATCGGCCCGTATCCAAAGGGTTCCTTTGCCTGCACCCCAGGAAGAAGCCGGTCGTACTCCTGCTTGACCACGGCGTAGCACTCGCAAGTGCGCTGCTCCAGGCCCTTGCGGTCGAGTACCGTGATATGGCCCCGGGCGTAGCGGATCAGGCCGGCCGCCTGCAGCTTGAGTGCAGCCTCCGTCACCCCTTCGCGGCGCACACCGAGCATGTTGGCAATCAATTCCTGCGTCATCACCAGCTCATTGCCTTTCAGGCGGTCCATGCTCAGCAACAGCCAGCGGCACAACTGCTGGTCCAGCGAATGGTGCCGGTTGCATGCCGCGGTCTGCACCATCTGCGAAATCAGCGCCTGGGTGTAGCGCAGCAGCAGGTGCATCGCCGGGCCGGAAAGGTTGAACTCATCCTTGATCCTCTGCGCACTCAGCCGCACCCCCATACCGGCGCTTTGCACCACGCCACGGCTGGGGGTGGAGCCCCCACCCATGAACAGTGTGATACCCACCACGCCCTCGCAGCCGACCACCGCAATTTCGGCCGAAGCCCCGTTTTCCATCACGTAGAGAAGGGAAACAATGGCCGTGGTGGGAAAGTACGCGTGACTCATCGATCGCCCGGACTCATATAGCACCTGCCCCAGCGGCATCTCGACCGGTTCCAGGTAGGGTTGCAGGCGTTGCTACTCGGCGTCGGTCAACGCAGCAAGCAAATGGTTGTCTTTGGGGTCAATGGTACGGGTCATGATGTGCCTTCGGTAGGGCGGAACTCGACAGGCCTGCGGCCCCGTCCCGCAGGATGCTTGCGGCATACGGGCCCGATTGCTGCATTGTGTACGCTTTCGGACACACCCCGTCATGTTCCACCCAACCCCGGGCCGCACCCGTTGGAACAGGCACCCTTTCTCGACCATTCCCAGGAGTTCCGCCATGCCCATGTTTGTTGATACCGCCCCTCCCGGCCAGTGCATCTTCTGTCGCCTGGTGGCTGGCGAAATTCCCGCTGTCCGCGTTTACGAAGATGCGCCGACCATCGCCTTCATGGACATCGGCCAGGTCAACCCAGGCCATGTGCTGGTGGCCACCCAACGCCATGCCGCCACCTTGCTGGACACCACCCCTGAAGTGGCGGCCGCCGTCATGCAGAAAGCCCAGCAGGTTGCCCATGCCGAGCAGGCGGTTTTGAACCTGGATCACCTGCATGGGGTGCCACGCCATGCGCAAGATGGCATCGGCCGATGTGCTGCAGGACCACGCGGCAAGGCTGCGCGAAGCCCTTACCGCCGGCTGAGGGTGCGCCCGCCCTGCGGCTGCGCGACGATGCTCGGTGGTGTGGTCAGTCGTGCTCGACGAAGCGCTCGAACGCTTCCTTCAGGCGGTGCTCCCACACGCGCTTGTCGGCGTTGCTGGCAAAACTGGCTTCGAAGCTGTTGAAGGCCAGCTGGTAAGCGTTGCGCGGGGTCAGGCCCGTGGCGGCAAACACCTGGGTGAAGTTCTCGTTGATGTAGCCGCCAAAGTAGGCGGGGTCGTCGGAGTTGACGGTGGCGCACAGACCGGCATCGAGCAACTGGCGCAGGTTGTGGTCGGCCAGGCTGGGGAACACGCGCAGTTTCTGGTTTGACAGCGGGCACACCGTGAGCGGGATGCGGTCTTGCGCCAGGCGCTGCATCAGCGCCGCATCGTGCACGGCCTGCACGCCATGGTCGATGCGCTCGACCTTGAGCACATCCAGGGCGCTCCAGATGTAGGCCGGTGGCCCCTCTTCACCCGCGTGGGCCACCAGGTGCAGGCCCAGTTCGCGGCAGCGGGCAAACACGCGGGCGAATTTCTGCGGTGGATGCCCCAGCTCGCTGCTGTCCAGGCCCACGCCCACGATCTTGTCGAGCAGGGGCTGCGCCTGCTCCAGTGTTTCAAAGGCCGACGCCTCGCTGAGGTGCCGCAGAAAGCACAGGATCAGCGTGGCGCTGATGCCCAGCTCGGCCCGCGCGTCTGCGCAGGCGCGGTGCAGGCCGTTGATCACCGTATCGATGGCCACCCCGCGCGCGGTATGGGTCTGCGGATCGAAAAAGATTTCTGCATGTGCCACGTTGTCCATGGCAGCGCGCGCAAGGTAGGCGCGGGCCATGTCGTAAAAATCCTGCTCGTGCAGCAAAACGCTGGCCCCCGCGTAGTAGATGTCGAGAAAGCTCTGCAGGTTGCTGAAGGCATAAGCCTGCCGCAACGCCTCCACGCTGGCGTAGGGTAGCGGCACGTTGTTGCGCTGCGCCAGGGCAAAGATCAGCTCGGGTTCGAGCGAGCCTTCGATGTGGACATGCAGTTCAGCCTTGGGCATGGCGCGCAGCAACTCGTGCAGGCGCGGTGCGGAAACAGGGGGCACTTTAAACATCAGCAGACTCCAGAGATGGTGCCCGGATGGCAGGCGCGGACCACCAGGGCGCGGGTCAGTTGAACCGACCGCCCAGGCTGAACCGACCTGCACCCAAAAGGGCGACGGCTAACGCAGTGAACAGAAAAAAGCCCTGCAGCTCAAGGGCCCAGCCGCCGGACTTGCCCAGCTGCCCCAGCTGGCCCATGTGCGCCAGCACGATGGCCACGACCATGTTGACCACCACCACCAGCGCCGCCGGGCGGGTCCACAGGCCGACGATGAGCAGCAGCGGTGCCAGCACTTCACCGACATAGACCAGATAGCCCAGCGCGCCGGGCAGGCCATGGCTGGCCACCATGCCGGCGATACCATCAGCGCCCGACGCCAGCTTGGCAATGCCATGCAGCAGCAGCAGAATGCCCAGGGTGAGGCGAAGAACCAGTTTTCCGAGGTCGTTGGTCATTTTTTCAGCTTTTCAAGGGTCAAGTTCAAGACAAAATGGTCGGGGCTTATTTCTTGTCGCCACCGGGGATTCTGCCTTCCACGCCCTTGACGTAGAAGTTGATGCTCCCCAGAAACCTGTCATCGGCAACCACGTCTTTTTCCAGCACGGGCTTGCCGTCCTGGCCCAGAATCGGCCCCTTCCAGATGGCGAAGCTGCCATCTTTCAGGCCCGCCTTGATGGACTCGACCTTGGCCTTGACGTCCGCCGGCACGTCGTCAGCGATGGAGACGATGTCGATTGCGCCTTCTTTCACACCCCACCAGTTCTGGCCCGTGGCCCAGGTGCCGTCCAGCGCGTCCCTGGTGGCCTTGATGTAGTACGGCCCCCAGTTGATCACGGCCGACGCCAGGTGGGCCTTGGGGCCGTAGGCGGTCATGTCGCTGTCCCAGCCGAAGGCGCGCTTGCCCTTTTCTTGCGCAGTCTTGAGCACGGCGGGCGAGTCGGTGTTCTGGAACAGCACGTCGGCGCCGCCGTTGATCAGCGCGGTGGCGGCTTCGGTTTCCTTGGGCGGGCTGAACCACTCGTTCACCCAGACCACCTTGGTCTTGATCTTGGGGTTGACCGACTGCGCACCCAGCGTGAAGCTGTTGATGTTGCGGATCACTTCTGGAATCGGCACCGAGCCCACCACGCCCAGCGTTCTGGTCTTGGTCATGGCGCCTGCGATCACGCCCGCCATGTAGGCGCCTTCGTAAGTGCGGCTGTCATAGGTGCGCATGTTGTCGGCGGTCTTGTAGCCGGTGGCGTGCTCGAACTTCACGTCCTTGAAGTCGGGGGCGATCTTCTGAATGGACTCCATGTAGCCGAAGGTGGTGCCGAAGATCAGCTTGTTGCCCTGGCTGGCCATGTCACGCAGCACACGCTCGGCATCGGCCGATTCGGGCACGCTTTCGACAAAACTGGTCACGACTTTGTCGCCGAATTCCTTCTCCAGGGCTTTGCGACCGTTGTCGTGCGCATAAGACCAGCCACCATCACCCACGGGGCCCACGTAGGCAAAGGCGATCTTCAGGGGCTCAGGCTGGGGGGGTGCAGGGGCTTCGGCGGCAGGCGCTGGGGCGGGCGCAGGCGCAGGCTCTTCCTTCTTGCCACAGCCCACGAGGGCGGCCGCAGCCACGGCGGACAGCGCTGCCATCTGGAGCAGGGAGCGCTTGTGCAGATCAGTCATGTCGGTTCCTTGGAAGATAGCGGGTTCCACACTGCAAGCAAAACTTCAGGCGCCAGGATAGAACGGTTTGCCCAGCGATGCCGGCATGTTTACCCGAATCCACGCCGGATTGCGTGAAATCAGCGCCAGCACCACGATGGTGGCCACGTAAGGCAGCATGCTCAGCAACTGGCTGGCCACCTGCACGCCGGTGGCCTGCAAATGGAACTGCAGCATGGTCACGCCACCAAACAGATAAGCACCCAGCAACACCCGTGCCGGGCGCCAGGTGGCAAAGGTGGTGAGGGCCAGCGCGATCCAGCCGCGCCCGGCCACCATGCCCTCCACCCACAGCGGTGTATACACGGTGGAAATGTAGGCACCCGCCAGGCCGCACAAGGCGCCACCCGCCATCACGGCTGCCAGCCGGATGCGGCGCACGGGGTAGCCCAGCGCATGGGCCGACGCAGGCGACTCACCCACCGAACGCAGCACCAGCCCCGCGCGTGCGCGATACAAAAACCAGACCAGGGCTGCAGCCAGCACCATGGTCAGATACACCAGCGGATGCTGGCGAAACAGTGCCGGCCCGGCCAGCGGAATATCGCCCAGCACGGGGATGGCGTATTGGGGCAGCTCGGGCAGCCTGGCCTGCACATAGCTGATGCCCGCAAAGGCCGAGAACCCCACACCAAACAGGCTGAGCGCCAGCCCCGTGGCGTACTGGTTGGTGTTGAGCCAGATCACCAGCACCCCAAAGAGGGCCGCCAGCAACGCCCCGGCAGCCATGCCCGCGACAAAACCCAGCCAGGTGTTGCCGGTGTGCACCACGGTGGCAAAGCCCGCGATGGCGGCACACAGCATCAGGCCCTCAGCCCCCAGGTTGACGATGCCAGCCTTTTCGTT
This sequence comes from Acidovorax delafieldii, assembly GCA_002327945.1. Taxonomy (GTDB): domain Bacteria; phylum Pseudomonadota; class Gammaproteobacteria; order Burkholderiales; family Burkholderiaceae_C; genus Acidovorax; species Acidovorax delafieldii_C. The sequence goes on along the minus strand of DCVY01000163.1, from coordinate 2,835 downwards.
GATGAGCAGGCCCAGGGCCGCCAGGGCCAGCACGCTGCCCGCGCTCAGCGTGGCGCCGATCAGGAGCGCATACGATTCCATCAACGCACCTCCTTGTGGGCACCCACCCAGCGCACGCGGTAGGCGATCAGCGTGTCGCAGGCCAGCAGCGTGAACAGCAGCAGGCCCTGGAACACGCCGGTGAGCGACTTGGGCAAGCCCAGGCGCGATTGCGCCAGTTCGCCGCCGATGTAGAACATGCTCATGAGGATGGCCGAGAACACCATGCCCACCGGATGCAGCCGCCCCACAAAGGCCACGATGATGGCCGCAAAGCCGTAGCCCGCCGGCACATAGGGCGTGAGCTGGCCGATGGGGCCGGCCACCTCCAGCGCCCCCGCCAGGCCCGCCGCACCGCCAGAAACCAGCAGCGCCGTCCACAGCGCCCGGCGTGACGAGAACCCGGCATAGCGCGCCGCCGCCGGCGCCAGCCCGCCCACCTGCTGGACAAAGCCCGCGCGCGTGCGAAACAAAAACACCCACAGCGCGCCCGCGGCCGCCAGCGCCAGCAGCAGGCCAATACTCACGCGCGAGCCCTGCATGAGGCGCGGAATCTGCGTAACCTTCTCGAAGGTCTTGGTTTGCGGAAAGTTGTAGCCCATGGGGTCTTTCCAGGGCCCATAAACCAGGTAGCCCAGCACCAGCGTGGCCACATACACCAGCATCAGGCTGACCAGGATTTCATTGGCATTGAACCTGTCGCGCAGCAGGGCCGTGAGCCCCGCCCAGGACATGCCCCCCAGCACACCGGCCAACAAGATGGCGGGCACGATCCAGGGGCCCGTGGTCTTGTCGGCCAGCAGCGCCACGCCACCGGCCACCACGGCACCCATCACGTACTGGCCCTCGGCACCGATGTTCCAGACGTTGGAGCGAAAGCACACTGCCAGCCCCAGCGCAATCAGCAGCAGCGGCGTGGCCTTGACCATGAGCTCGCCCACAGCATAGGGCGAGCGCACCGGCTCCCAGAAGAACACCTGCAGCCCGCGCACCGGGTCCTTGCCCAGCGCGGCAAACAGCGCCATGCCGATCAGTACCGTGACGCCCAGGGCCAGCAGCGGCGAGCCATAGCTCCACCTGCGCGATGCCTGCGGTAGGGGTTCAAGTCGGAACATGCTGCGCCCCCTGGTTCAGCGCTGCAAGCTGTGCGCGGTTGCGGGCCAGATGCGCTTGCACGTCGGCATGCCACAGGCCGCTCATCCACTCGCCAATGCGCTCCACGGTAGCGTCGGCGCGGGGCACCGAAGGCGACAGATACCCTTTGGCCACCACATGCAGGCGGTCACAGATTTCGAACAATTCGTCCAGATCCTCGCTCACGACCAGCACGGCACAGCCGGCGTCGCGCAGCGCCAAGATTTCGCCGCGAATCTGCGCGGCCGCACCCACGTCCACGCCCCAGGTGGGCTGCGAGACGATGAGCAACGTGGGGTTGGCATCGATCTCGCGCCCCACAATGAACTTTTGCAGGTTGCCTCCCGACAGCGATTGGGCCGCCGCGTTGGGGCCGCCCGCCTTCACATGGAAGCGCTCGATGATGGCCTGGGCATGCTTTTGCAGCGCCCCCAGCTTGATCCAGCCGCTGGCCCCAACCGCGTTGGTGCGCGTGAGCAGCAGGTTGTGCGCCAACCCCATGGTGGGCACCGCACCGCGGCCCAGGCGGTCTTCGGGCACAAAGTGCAGGCCCAGGGCGCGGCGCTGGCCTGGCCCCATGCGCCCCGCGTTCTGACCCGACACCTGGATGCTGGCCGGCTCGGCGCGCGGGTCTTCGCCCGACATCGCATACAAGAGCTCTTTTTGCCCGTTGCCCGACACGCCGGCAATGCCCACCACCTCGCCCGCCTTCACCTCGAACTGCAGGTCGACGAGTTGAACGCCAAACGGGTCAGCACGCGGCAACGACAGGCCCTGCACGCGCAGCACGGTAGCGCCAGTCTGCACCGTGCGGTGTTCCAGCGCGGGCGGCTCGGCGCCGAGCATCAGACGCGAGAGCGAGGCATTCGACTCTTCGGCCGGGTTGCACACCCCCGTGACCTTGCCGCCACGCAGCACGGTGCAGGCAGTGCACAGCGCACGGATTTCGTGCAGCTTGTGGCTGATATAGAGAATGCTGCAGCCCTCGGATGCGAGCTTCTGGAGCACCACGAACAGCATTTCGACCGCCTGCGGGGTGAGCACCGAGGTGGGCTCGTCCAGGATCAACAGCTTGGGGCTGGTGAGCAGCGCACGGATGATTTCCACGCGCTGCATTTCGCCCACGCTCAAGGTGTGCACGGGGCGCAGGGGGTCGATACCCAGACCGTATTCGGACGCCTTGGCGGTGATGCGCTGCGTCACCTCGGACCGCGTGATGCGCTTGCCCAGACCCAGCCACACGTTCTCGGCCACCGTGAGGGTGTCGAACAGACTGAAATGCTGGAACACCATGGCGATGCCCAGGGCACGGGCCTCTTGCGGATTGCGCACCTGCACGGCCCGGCCATTGAAATGCACGCTGCCCGCGTCGGGCCTGACCGCTCCGTAGATGATCTTCATCAGCGTGGACTTGCCCGCGCCGTTTTCGCCCAGCACGGCGTGGATCTCGCCAGGCTGCACCGTCAGCGCGACAGCGCTGTTGGCCACCACAGCCGGGTAGCGCTTGGTAATGCCCACCAACTGCAGCCGGGGCGGCACTGCGCCGGACATGCCGGGAATGCCCGGCTGGCGGGAGATGGGGGTGGAGCGCATGCCGGCGATTGTCGCTCAACTTTCCACAGGGTTTTGCAGATAAAAACAGGCTTTCCCTCTGGTTCCATG
>DCVY01000124.1:18556-18783 GCA_002327945.1 Acidovorax delafieldii | reverse complement strand
CACAACGATCAGCAGCACGATCAGCCAGTGCCATATGGAAAAAGAGGCCATGGAATACCTCCTAACGAATTGGAATTATTTTAGACGGGGGCTGTGACAGGAGTTCAAAGCCCCTTCACAGCCGCCAGGGACAAGCGCGTTCAACCCTTGAGCCAGGGACGGGGACCGCCGATCACATGCATATGCAGATGGTGGATCTCCTGCCCCCCTTCAAGTCCCGTGTTCAA
>DCVY01000124.1:13488-18545 GCA_002327945.1 Acidovorax delafieldii | reverse complement strand
GCCATGGAGGGAATGTGCAGCTTGGGCACCATCAGAAAATGCACAGGCGCCCATGGGTGGATGTCATGGAAGGCGAAGATTTCCTCGTCTTCATAGACCTTCTTCGAAGGAATCTGGCCTGCGATGATTTTGCAGAAAAGGCAGTTCGGATCGTGCATGGTAAAAAAAGATGGCTTGCTCAGTGCCCAGCGGCGAACTGGCAGTTACACATTGTCAGCAATGTTCAGGGATGGGCGCACACCCACGTCCTGGTGGTGCGCCTTCAGCCAGTCCTGGCCCGCCGTGCGCCCCAGTTCAAACAGTTTGCGCACAAAAGTCGTGTCCGCGCGCCCCTTGCTGTCTGCACCAAAGGGGGCCAGAACCGCGCCACCATCAATGCGGTGCATGCGCACATTTTTGTAGCGGCGCGCATCCAGCTTGCCCTCGGCCAGCAAGCGCCGCACGAATTCGATGGCACGCAATTCAGCCAGCAGGCTGGCATTGAAGGTGATTTCGTTCATGCGCTCGATGATTTCGGGGGCCGTGTCGGGCAAGTCATGGTGCTCGGTCGGGTTGATCTGCACCAGCAGGATGTCAGAGGTTTCGGTCTGGTAGATCAGCGGGTGCAGCGCAGGGTTGCCGGAATACCCACCATCCCAGTACCGCTCGCCATTGATTTCCACGGCCTTGAACAGCAGCGGCAGGCAGGCCGACGCCATCACCGCATCGGCACTGAGCCGTGCGCCCGAGAAGATCTCGCCGCGCCCGGTGCGCACATTGGTGGCGCACACAAAAACCTTGGGGCCCCGGGCGCCCTTGGCTGCACACAGCAACTCAAAATCCACCTCCCGCTCCAGCAGCCGGCGCAGCGGGTTGATGTCGAGCGGATTGGTCTGGTAGGGCGACAACAACCGGTTCATCATGCCCAGCATCGGATTGGTGGCCGCCAGCGGCGTACCCCACATCAGGCTGCCCAGCGTTCCCACGCCTTCCCACAGCCGCGCCAGCGCGGCGCGGGCCAGTTCGCAGCCGGCTGCATGGGCTTCTTTCGGGTCTTTGTGCTGCTGCCCCGCCTGGGCAAAACCATGCGCCACCGCCACGGCGTTCATGGCGCCAGCGCTGGTGCCGCTGATGCCATCGATCAACAGGCGCCCGTCTTCCAGTAGCGCATCCAGCACGCCCCAGGTCAGCGCGCCATGCGAGCCGCCGCCCTGCAGCGCCAGGTTGATGGGGGCCAGCGTTTGACCCTCAGACATTGATGGCCTGGCTCTTGTTCATGGTCACCATCCCGAGCACGATGCGGTACAGGAACCAGATCGAGATCAACCCCCAGGCCACCCAGCCGGGGAAGAAGAACAGCAGCCACAGCGGCGCGGTGACGATATACAGCACCCCCGCCCAGAGCACGGTGCGGATGCGCCACGCAAAGTGGCTGGCCTGCCAGGTGCCCACGCTCTCGCCCTGCTTCACCAGATCGATGATGAGCGCGATGATAAGCAGGGCAGCGCCGGGCTGAGCGCCCGGAATGACAGCCCCCACAGCCACAATCAGGTGCAGCACATAGCTGACCCAGCCCCAGGCCTTGAGGCCCTCGGCCTTTTCATCGCTGGTCTGCACATCGATGATGTCGTTCATGGNNCCGCTGGTGCCCTCACGGCGCACCAGTTCGGTCAGCACATCGGCGGGGGTGAGGCCATAGTGGGCCAGCGCAATCATGGTGTGAAACCACAGGTCGGCCACCTCATAGATGATCTTGGCCTTGTCGGCGCCATGGTCCACGTCCTTGGCGGCCATGACCACCTCGGTGGCCTCTTCGCCGATCTTCTTCAAAAACGCGTCCGGCCCCTGGTGCAGCAAGCGCGCAACATAGCTCGTTGACGGGTCGCCGCCATGGGCGGGCTTGCGGCTTTCGATGACAGCAGCAAGGCGCACGAGTGCGTCCTGCGAGTGGGGCGCGAGGGAATCGTTGGAATTCATGGTCTTATTGGTAGATGGATTCGGGGTCTTTCAAAACCGGCTCGACCGCCCGCCAGGCACCGTCCCGGAGCACGCTGAAAAAGCAGCTGTGGCGCCCGGTGTGGCAGGCAATGCCGGGTTCGTGGCCCAACTGCGTGACTTTGAGCAGCACCACGTCATTGTCGCAATCGAGGCGGATCTCGTGCACCGTCTGCACATGGCCCGATTCCTCGCCCTTGAACCACAGCTTTTTGCGCGAGCGGCTGAAATACACGGCACGGCCCAGTTCGGCTGTTTTCTGCAGCGCCTCACGGTTCATCCAGGCAAACATCAGCACGTCGCCCGTGCCCTGCTCTTGCGCAATCACGGGCACCAGGCCCTGCGCATCCCATTTCACTTCGTTGAGCCAGTTCATGGGCGGATTGTCGGTGATTTGAACAACACGGCAGAACGCCACACGCTATTTCAGAGTATTTAGAGGCGTTGGTGCTTGTTCAGCATGCGCTCTATGCTATTGAATAAAGAGCAATTTTTCGTCACAAACGCACCGGAATCCCGCGCTCGGCCATGTGCTGCTTGGCCTGCCCGACCGTGAACTCGCCGTAATGGAAGATGCTGGCCGCCAGCACCGCGTCGGCGCCGCCAATCTGGATGCCGTCGGCCAAATGGTCGAGGTTGCCCACGCCCCCCGAGGCAATCACGGGCACGGCCACGGCGTCGCTCACGGTGCGCGTGAGGGCCAGGTCAAAGCCCGCCTTGGTGCCATCGCGGTCCATGCTGGTCAGCAGGATTTCGCCTGCGCCGCGCCGCGCCATCTCGGTCGCCCAGGCCACGGCATCCAGGCCGGTGTTCTTGCGCCCGCCATGGCTGTAGACATCCCAGCCGGGGCCTACGGCCTGACCCTCAGGCCCCGTGCGCCGCGCATCTTCTTCGGAACGGCGCTTGGCATCGATGGCCACCACGATGCACTGCGCGCCGTACCGGGCCGAGGCCGCACTGATCACGTCGGGGTTGGCAATGGCGGCCGAGTTGAAGCTGGTCTTGTCGGCCCCCGCATTGAGCAGACGGCGCACATCCTCCACGGTGCGCACACCGCCACCGACGGTGAGCGGAATGAACACCTGGCTGGCCACGGCCTCGATGATGTGCAGGATCAGGTCGCGCCCGTCGCTGGTGGCGGTGATGTCCAGAAAAGTGAGTTCGTCGGCGCCCTGGGCGTTGTAGCGCGCGGCGATCTCGACCGGGTCGCCCGCATCGCGCAGCTCGACAAAATTGACGCCCTTGACGACTCGACCGCCGGTCACGTCAAGGCAGGGAATGATGCGTTTGGCAAGCATGAAAGGAAAGCTCTATCGGCAAGGCTGGTTGGGGGCGACAAGATACCACGCCAGCGCCATGCCGCCACCGTGCCATCACGCCAGCGTGCGCGCCACGCCGTTTTGCCAGCGCCAAACATCCGTGCACATGCGCTCTACCCCGAGGCGGGCGCGCCAGCCCAGCAGCTGCTCGGCCAGCGCCGGGTCTGCCCAGCACTGCGCCACGTCGCCCGCCCGCCGCGCCACCACCTGNNTCTGCAGGTAGCGCAGCGCCGCCACGTGGCCTTCGGCCAGGTCCATCACATGGATGTAGTCGCGCACGCCGGTGCCGTCGGGCGTGGGGTAGTCGTTGCCATACACGCTCAAGGCCGCGCGCTGCCCCGCCGCCACCTGCGCCACATACGGCATCAGGTTTCCCGGCTCGCCCTGCGGGTCTTCGCCGATGAGCCCGCTCTCGTGCGCGCCCACGGGGTTGAAGTAGCGCAGCCGCGCAATGCGCCACTGCCCAGGCTCGGCACGGTCCACATCGGCCAGCACCTGCTCCATCATGAGCTTGCTCCAGCCGTAAGGGTTGGTGGCAGAAAGGGGGAAGTTCTCGCGGATCGGCACCGATGCAGGCTCGCCATACACCGTGGCCGACGAGGAAAACACCAGCGTATACACGCCCGCCGTCTGCATGGCGCGCAGCAGTGTCACCGTGCCAGAAACGTTGTTGTCGTAATAACGCAACGGCTCGCGCACCGACTCGCCCACGGCCTTGAGCGCGGCAAAGTGGATCACGCCGTTGATGGGATGCTCCCCGAACACGCGCGCCAGCACATCTGCATCGCGCACGTCGCCCTCGATGCACAACGGCTGCGCGCCCGTGATGCGCCCCAGGCGCTCCAGCACGGAGCGCCGGCTATTGCCGAAGTTGTCCAGAATAAGGAAAGGCATGCCTGCGTGGGCCAGTGCAACGCAGGTGTGCGAACCGATGAACCCGGCGCCACCAGTGACAAGAATCATAGGAGCCACTCTTTCCAAAAAATTGCCAGCTACCGTTCAACCCGATCCGACAAGATAACCCACCATCGTCCAAAGGGCCATCCCCCCCGGCAACCCCAACCGGCTGGGCCTGCACCCATCGAGCAACTGGACGACAGACCCCGAACCACCTGCCAGACAGCACTACGACGCCGGCAGCACCCTGAGCGCTTGCCAGCCCTGCCACTGCTGGCCCGGCGCCAGGGCCACGGGCTGGTCGATCTGGGCCGCTTCCACGCACAGCATGGAGCGGTAGCCGTCGGGTGGCAGATCCGCCAGCCGGGCGCACAGTGCGGCACCAGGGTTCCACACCACGGTGTTGGAGAGGCTGGCGCTCTGGGTGATCTGCAGGCCGTGTGCGCCATCGTGCAGGCAGATGGCCCCGGCGGGTGCGCTGAACACGCGGTCGTATTCGCCATCAAAAGTCACCGTACCTTGTTGAACGCCGTGCGCATCGGCCAGGGCGTCCCAGCGCGCGCAGCCATCGAGCCCGTCCAACTGGGCGCCCCCAACATTCTCCACGCGCAGATACGTATGCAACGCGGTGGTGAAATCCCAGGCCCCGCCGTCCGTGTCACCCGTGTTGCACACCGCCAGTTGCACCCGCAGGCTTCCCGCGCCGAGCGCCACCGTCAGCTGCGCGGCAAAGCGCTCAGGCCAGCAGGCGCGCGTGGCATCGCTGTCGATCAGCTCCAGGCACACGGATGACGGCGCATCACCGTCGTCGCTTGCAGTGGCGCGCCGCCAGGTCAGATTGCGCGCAAAGCCATGCTTGGGCAGGGG
>DCVY01000124.1:10376-13430 GCA_002327945.1 Acidovorax delafieldii | reverse complement strand
CAGCAACCGCTGGGTCAGGCCGCATGGCCCAGCACGTCGGCCCGTGCCTGGGCCGCAGCAAAGTCGAGATCGCCGCTGTAGATGGCCCGGCCACAGATCACGCCTTCGACGCCTTCGCGCTCCACGGCGCACAGCTGCTCGATGTCGGCCATGTTCGACAGGCCGCCGGAGGCGATGACGGGGATGGAGAGCGCCTGCGCCAGCTTGACGGTGGCCTCGATGTTGATGCCCGAGAGCATGCCATCGCGGCCGATGTCGGTGTAGATGATGGACTCGACGCCCCAGTCCTCGAACTTCTTGGCCAGGTCCACCACCTCGTGGCCCGTGAGCTTGCTCCAGCCGTCGGTGGCGACCTTGCCGTCCTTGGCATCGAGCCCCACGATGATGTGGCCTCCGAAGGCGCTGCAGGCGTCTTTCAAGAAGCCAGGGTTCTTGACCGCCGCTGTGCCAATGATCACGTAGCGCAGGCCGCCGTCGATGTATTTCTCGATGGTGTCCAGGTCACGGATGCCGCCGCCCAGCTGCACCGGGATCTCCTCGCCCACCTCTTTGAGGATGGATTTGATGGCGGCATAGTTCTTGGGCACGCCCGCGAAGGCGCCGTTCAGATCCACCAGGTGCAGTCGGCGTGCGCCCTGCTCCACCCACTTGCGGGCCATGGCGGCGGGGTCTTCACCGAAGGTGGTGGATTGATCCATGTCGCCTTGTTTGAGGCGTACACAGTGGCCGTCCTTGAGGTCGATGGCGGGGATGAGCAGCATGGCGGTGAAGTTCGAGGGAAAAAGGGCGAGTCAGGACTCGGCCGCAATGGGTTGAAGATTGGAAGGTCAGGGGTTCCAGTGCAGAAAATTGCGGTACAGGGCCAAGCCGTGCTCCGCACTCTTCTCCGGGTGAAACTGTGTGGCAAAAATATTATCGCGTGCAATGGCGGCTGCAAACCAACCGCCGTAGTCTGCCTGGCCCGCACAGTGGGCGGCATTTTGCGGCACCGCGTAGAAACTGTGCACAAAGTAGAAATAGCTGTTGTCGGGCACTCCGCCCCACACCGGGTGCACCTTGCCTGCATGCGGCACCTGGCGCACCTGGTTCCAGCCCATCTGGGGCACCTTGAAACGGCTGCCGTCAGGCTGGATCTTGCCGGCCAGGTCGAACTTGAGCACGTCGCCAGGGATCAGGCCCAGGCCCGGCGTGTCGCCCTCGGCGCTGTGGTCCAGCAGCATCTGCATGCCCACGCACACGCCGAACATTGGCTTGGTGGCGGCGGCTTCGAGCACTGATTCCTGCAGGCCCGATTCGCGCAGCTCGCGCATGCAGTCGGGCATGGCGCCCTGCCCTGGCAGCACGATGCGTTGGGCGGCGCGCACCGCATCGGGGTGCGAGGTCACCACCACGGTCCAGCCCGTATCGTGGGCAGCAGCCTGCACGGCCTGCGACACCGAGCGCAGGTTGCCCATGCCGTAATCCACGACCGCCACGGTTTTTGCTTCCCTATTCATAGCTGCTAGCACTTATTCACCAAAAACCAGCACGTGATTTGACCTAAAAATTTCACAAAGAACCCTTGGTGGACGGAATGACGCCCGCCGAGCGCGGATCACGCTCCAGCGCGGCGCGCAGCGTGCGCCCGAAGGCCTTGAAGATGGTCTCGCACTGGTGGTGGGCATTGATGCCCTTGAGGTTGTCGATGTGCAGTGTGACGCCGGCGTGATTGACGAAGCCCTGGAAAAACTCGTACACCAGTTGCGTGTCGAGCTGGCCAATGCTGCCAGCGGTGAACTTCACATCGATGTGCAGCCCCGGGCGGCCCGAGAAGTCGACCACCACGCGCGAGAGTGCTTCATCCAGCGGCACATAGGCATGGCCATAGCGGCGGATGCCCTTCTTGTCGCCCACGGCCCGCGCAAAGGCCTGGCCCAGGGTGATGCCCACGTCTTCCACCGTGTGGTGGCCGTCGATGTGCAGGTCGCCATCGCAATCAATTTCCAGATCGATCAGGCCATGGCGGGCAATCTGGTCGAGCATGTGGTCAAAAAAGCCGATGCCCGTGTGCAACTTGGCCTGGCCGGTGCCATCAAGGTTGATGCGCACGCTGATGCGGGTCTCGGCGGTGTTGCGGCTGACCTCGGCGATGCGGTCGGCCAGGGGATCGGGGGACGTGGAGGGGACGAGAGCGGAGGAAGTCATAAGGAAGCCTGGAGTGCAGCCAGCATTTGTGCGTTGTCTTGTGCATTGCCCACCGTGAGGCGCAGGCAGTTGGCCAGCAATGGGTGCATTGTAGAAACGTTCTTGACCAGTACCTTGCGGGTTTTCATGCCCTCGTAGGCCCGGGCAGCATCGGCCACGCGCACCAGCACCATGTTGGCCTCGCTGTCCCAGCATTTTTCGATGCCGGGCATCTGGCGCAGCGCCTGTATCAGCACCATGCGCTGGGTCACCAGTTCGGCCGCCTGCGCGGCAAACACGTCGGCATGCTCCAGCGCAAAGAGCGCAGCCTCGCCATTGAGCACGCTCACATTGTAGGGTGGGCGCACCTTGTCGATCTCGGCCACCAGAGCGGCCGTGCCGATCAGGTAACCCAGGCGCACCCCCGCCAGGCCGAACTTGCTGAGCGTGCGCATGAGCAGCACATGGGCATTGCGCGCGGGCTCGGCACGCATGCGGTCGATAAAGGTGCGGCGGGCAAAGGGCTGGTAGGCCTCGTCCACCACCACGATGCCGCCCTGGGCGCCTGCGGCGTCGATGATGCGCTGCACTGCGCCCTCGTCCCACAGCGTGGCCGTGGGGTTGTTGGGGTAGGCGATGTAGGTGATGGCAGGCAGGTAGCGGGCAATGGCGGCCAGCATGGCGGCCTCGTCCAGCTCGAAATCGGCCGTGAGCGGCACGCCCACAAAGTCCAGCCCCTGCAGCTTGGCGCTCATGGCATACATCACAAAGCCAGGCACGGGCGCCAGCACCACCGGGCGCAGGCCACCATCAGCCCCGGGCGGCAGCGCGCAGGCCAGCGCGATCAGGCTGATGAGTTCGTCCGAGCCGTTGCCCAGAATCAGCGCGCAG
>DCVY01000124.1:6959-10273 GCA_002327945.1 Acidovorax delafieldii | reverse complement strand
CAAGAAAGGGATTGATCACGCGCACGGCATTCTGCGGCGAATCGCGAACAAAGGCCTCTGTCAGCAAGGCCGCTGATTTGGCGACGGCTTGAGCCGCATTTCGGCTGCACACGCATGGGCCTGCAGGCCCTCGCCACGGGCCAGCACGCTGGCGATCTGGCCCAGCCTGCGCGCACCGGCTTCGCTGACCTCAATCAGGCTGCTGCGCTTTTGAAAGTCGTACACCCCCAAAGGCGAGCTGAAACGCGCCGTGCCGCTGGTGGGCAGCACATGGTTGGGGCCGGCGCAGTAGTCGCCCAAAGACTCGCTGGTGTAGGCCCCCAGGAAGATGGCGCCAGCATGGCGCAGCAGCGGCTCCCAGCGGTGCGGGTTCTGGCTGCTCACCTCCAGGTGCTCGGGCGCGATGCGGTTGCTGATGGCGCAGGCTTCTTCCATGTCTTTCGTGAGGATCAGCGCGCCTCGGCCATTGAGGCTTTTGGCGATGATTTCAGCGCGGGGCATGGTGGGCAGCAGGCGGTCAATTTCGCGCTGCACCGCGTCAAGGTAGGCCGCGTCGGGGCACAGCAGGATGCTCTGCGCCAGCTCGTCATGCTCGGCCTGACTGAACAAATCCATCGCCACCCAGTCGGGCGGCGTGCTGCCATCGGCCAGCACCAGGATTTCGCTCGGTCCGGCAATCATGTCGATGCCTACGGTGCCGAACACACGCTTCTTGGCACTGGCCACATAGGCGTTGCCGGGGCCGGTGATCTTGTCCACCTTGGGCACCGTGGCCGTGCCATAGGCCAGCGCGGCCACGGCCTGCGCGCCACCGATGGTGAAGGCGCGGGTGACGCCTGCCACATAGGCAGCGGCCAGCACCAAAAGGTTCTTGGCGCCTTGGGGCGTAGGCACCACCATGATGATCTCGCCCACCCCGGCCACATGCGCGGGGATGGCGTTCATGAGCACACTGCTCGGGTAGGCAGCCTTGCCACCCGGCACATAAATGCCCACGCGGTCGAGCGGCGTGACCTTCTGGCCGAGCAGCGTGCCGTCTTCGTCTCGGTAGCTCCAGCTCTCGCCCGAGGCCTTCTTCTGCGCCTCGTGGTAGCGGCGCACGCGGGCGGCGGCTGCCTGCAGGGCTTCGCGCTGCACGGCGGGAATGGAGTCGAACGCGGCCTTCAATTCGGCCTGGGTCAGCTCCAGCGTCGCCATGCTCGTCGCCATGAGGCCATCAAAGCGCTCGGTGTATTCCAGCACCGCCGCATCGCCGCGCTGCTGCACATCGGCCAGGATGTCGGCCACGCGCTGCTCGATGGCTGCATCGGTGTCGGCAGACCAATGCAGGCGGGCTGCAAAGTCAGCCCCGAAAGTGGCCACAGCGGTTGACAGGCGGGCGGGAGCAGCTACCAAAGTCATGGTTTCATCCGGTGGTGTTTCAGTTCTTTTCCGGGGGCACAGCCGACGCAAACGCATCAATGATGCGGCGCAGCGGCGCCTGCTTGAGCTTGAGCGCGGCCTGGTTGACGACCAGGTGCGAGCTGATGTCCATGATGCGCTCCACCTCGATGAGGTGGTTGGCCCTGAGCGTGTTGCCGGTGGACACCAGATCGACGATGGCATCTGCCAGGCCAATGAGCGGCGCCAGTTCCATGCTGCCATACAGCTTGACCATGTCCACATGCACGCCCTTGGTTGCAAAGAAGTCGCGGGCAATGCTGGTGTATTTGGTGGCCACCTGCAGGCGCGAGCCCTTCTTGACGGCCTGGGCGTAGTCGAAATCACTGCGCACAGCCACGCTCACGCGGCACTTGGCGATTTGCAGGTCGAGCGGCTGGTACAGGCCCTGGCCGCCGTGCTCGATGAGGGTGTCCTTGCCGGTCACGCCAATATCGGCACCGCCGTATTCGACATAGGTCGGCACGTCGGTGGCTCGCACCAGCACCACGCGCACGTTGGGCTGGTTGGTGGACAGGATGAGTTTGCGCGACTTTTCGGGGTCTTCCAGCACCTGGATGCCGGCTGCGGCCAGCAGGGGCAGGGTTTCGTCAAAGATGCGCCCCTTGGAAAGCGCCAGAGTGATCATGCTGCTCATGCTTTTATCCGTTCGATGTCTGCACCAATGCCGCGCAACTTGGCTTCCATGCAGTCGTAGCCGCGATCCAGATGGTAGATGCGGTCCACCACCGTTTCACCATCGGCTACCAGGCCCGCAATGACCAGACTGGCCGAGGCGCGCAGGTCGGTGGCCATCACCGTGGCGCCCGACAGGCGGCTGGATGTGGAGCCAAGGCCTTCAACCACCGCCACCTTGCCATCGACCTGGATCTTGGCACCCAGGCGCACCATCTCGTTGACGTGCATGAAACGGTTTTCAAAAATCGTTTCGGTGACCGTGGCCGTGCCTTGCGCAATGCAGTCGAGCGCCATGAACTGCGCCTGCATGTCGGTAGGGAAGCCCGGGTATTCGGTGGTGCGAAAGCCCTGCGCCTTGAGCGTGGCGCCGCCTGCGCTTTGCACGCGGATACCGCCTTCGACCGCCTGCACGCCGGCACCGGCCTCGCGCAGCTTTTCGATCACGGCATCCAGGTGATCGGCGCGCCCATGGCGCAGCAGCACATCGCCACCGGTGGCCGCCACGGCGCACAAAAAGGTGCCTGCCTCGATGCGGTCGGCCACCACGCGGTGGGTGCAGCCATGCAGCCGCTCTACGCCCTGGATGCGGATGCGGCTGGTGCCATGGCCTTCGATCCTGGCGCCCATGGCGATCAGCATCTCGGCCAGGTCGGAAATTTCGGGCTCTTGGGCTGCGTTTTCCAGCACCGTCTCGCCCTCGGCCAGCGCAGCGGCCATCAGAAAGTTCTCGGTGCCTGTCACCGTGACCATGTCGGTGGTGATGTGCGCGCCCTTCAGCCGCGTCCAGCCTTCGGGCAGCCTGGCGATCATGTAGCCATGCTCGACCACGATCCTGGCGCCCATGGCGGCCATGCCCTTGATGTGCTGGTCCACCGGCCTTGAGCCGATCGCGCAGCCGCCAGGCAGCGACACCGTGGCTTCGCCAAAGCGGGCCAGCAGCGGCCCCAGGGCCAGCACCGAGGCGCGCATGGTCTTGACCAGTTCGTAGGGTGCCTCGGGCGTGTTGAGCGCGCTGGCGTCGATGCGCACGGTGCCGTCGTCAGAGCGCTCGGCCCTCACGCCCATGTTGCGGATCAGCGTGAGCATGGTGCGCACGTCCTGCAACCGGGGCACGTTAAGCAGCATGACGGGATCGGCGGTCAGCAAGGCAGCGCACAACTGCGGCAAGGCGGCGTTCTTGGCGCCGGAGACCAGCA
>DCVY01000124.1:0-6945 GCA_002327945.1 Acidovorax delafieldii | reverse complement strand
CCATTCGACAAGCACTCACTGTGCCTGCGCTGCCCACTCGGCGGGGGTGAACGTCTTCATCGACAGCGCATGCACTTCATCGGTGTGCATTTTTGCGCCCAGCGTGGCGTACACGCGCTGATGGCGCTGGATGGCACGCTTGCCCTCGAATTCTGCCGACACGATGGTGGCATACCAGTGGCGGCCGTCACCCTCCAGGGTGATGTGTTCGCAGGCCAGTCCGGCGGCGATGATGTCTTTGAGTTGGTCTGCAGTCATGTCAGTGGTCTATTGTGTGTGTCTGGTTGCCCACGCCTTGAAACCGGCATTGCCGAGGCCAGCAGACGCCGCGCAAGGGTCGCCCCGCTGCGCTGGCGGCGTTCGCCTTCCTGCGCGTGGCGCGTGAGAATGGAAGATGCGCGAAGCGACTCAGGGGAATGCTCATCAGTTTCTAATCTTGTAGCCCGTGCGCAGCAGGTGCACGGCCAGGGCACTCATGACCAGCCATGCCAGCCCCACGATGCCCAGGCTGAGCCAGGGAGAGGCGTCGCTCTGCCCGAAGAAGCCGTAGCGAAAGCCATCAATCATGTAGAAAAACGGGTTCAGGTGGCTCACGGTCTGCCAGAAAGGCGGCAGCGACTGGATGGAATAGAACACGCCCGACAGGAACGTCATGGGCACGATGACAAAGTTCTGGAACGCGGCCATCTGGTCGAACTTGTCAGCCCACAGCCCGGCAATCAGCCCCAGCGTGGCCAGCAGCGCCGCACCCAGCAAGGCAAACACCACAATCCACAGCGGTGCAGCAAACTCAGGAACCGCAAACGCCAGGGTGACGATAAACACCCCCAGACCCACCACCAGCCCGCGCACCACGGACGACCCCACATAAGCCACGAACCAGGCCCAGTGCGACAGCGGCGTGAGCAGCAAAAACACCAGGCTGCCCATGATCTTGCTCTGGACCATGCTCGATGAGCTGTTGGCAAAGGCGTTCTGCAGCACGCTCATCATCACCAGGCCAGGCACCAGAAAGGCGGTGTAGCTGATGCGGTCATACACCTTGACATGGTCTTCGAGCACATGGCCAAAGATCAGCAGGTACAGCACGGCGGTGAGCACGGGCGCTGCCACGGTCTGGAAGCTGACCTTCCAAAAGCGCAGCACTTCCTTGTAAAAAAGCGTCTGCCAGCCGGTCATTGCCGTACCCCCACGCTCGGCACTGGCGTTTTCTCACTGCCCCCCGAGGGGGCCGCGCCTTGCTTTGGGCGACCCGGCGCTGTAGCGGGCGCCATCTCCGACAGGGGAATATTGGATGCCGAGGTGCCCGACATGACCTGCAAAAACACGTCCTCCAGATCGGGCCGGCGGATCTCCATGTCGTGCACCTGCACGCCCGCCACGCGCAGGGCGGCCAGATGGCTTTCAATCTCGGCCGCGTCGTGCGCAGGCAACTGCACAATGCGCCCCGTCACCCGCGCCAGAGCAGCCAGGGCTGGCGGCAATACCGCGTCGACCTTGAACTGCAACACGCTGCCCGAGGCCGCCTTGAGCAGCTCCGACGTGCGGTTGAGCGCCACCACCTGCCCCGCCTTGAGCATGGCGATGCGGCCGCACAGGGCCTCCGCCTCTTCGAGGTAATGGGTGGTGAGCAGCACGGTGTGACCCTCCTTGTTCAGACGGGCGATGAAATGCCAGAGGGTCTGGCGCAGTTCCACGTCCACGCCCGCGGTGGGCTCGTCAAGCACGATGATGGGCGGCTTGTGCACCAGGGCCTGCGCCACCAGCACGCGCCGCTTCATGCCGCCCGAGAGCTGGCGCATATTGGCATTGGCCTTGTCGGTCAGGCCCAGGTTATCGAGCAGTTCGTCAATCCAGGCGTCGTTGTTCTTCACGCCGAAATAGCCCGACTGAAAGCGCAGAGCCTCGCGCACGTTGAAGAAGGGATCGAACACCAGCTCCTGAGGCACCACGCCCAGCTTGCGCCGGGCCTGGGCATAGTGCAGCTGCACATCACTGCCCTGCACCAGCACGCGCCCGCTGCTGGGTCGCGCCAGGCCGGCCAATATGCTGATGAGGGTGGTTTTGCCGGCACCGTTGGGGCCGAGCAGTCCGAAGAACTCGCCCTCCTCGATGTCCAGGCTGACCTGGTTCAGGGCCTGGAAGGGGCCTTTGGGGGTGGCAAAGGTCTTGGAGATGGCTTGGAAGGAGACTGCGGGCATGAAGCCTTTGATTTTAATGTCTTGGCCTGCCCCCCGTCGCACCGTGCCCGATGGCGACCGGGCTTGCGAGGGCATTGAACGGGCGCGGGCAAATCAGTCGGCCACCTGCAACAAGGCATCCACGCCATACAGGCCGGCCATGCCCACCAGGGCTGCGGGCAGGCCCTTGACCACAAAAGCCTTGCGGTCCGCCAGCGCCTCGCGTCGGCATTCGAGCAGCACTGCCAGCGCGGACGTGTCGAACACGGCCAGCGCGCTGGCGTCCACCACCACCTCAGGCCCCTTGAGAACCTTGAGCCCTTGCACCAGCATGCGCAGGCAGGCACTGGCCTGGTCGTGAGTCAGTTCGGAAGGAAGTACCAGCATGCGCGGGGTCTCGTCTCGCTGTCAGCCCTTGGCGGCATTCGTCTTGTTGCGGGCCACCAGCGCCTCAACGAGGCCATCCACCCCACGTGCATTGATCTCCGCGGCAAACTGGCTGCGGTAGGTTTCAACCATCCACACCCCCAGCACATTGAGGTTGTAGATTTTCCAGCCGGCGCCTTCACCCGGGGTTTTTTCGAGCCGGTAATCGAGCTGGATCGGGTCACCTCGGCCCGTGACCTCGGTGCGCACCAGCACATCCTTGTCATCGGGCGAGGCACGCAAGGGCTTCATGGTGACGGTGTGGTCGCTCGCCTGGGCCAGCGCGCCAGCATAAGTGCGCACCAGCAGGATCTTGAACTCGTCTTGCAGGCGCTTTTTCTGCTCAGGACTGGCCTGGCGCCAGGCCGGGCCCACGGCAGCCGCCGTCATCCGCCGGAAATTCACGTTGGGCATGATCATTTTGTCCACCAGCGCGATCACCTTGTCGATGTCTCCTGCCTGGATGGCCTTGTCGCCCCGGACGCTGTCAATCACTTCGGTGGACAGGCGCTTGATCAGCGCGTCGGGCGCTTCGTCGGCAGCCCAAGCGGCCCATGGTGCCGCCACGGAACAGGCCACAGCCAGAATGGTGGCCATGCGGCCCAGATTGCGTCGATTCATCATGTGAGGTTCTTTCCATCGGGCGACTGCGTCGCCTGTCAATTCATTGTGGCGGTGGGCGGTGTAGGCCGTGCATCGCTGTGTTGCACCAACGCAAGCCGTTGCATCCACACGCAACATCCAGCAATGCTCAATAGTCGGCTTCTGGCGGCAGCATACCGCCGCTGTCGCCGCCATCCCCGGCGCCGGGGCGTCCTGCGCGCCGGGCGCGCACCTGCAGGAACACATCCCGCGTGAACGTGTATTTGTCCAGCGCCGCGCCTTCCAGCACGGCCCCGGCCCCCAGCAGGCTGGCCCGGGTGTCCACCGCCCGCAAGGCATACAGCGAATTGCGCACAGCGATCGAATCGAACTGGCCCACGAGGTTTCCCTGCATGTCCAACGGCAATGCCGCGGTGTCGCGCACCGTGGACGGCCCCAGCAGGGGCAACACCAGATAGGGCCCCGTGGGCACACCCCAGCGCCCCAGCGTGAGACCAAAATCCTGCTGGTTGCTGTCCACCCCCATCTCCGAGGCAATGTCGAGCAGACCGCCCAGGCCAAACACCGTGTTGACGTTGAAGCGCACCAGGCTGGAGAGCGCATCTTCGGGGCGCAACTGCAGGGTACTGTTCACAAACGACCAGACGTCTCGCAGATTGCCGAAAAAGTTGTTCACCCCCGTGCGCACCGTGGAGGGCACGACGTCCTTGTAGGCCGTTGCCACAGGCTTCAGCACCGCCTCATCCACGCCGTCGTTGAACCGGGTCATGCTGCGGTTGTAGGGCTCCAGGGGATCATCGGGATGGGCCCCAGGACCGCTGGCACAGCCGGCCAGCAGCAAAGTTCCCAGCGCCAGTGCGCACCAGCGCAGGCGCGCGTCGGCAAAATCCGGCTGTCCATCTTGGCGGTTAAAGCCCGCGTTCATCCAAGTCATCAATTTTTCCTGCCTGCTTCCGATGGCTTGCCGCCCTCTTCCGCCTTGCTGTAAAGAAACTGTCCAATCAGGTTTTCCAGAACCACGGCCGACTGGGTGGCGGTGAGGTTGTCGCCCTCCACCAGATTGTTTTCGTCGGCCCCGGCCTCGATGCCGATGTACTGCTCGCCCAGCAGCCCGCTGGTCAATATCTTCAGGGAGCTGTCTTTGGGGAAAGCGTACTGCTTATCGAGCTCCAGCGTCACACGCGCCTGGAAGGTCTTGTCGTCAAACGTGATCGACTCCACCCGTCCGACCACCACCCCGGCACTGCGCACCGCGGCCTTGGGCTTGATCCCGCCAATGTTGTCGAAACGCGCGGTCACGCGGTAGCCGGTCTGAAAACTCAGCTGCAGCAGGTTGGCCGACTGCAGCGCCAGAAACACCAGCCCAGCGGCTCCCAGCATGACAAACAGGCCTACCCAGAGATCGTTTTTGGATTGTTGCATCGTGCTTTCCTTGTCACGCCGGCTGCGCCAGCGTCAGATACTGAACATCATGGCCGTGAGGACAAAGTCCAGCGCCAGCACCGCCAGCGAGGCCATCACCACGGTGCGCGTGGTGGCACGCGAAACCCCTTCCGGCGTCGGCTTGGCCGTGTAACCCTGCAGCAGCGCCACGAAGGTCACGGTGAAACCAAACACCACGCTCTTGATAATGCTGTTGCCCAGGTCACTGAAAACGTCCACACCGTCCTGCATCTGGCTCCAGAACGCCCCGCCGTCCAGGCCGATCATCGGTACCGCCACCGCCCAGCCGCCCACAACGCCCACTGCGTTGAACACCAGCGTCAGAACCGGCATGGCGATGACACCGGCCCAGAAACGGGGCACGAGAATGCGGCGCACAGGGTCCACGGCCATCATCTCCATGGCGCTCAGCTGCTCGCCGGCGCGCATCAGGCCAATCTCGGCGGTGAGCGAGGTGCCCGCGCGCCCGGCAAACAGCAAGGCGGCGATGACCGGCCCCAGCTCGCGCAGCAGGCTCAGGGTCACCAGCTGGCCCAGGGCTTCGGTGGAACCAAAATCCTGCAGCGTGTAATAGCCCTGCAGCGCCAGCACAAAGCCCACGAACAGCCCCGACACCGCAATGATGGACAGCGAATAGTTGCCCAGAAAATGCACCTGGTCGCGCACCAGCCCAGGGCGCTGCACGGCCGCTGGAAACAGCCGGATCAAGCGCCAGAACAGGCGCGCGGCCCTCCCCGTATCGGTCAGCTGGCTGCGCACGGCCAGGCCCACATCCGAAGGACGCCACCAACTCATGCGGACCTCCCGTCCAGCGGGCCGAAGTCACTGGCCACCGTGGGCCCAGGGTAATGAAAGGGCACCGGCCCCGTGGGCAGCGCATTGACAAACTGGTGCACCAGCGGATCGGTGCTGGCGCGCACTTCGTCGGGGGTTCCCTGGGCCGCCACCACGCCGGCGCCCAGGATGATCACATGGTCTGCCAGCGCGAAGGTGGCTTCCAGGTCGTGTGACACCAAGATAGTGGTGAGCCCCATCGCGTCATTGAGTTGGCGAATGAGTTGCGCAGCCGTTCCCAGCGATATGGGATCAAGCCCGGCAAAAGGCTCGTCGTACATGACGAGTTCGGGGTCGAGTGCAATCGCCCGCGCCAGGGCCACGCGCCGCGCCATGCCGCCGGAAATCTGGCTGGGCATGAGATCGCGCGCACCGCGCAGGCCCACGGCATGGAGCTTCATGAGCACGATGTCACGTACCAGGGCGTCCGCAAGATCGGTGTGCTCGCGCAGGGGAAACGCCACGTTTTCAAACACATTCAGGTCAGTGAACAAGGCACCGAACTGGAACAGCATGCCCATGCGCCGGCGTGCCGAATACAGGCCCGTCGCATCCATGCGCCCCACGTCCTGCTGGTCGAACAGCACTTCGCCCTGCTGCGCCCGGTATTGACCGCCAATCAGGCGCAGCACCGTGGTCTTGCCCCCGCCCGATGCGCCCATGAGCGCCGTGACCCTGCCGCGCGGGATCTTCAGCGACAGGTCGCGCAGGATCACGCGCTCACCGTAACCGAAGGTGACGTTGCGCAGTTCCGCCAGCGCGCTGGCAGGCGATGAATCGTTGGATGGCATGGGTGCAGAAAAAAAACGCCGCAGAAGCCGGAGACCTCGACGACACGCCCAGCATCATAGGGGAAACCCCTCGGCATTGCTCCGCCACCCGTTAAAACCTGTGGTTGGCACATGACGATTGGCTCAGCTTGACCGTTCTAAAATTTTCGTTACACAAACCCACCTTGGCGAATGGGTTGCGGTCAACTTTGCATGGACTGGGGGCTCGGCTGCGTGTGGCTGGCCGGGCAACAACCTGCCGCCGTGCCAGCGCATGGAGCGCTTGGTGCTGCTGGCCGCTCGCCTCAAGCCCAGACAGCTGACAACCAGCAAGCGGGCACCCAAACCACAGGTTCCAAAAGGGTTTGTGGAAGGCAGCCTCGCTCGTTCGCATGTGGCAACCGCTCGGGTTATCAAGACTGGGCGGGCAACACCTTGAAAGGGGTGCTGGTAAGAACGCACACCTTCATCGCACAACCGCCGCATCCACGCCACCACAGCCTTGGTCACAAGAGCTTCGTGGTCAATGGCCCACTCGCCCTGCTCGGCAGCGCCTTCTATGCGGTTCTTGTTCATCGGCTCGCGATTTATCCTAAAAACGGCCGTTGACCGCTTTGTATCCCTTCGCAAGCCGCATGAAATCTATCGTTGATGGCTTCGATGGCGTTCACCTTTTGGGGGAGAGCGCT